>BNUX01000044.1 GCA_025997675.1 Spirochaetia bacterium | reverse complement strand
ACTAAAGGCGAACTACGATGCTATGGAGGCAATCAAAATGAACGAGACAAGAAAGTTCTATGAAACGCTCGAACGGATGGGGGTAACCGCAGAGTTTGAAGCGCGGGGTATCGAGAAAGGTATCGAGAGGGGTATCGAAAGGGGGCGCGAAGAAGGCTTGGAAAAAGGTTTTGAAAAGGGTTTGCGGCTTACGGCAACGAATCTTAAAAAAACAGGGATGCCGCTTAAACAGATTGCCGATGTAACCGGCTTGCCGGTAGCCGAACTGGAAGGGCTGTAATTAGGCTTTCGGTGGATATTACTGAGCAAGTATGCACCGGCCACGCCTCTTCTCAAAGCTCCCTGAAACCGGTATCCTCTGCCTATGGGTATCGATATTCAGAACACGGTAAAGAACTTGCACCCCCTGGAAGTCCGGATCATCCTGGCCTATACAAAGGATGATGAGCTTACGGTGGAAAAGGTCGAAAAAGACCTGGGGTTTAAGAGCGGGAACGGCAACCAGGCCCTGTCCTGGCTTGCGGGGAAGGGTATTGTTCATGAAATCCGCCGGGAAACCGGTATTTTCTATGAATTGACCGATTTAGGCCGGGCCTGGAAGGAAAAAGGCAGCCCCGAGGAGCGAATTCTGGAGTTGGTTCGCCTGAAACCCGGATTGCAGCTTCCGGAAATTGCCCAAACCCTGGGTCTTGACAATAAGGACGTGGGGAGCGCCTTTGGAAGCCTCTCCAAGCTGGGCCTCTTCGCTATGGACAGCGACAAGCGGGTTATCATTGCCCTGCCCCCGGATCAGTTGAAAAACGGCCGCCCCGTTACCGGTCCCGCCGCAGACCACTACGCCCTTATCCGGGGTCTTTTGGATAAGTCTTTCGAAACCGATGGGGGCCTCCTGCCCGAGGCGGCACTTTCCGCCGCAGAAAAAGCCGTCATAGGGGGCATCGCCAAGAAGCGGGGCGCCGCAGACGCGCCCTTCCGTCAGACGGACCGGGAAACCGTGGTATTCGGCTTTACCCCCGACTGGGAACCCGTGGTGACCGGCCTCAAGGCTGCGGGGATCGTCGGGGACGAAATCGGGACCCTGACGGCGGAAATGCTGGAATCAGGCGGTTGGAAGGGCAGGACCTTCCGTTCCTACAATGTACAGGTCCCCCCCACCCGGCTCATCGTCGGCAGGACAAATCCCTACGCAAAATTCCTGGAGGATGTAAAGGACAAACTTTCCTCCCTGGGCTTTGAGGAATTCGACGGCCCCCTGGTGGAGACCGAGTTCTGGAACTCCGATGCCCTCTTTATGCCCCAGTTCCACTCCGCCCGGGATATCCACGATGTGTACCATATTGCGGACCCCGACAAGGCCAAGGCCATCGAGGAGCCCTGGCTATCCAACGTATCCGCAGCCCACGAGGATGGCGGCACAACCGGGAGCCGGGGCTGGAACTACGCCTTTGATAAGGAGTTCACCAGGCGGCTCATCCTCCGTAGCCAGGGTACGGTACTTTCCGCCAAAACCCTGCCCAAGGCGAAGATCCCCGGCAAGTACTTCGGCATCCTCCGCTGTTTCCGGTATGACAAGGTGGACGCCACCCACCTTTCGGACTTCTACCAGACCGAAGGCATCGTCCTGGGGGAGGACGTGAACCTCAAGACCCTGCTGGGGATGCTGGACATGTTTGCCCGGGAAGTGGCGGGGGCCAAGGAAGTAAAGTACGTCCCCGGCTATTTCCCCTTCACCGAACCCTCGGTGGAAGTCCACATCAAGCACCCGGTCCTTGGCTGGTTCGAGCTGGGCGGTTCCGGCATCTTCCGCCCGGAGGTCACCGCCAGCCTGGGGGTTAACGTTCCGGTGGCGGCCTGGGGCATCGGCATAGACCGCATGGCGCTGATGGCACTGGGGCTTAACGACCTTCGGGAACTGTTCAGCTATGATATTGAGAACGTCAGGTTAAGAAGGACGGTCGCGTCAGAGGGGTAATTTATGGAAGAGAAATTAATTGGTAATAAAACGGCGGAGCAATGGGAAAAAGAATCCCCTGTCCTTGCCGATGCCGCCTCCCTGCGGGAAACCTTCTGGATAAACCCCCATTACAAAAAGGGGAATCCGGAGTTGAGTCTCTGCGGGGTCAGCCCTGCGGATATGGACGACGCATCAAACCGGCTTACCCGCTTTGCCCCGTTTATTGCCCGGGCGTTTCCGGAAACCGCCAAGGATGCGGGTATTATAGAATCCCCCCTGCGGGAAATCCCTGGGATGCTGGACTTCCTGAAAAAAGACCGGGATGTGCAAATCCCCGGACGGCTCCTTTTAAAATGCGACAACCTCCTTCCCATTTCCGGTTCCATCAAAGCCCGGGGCGGAATCTATGAGGTATTGGCCCATGCGGAAAAGCTGGCCCTGGAACGGGGGATGCTCAAAGAAAGTGATTCCTACGATATCCTTCTGGAAGACTCTTTCCGCAAGTTTTTTAACACCCGTGAACTGGCGGTGGGCTCCACCGGCAACCTGGGTCTTTCAATCGGCATCATGGGGGCAAAGCTGGGCTTTAAGACCACGGTACACATGTCCGCCGACGCCCGGCAGTGGAAAAAGGACCTGCTCCGCAGTAAAGGTGTCACTGTGGTGGAATACGATGCGGACTACAGTAAAGCGGTCGAAGAAGGCCGGAAGCTTGCGGGCCCCGACTGTCATTTTGTGGACGATGAAAATTCCAAGACCCTTTTCCTGGGCTATTCCGTGGCGGCCCTGCGGCTGAAAAAGCAGCTTGAAGCGCTGCATATCCCCGTAGACGCCGAACATCCCCTGTTCGTCTACCTGCCCTGCGGTGTCGGCGGCGGACCCGGCGGCGTAAGCCACGGCATCAAGCGGGTCTTCGGCAGCAATGCCCACTGTTTTTTCGCGGAACCAACCCACGCGCCCTGCATGCTCCTGGGCCTTGTCACCGGTTTACAAGACAAGGTATGTGTCGGCGATTTCGGCATCGACAACAAAACCTGCGCCGATGGTCTCGCGGTGGGCCGTCCCTCCAGTTTTGTCGGCGGTGTGATGGATACCCTGTTAAGCGGCGAAGTTACCGTCAGTGATGAGCAGCTTTACTACCTGGTGCATAAGCTGGCGGACTTGGAAGACATCTGGCTGGAACCCTCCGCCACAGCGGGACTCATGGGGCCTCCGGGGCTGTACGGTACCGAAGCGGGGAAGGCTTGGCTGGGGGGAACTGATAATGCCACCCATTTGGTGTGGGCTACCGGGGGGAGCATGGTACCGGCGGAGGAGATGCGGAAGTACTACGAAATGTCCGACATTGCCTCATGAAGTTTTTGGGAAGCATTGCCTATGGCAATAGTATATTTTGCGAGTTGATGAAGGTTACCTTCGAGGTGGCGAAGATCATTCGTCTTTATCTTATGGTTTTGGTAAATGGTAAAGAAAACCCCGATACCGGTGCATAGGGCAACTATGGTTTGGATTGAAAACAGCTGGTCGAATATGCTCATGGTTTCCCCCTCTACAAGTATCTCTTCTCTTCTATATAGCCTACGTCTTTCCCGTGCATAAGTCAATTGATTCCCAGTACTATAGCAAAAACTTGGTTTGGGGGATATACTCAAGGGTATTATTATGAAAAAAAAGGTCCTTGTAATTGATGAATCCCCCCTTGTACGGGAATACCTCAAAACCAAACTCCTTGAAAATAAAGGGGAGGTTGAGGCTGATACCGCCGGCAATAGCCTTGAGGCGGCGGGAAAAATGCGTATTGGATCTCCGGACCTGATCCTCCTGGATTATCCTCTGGGGGAGACCTGTATACAGGTCTTGCAGGAAAAGAGGCTCAACCCCAATACGGCAAAGGTTCCGGTAATCCTCATGGCCCAAAAAATCGACCAGGAGAAGATTATCGAGCTCCTCCCTTTTGGGGTAAAAAAGGTATTTACCAAGCCCTTCAGGGTGGATGCCCTGTTCAAGACCGTCTCGGAACTCCTGGGGGTCAGATTTACGATTGATACCAGCCCGGGGATTATCGATGTCCATGTAAACAGCGATATCCTGTTTATCGAACTTGCCCGGGGCCTCAACCATGATAAACTGGATATGCTCTATTACCGGGTCACGGAACTGCTGACCCTCTACGAGATGAGTATTCCCCGGATAATCATCATGCTCAGCGATCTCAACCTCAATCTCAAAGGCGGGGCTGCGGGGAACGCTGATTTTGGCAAACTGGAAAAATTGCTGCACCTATTATTGAAGGCTTCCAAGGCAAAACGCCGAATCCTACATATCCTGACCAAGGATGAGAATATCAGGAGATTTGTGACGGAGCGGAGGGAATATGCCGAGTACCGGCTGGTTTCCACCTTGCAGGAAGCGATGAATCTGCTGTATGCGGACGAAAAGCCTGCTCCGGAGGCTAAGGCCGATGCTCCGGCGGAGGAAGGCGAAGCGTCACCGGAGATCGAGGACGCCGATGCTGATGCGGAGGTGCTGGAGGATATTGCCGACCTGGTGGAATCCAAGGGGACCATATTGAACGCCGATGATCCCAAGACAGAGGAAGCTATGCTGCTCCGGTTTGACCGGGATTACCACAAGCATCTGACCACGGAGGCGCTGCGGGAAGTTATCCGGAACCTCCGGATAGGCGCGGTGGATGATGACGGTATCATCCTGGAAATGATCAGGAACATCTTCGAGACCGCAGGGGCCTCGGTAAAAACCTATCTCAGCGGGGCGGAATTCCTCAAGGAGCCGGAGATGGCCCTGTTTGACCTGGTGTTCATGGACCTGGTAATGCCGGAGCCGGACGGATTTATGGTACTCGAACAGCTTCAGGCCATTAATTATCAGACGCCGGTAATCGTCCTATCCTCCATGACCAAGCAGGAAATGGTGATCAAAGCATTTCAAATGGGGGTTAAGAGTTACCTGTATAAGCCCCTTAACCCTGAGGATGTCTTTAAAAAAACCCTCGAAATCCTCAAGCCCAATTTCTAGGAGGAGCCCATGCGCAGCAGTTGTCTCCACACCCATACGGATTTTTGCGACGGCAAGGGATCCGTGGAAGATTTCTGCCAAGCCGCTTATGCAAAGGGTCTTGACGCCCTTGGATTCAGCGCCCACGCGCCCATAACGAAAAAGACCGGCATAAAAACCGAATGGCACCTCGCCGACGAACGGCTGGACGAATACATCGGCACGGTCAACGCCGCCCGCCGACTCTGGGCAGGAAAACTGCGGGTCTACCTGGGCCTGGAGGTTGACTATATCAAAGGTTTGACAAGCCCGGCGGACAAGGATTTTCAGTTCCTGGGCCTGGACTATATCATCGGTTCGGTACATTACGTCTTGCCCCCCGATGGCGGGGAGCCATTTACGGTGGACGACGAAGCTGCGGTATTTGAGCGGGAAGTGGTGCGGCATTTTTCCGGTGACGGTGAGGCCGTAATGGAAACCTACTGGGACGCGATGGAGGGGATGATTTCCCAGGGGGGCTTCGACATCCTGGGCCACTTGGACATAGTCCGCAAGAACAACCCCCGGGGCGAGTACTTCGATCCCCAGGGGGAACGCTACCGCCGCCGCATCCGCAACATTGCCCCCCAGGCAGCCCGTTCCGGTGCGGTGGTTGAGGTAAATACCGGTGGTCTTAACCGCAGCAAAACCGCCGACCCCTACCCGTCCCTGGAACTGCTGGGGCTGCTCAGAGGGGAAGGGGCGCGGGTAACCATTACCGCCGATGCCCACGAACCGGCGCATCTGGGGGGATACTACGACACCGCCCGGGAGAGCCTGTTACGGGCGGGATATGCCGAGACCGTGGAGTTTGAGGGACCGGGGCGGGGATGGACGGCAACAGCGATTTAGCTACCGGTTTCTCCGTTCTTCCGCCGTTTTACACTCGATACACATAAGTGCATAGGGGATGGCCTCCAGACGTTCCGGGGGGATGCGCTTACTGCACTTTACACAAAGACCGTATTTGCCCTGCTGTATCCTGGTGAGGGCGGAATCTATCAGCTTGAGGCGTTTTAACTCCTGGGAGCCCAGGGCTTCGATCATCTTCCGATCTATATCGTCGGAGGCGATATCCGCCAAGTCTTTGGGGTCCATCCCCTCAACGATTTCCTTAAAATCCTTATTGCTGGCAACAAGATTCGCGATAATCTCCATTTTGAGATCCGTCAGGGATTTTTCCATGCGCACAACCAATTCCTGATCCATGACTACCCCCCCTTAAAAAGTTATTTAACTGGGGTACATTGCCGTTTATCGAGGATTTTGTCAATAGGCCCTGCAAGGTTATTCTACAATACCGAGCAACTCCACCTTGAAGATCAGGGTTGAGTTAGGGGGGATAAAATTCCCCGCCCCGCTTTCGCCGTAGGCCAGATCCGAAGGGATAACCAGGCGATAGGTACTGCCCACTTCCATTAACTGGATACCCTCGGTCCAGCCGGGGATAACATCCTCCAGGGGGAATTCCGCAGGCTCACCCCGGGTGTAGGAGCTGTCAAAGACCGAACCGTCCAGAAGGGTCCCCTCATAGTGAACCGAAACCGTATCGGAAGCCTGCGGTTTGGGGCCGGTTCCGGGGGTGATAAGCTCATACTGGAGTCCGCTGGCGGTGGTCATAACCCCCGGGTTTTTGCCATTTTCAGTCAAAAAATCAACGCCCTTTTGCCGGTTTGCCTCGGTCTGCCGGGTCATAGCCTCCTGCATGGCGGCCTGGATCAGGGGGATCGCCTCTTCCAGGGTGATTCTGGTTTCCTTTCCCTCCAGGGTATCCCTGAGGCCACTGACCAGGGCATCGTAATTGAAGTTCAGGCCGGCCTGCTTGAAGTCGGCCCCCAGGGCTACCCCAAAGGCATAGCTGGTATCGGCGTCTGCGCCATTTTCGGCGTTCGCCTTGGACTTCCTGTCGGCGATTCCCTCGGCGCTGCAGGCGAATAATACATTGGCGGAGAGGAGCAGGGTACAGAGAATTTTGTTTATCATCGTTTGTTCCATAGGTAAATAAGGTTCCGGGATATACATTCCCGAATATCCCTGGAAAAACCATACCATAGGAAACCGGGGATGTCGAAAGCATAGCGGAAAAGCTCTAAGGCCGCAAGGGGCGATTAGGAAACTTCGTTGCAAGAGGCGGGGCAGTAATCAATTATTTCCTGCTCAACCCCTCTGCCGGTTTCTTTGATCCGCCGGATAAGTCCTTCCATTCCAGGAATTGTCCTGACATTTTCATGGATATGTTCAAGTTTTTGAAGCATCGTCTTCTCCAGTGTCCGGCCCCAGGGGAGATAGTGGTCAAAGGTTGCGGCATCCATCCGCACCGGTACAACTTCTTTCTCCGCAATCTCCTGCAACTTTTGCAGAATCAGGATTCCATCGGGGTCAAGGTCTCCGGCATGATAAAAGGTAAAGCCGGAAGCGGAGAGGATTTTTACCAGGGCGCTCACCGCAGGGTTCGGATATCCGGCGGTGTAGAGACAGCAATCGTACTGCTGCGGATCATCCCCCAGGGCATAAAAGGTTTCCTTGTTTTCGATCATCAGTACCGTGGGGCGCTCCTTGTCCCGCAGTGTTCCGATACGCCTTATTCCCCTGACACTTCCCAAGGGGAGGCCTAAAATCTTCCCGGTGGCGTTGACCAGGGGTGTTTGATCTTCTGCGCACCCCGGCTCATATTCCAAAATGATCCTGCCTGAGATCATGGTTTCGGGAAAAGAGCGGACAAGAAAAGAAAAGTCCGGTACGACAATCCCCTGCCTCTGCGCCTTTTCAAACAGGGGGCCGAAACTATCAAGCAGATGTTCCAGACGTTTAGAATCGCCGTATAGTTCTATTGAAAGGGAACGGGTAGTTATTTGTTCCGTGCCCCTTGTTTCAAGCGCCGACTCAAGACGGGCCAGCTCCTGTACAGCAGAGGCGTCAATACCCCGTGTGGTATCGGCGGAATTGAGGTGTTCCGATAAAAAGGTAAATAAGGGGGATGAAAACTTTCCGGCCGCTTCCCGGGCTTCTCCGATAAGTGTTTTTGGGGAAACTCTCCCGGCAATGGTAAAGAGCAGTTCTGTGTTGTTGCAGACCAATGTGGAAAGGAGTTCACCCTTACGGCGCTTAACCCAGGACAGAACGAGCAGACCCCGTTTTTCCAGGGCCTCCGCAGCCTCAAGATAGGATTCCCGGTCATCCGGCGGTGCGGTTTCAAAGTCAGGGAAAACGGCGGCGGATCGAAGCCGAAGAAAGCTGCGTTCCCTGCCGGCGGCTTCCGCAGCGGCGACGGAAGAAAAATACCGTTTGATAAAGGCGTCTATAATGCGCGTTTCCCAAGGGGTCATGCTTCACCAATATCGTCTATAGCGCAGTCCCGAATCTTCACTGCGTTGCCGTAACGGCTCACCACATTGATCCGGTCCATAAAGGGGGCGATGGCCTCAATTTTTTCAGGGGGCACCGAGGTAATAATCTGAAGATTCAGATCTCTATAAAAGGTAAGTATCTTTCCAATCCGTTCGTCGTCCATGCGGTTAAAGGCTTCGTCAAAAATAACCAGCCGCACCGTTTCTTCCGGACGGGCCTTGTAGAAACGATAGAAACTGGCGGCGATGGCTACATAGTAGGGGGTTTGGGTTTCCCCGCCGGACTTTTCCCGGATCACCTTTGTCAGGGAAAGCTCCACCGGTTTGCCCGTGACGGCGTCCAGGGAATCCATTTCCCTGATCCGTATGTCGTAGTGAAAGTAGGTCCGATAATCGCAGATATCCCGCATCTCTTTGGAGTCCAGGTTGGAATTGAGAATCCGGTCAAATAAATCCTGGGCGGCCTTCCGTTCATCCGGGTCCGCCAGCTGTGAAAAAAGGCCGTCCTCGGCGGAGGGAATCTGCGCGGCCTGACGGATAACCTCAATCTGCCCCTTCCGTTCGTTGAGTTCCTCCAGGGCAAACCGGTATTGGTCCCGCCCGAAATGCAGGGTGCGGAGGATCTCGTTTATTTCCCGGAAACTTTCCCGGGCCTCTTCAATATGCTCGTTGAGGCGGGAAATAAAATGTTCCTTAAATTCCTTTTCCGCATCCTGATAGGCCCGGGCTATCTTTTCCCGGTATTCGGGAAGCTCCGATGTTTCCAGCCGCTTCAACAGGGTTTCCGCCTCCGCGTTTTCCGCCGGGTCCAAGGGCAGGTAGTAGTGAAACTCCCGCTCGTATTGTACCGCAAGGATACTGTATTGTTTCTTGTATGTTTCGGCGGTACTGCGGAATATTTTAAGGGTAGTTTCATAGGTGTTGGTTAGTTCATCTATGGTTGACTTCGACAGTTTGTCCTCTGCGTAGGATTCACATTCCCCAATCATCAGGGGATTGGCTTCCCCGAATGTCTTAACCGCAGTTTCCTTGAGCTCCAGGGAACGGATAGTTTCCTCAATTTGATCCCGGCTGTCGGAAAGGGTCCGGGTCAGTCCGCCCAGTTGGGTATGCAGCCGGTCATTATCCGCCTTCAGTAAGCCTAACTCTTCAGCAAGCTGTTTCCGTTTTTCCTCCAGGTCCCGGAACGACCGGGTATCCACTGCGGCAAGCTCCTGCTCCGCCTTTTCCAGGTTTTCCCGGAGTGCCAGGACTGCCGCAACTGAGGGTAAAAGGGAAGCCAGTTCCGGCAGGGTCCGTAACACCCGGTAGTAACGCTCCCTTTGGGCCGCCGCGTCTTTTTCCTGTTTCTCCGCCATGTCCCGTTCCCGGCTTAGGCGTTCCTTTTCACCGGCAAGAAACTTTTTCCGTTCCTCCAGGGCGGCACGGCCCAGGTAATGCCGGCGGTACACCTCTTCCCTAATCCGGGAGGCGGTATAATTACTGTAGGTCATGCACTCCCGGGTTACCGCCACCTTGTACTGTTTAAGGCTTGCCAAATCGGCGCGCATCACTTCACCTAAAGAATAATCAATATAAATACGGGCATACCCTTCCGCCCGCACAAACTCCGCCAGGGAGCCCTTCTTTGCCGCGGCGCCCCGCATCTTTTCCAGGTTCGGGATAAACGCACCGGCGATTGAACGGGGAAGGCCGTTGTAAATTTCCACGGCCTGCTGGAAGTCTTCGGGCTTTACCAGGAGTGCAAAACGGCGGGTGTTGAGCCAGCCTTCCACCGCGTCCACCCATTGATGGTCGGTAATGTCCGCCGCCTCCGCAAGGAAGAACACCTCTATCCCCGCCTGTGTCAGGGCGGCGCGGAGGGCCATGGGCGCATCGGGGTACCGGAGTATGCCCCGTTCCAGATCCGCCAGTTCCGAAAGGGTGTCCCGCAGTAATGCTGCGGCCTCCTCTTTTTTACGGCGCGCAGCATCACTTTCATCCCGCCAGCGCTGTTCCTCCGCTTCAAGGACAGCGTTTTCATCATCCGGGTTTTCTTTTAAGGGACGGCCCAGCATAGCCTCGCACTGGTCTTTAAGGAGGCGGTATTTCTCCGCGTTCTGCTCTTCCCGGACACGCTCCAACTTAATCCGTTCAATGCGCCCGATAATGCCCTCGTAAAGCCGGTGGGCGTCATTGGCGGCGAGGCTCATGTCGGTATCGTGAATTGTTTGCTCGATGTCCAGGCGCTTTTGTTCCAGGGAGCTAATTTCCCGCTTAATAAAGGCAAGCTTGTTTTCCGTGTCCGTAAGCCGCTTTTGAACCGTATCCTTCCGCTGTTTATCGTTATCCAGTTCTATCCTGAGCTTCAGGTATTCCTGTTTCAGGATGAGACCGTCGTAGTTCCGCCATTCCGCCGCCTTGGCATTGATGTTTTTCAGCACCGCTATCTTTGCTATCGCCCCTTTAGCCTGACGATCCGCCTCTTTATAGCTCTCCAGATTTTTCTTCATATCCTCAATAGATACGGGGTTATCCTCAAGGATATAATTGCAGACAAACTCGTTGATCGAGATGAGGGGGACAAAGCCGATGGAACGGGTCAGGGAATCCAGGTAGGGATTCACCTCGGTATGCCGCTTCCAGACTCCCAGCCTGCCGGTCAAATCCTTCAAATACTGTTTCTTTAAATCATACACTTCAATTTTCCGGGCAGCAAGGGTGTTTTTGAACTGCCGGAACAACAAGGGTAATCCTTCTTCCGCCATGACCGCAATATCCTTAATTAAAACGGCGGAACCTATCCAGAAATGTTCGGTGAAACGGTTATCGCTATAGGCCTCTACACACACACCGGCGGAAAATCCCTTCGCAGCATCACTCCACTCCAGCATCACATGGGACACCGTGTCACCCCGGAGATATTCGGTGGTCTCGCTGCCCAGCTTGCGGCGCACATAGCCCATCAGGTCCCTGCCGCCGCCCCGGTGTTCCCCCGCAGCAGAATTGAATTTAGCCATACGCAGATTTGCCGCCATAGCGTATTGGATGGCGTCAATAATGGTGGACTTGCCGGAACCGTTATCCCCCGCCAGGAGACAATGGTTGCCTATCTCAATTACCGCGTCCTCAAAGTTGTGCCAATTAACCAGCCTTAACCGTTCAAGGGTAATCATAGTTCAGCCTCGGTTGTATCATTTGCCGTTTCCCCCCGCCCCAGGGCGGCGATGGATTCATCTATCCCTTCCCGGTCAAGGCTGAAGGGGATGCTGGGATACAGCCGGATAAGCCCTTCACCGTCCGCAAAATCCGGAGAATCCACCGCGATAAGCCGACAGCCGCTGAGGCGGCGGAGTACATTAATAAGGGAGGTCTTTTTAATTTCCCCGCCGGTCATGGCGTTAAACTTCCGCTGAAAGTCAGCAATGGTAATCACGGGAAATGCCGTGAGGGAAATTTCCCGTTTCTTATCTTCATACAATTGCCTGAACACTAACACTGCGCAGGTTTCATCAAGGTTCAGCCGCAGCCGGGTATCCCCGGCGCCCCGGAAGCTGATTACCCCCAGGCTTTCATCCCGCACCAGGACGGCGTCCATGCAGGAAAACCATGCGTCAAAAAGGGCTATGTTCCGGATGGTAAAATCGTAGAGTTCCTTTTCCCTGTCAATGCCCCGGATGATAAAGGTCCTGGACAACAGGGTATGCAGAGCGGTTTTGAAGCTTTCCGCTTCGTCATTGGAAAGTTCCCGTATCAGGGTAAGGGCGTCCAAATCCCGGTTCATCCCTTCCTCCGGAACCCGACATCGGGGATCGCATACCCGCCGGCAGACACCGTATCACTGCCGTCCTCTTCCAGGAAGTCTTCCACATCATAATCAAAGTTGGGCCGGGAATCGGCATAGAGGAGGGAATAGACAAAACGGATAAAGGACGCTTCGTCTTGGACCAGGTCACGGGAGGAGAGGAGGCGGTCCCTGCCCCCCTGTTCATCAAGCCAGGCGCCGACCCGCTTCATCCCAAGCCGCCGTCGCATGCGGTCAAAGAATTCCGCCTCGGCCTGTTCCAGCGCCGCCGTGTCCACCGCCGCCGCCGTGGGTTTGAAATCCGCTTCCTCCCGGCGACGGCGATGGTACAGTGATTCCTTCGCAAAGGTCCTGATGCGGTGCAGCCGGTGCGACAGTTCTTCTGTCAAAGCCGGATCGCCGCCGTACAGCGCCTTGACCAGAATACCCAGTTTCCCCGCAAGGGTCGTATCGGGTTCCAACAGGGCCTTTATCTGTTCAACGCTGGAGGTGGAATAATCGGCGTTACGTCGGTCTATTTCGTCCTGCAGGGGGTCAACGGCCCGAAGGTCGTCCCGTATTTCCTCCAGCATGGATTCCAGTTTTTTTCTGCCCTCTGTTCGTCCGGTCGCCCGTACCCGTGAATATTTACGGGCGCTTTCGTTCAGCCATTCCTCGTTGCGCAGTAATTCTCCCACCTGTTTGAATATCTTAAGGCGGTACCGGGAAACGTTATCCGAAGTCTTGAGCCGTTTGTAGGCGGTGTCAAGGACTTCCCCCGCGTAGAGATCGTAGTGTTGGTGCAGAATTTCCTGAACTTGCGCCGCATTCACATCGGCGTTTAATTTGTCATAGTACCCTTTAATACTTTGGGATAGCACTTTAAGGGAATCAATGAGGGCCTGGGTTTCTTCGTGGGCGTGGAGTACCGCAAAATGCCCGGCCTCATTGACCGCATCACCGCAGAGGGCGGAATAGATATTCACCACGTGGCTTTCGTATTCGGTTTTTAGCCCCTCGTCAAGGCGGGCCAGGGATTCAAAGAAGGGTTTCCCCCAGGGGGTAATATTGACAACCCGGGTATAATCCCCCAAAGTTTCATCGGTAAGCCAGCCTGAGTTGATAAGCCGCCGCAAAAACTGGCCCGCCTTTTGACGGCTGTTAAAGGCCGACTGATCCGGCTCATTCACCCCCGGCGTACTATCCTCAAAATCCAGTTCCGGCTCGCCTGAATCCTCCGGCCCCTCCCCTTCATCGTCCTCGTCGGCAAGGCTGCTGCGGTGCAGGGCGAGGTAATCCATAAAGGCGCGGATGACCAATTCCCGTTCCAGCCCCTGGGTGTTTTCCTGGAACAGCCGGTAGTACAGCACCAGCAGGGCTGCGTAATGTTCCCGGTTGCCCCCTACCAGGGGAGAAAAGAAATTCTCAGGCAGGATGGCAAAGACACCGGTCATGGGGTAACGGTAGGGAAAGGCTGGGGCTTTGTCAAGAGATATGGAATTCCCAAACTAAAACTGCCACCTCGGAGAATTGAACTCCAGACACGCAGATTTTCAGTCTGCTGCTCTACCAACTGAGCTAAGGTGGCGAATAAATAGTTTATACCCGGAAATACAAAAAGAGTCAATAGTCTATGCAAATTTCCCACCCTGCTCTTTCCGCTCCGGCATCGCCAGGGCCAGGTCAACCTCCGCCAGGGTCACCCCCAGGCGGGCGGCAATGGTGTCCGGGGAAAAGCCGTTCCGGGATAGTTCCAGGACCTGCTCGGTCAGGGGCGTCTTGACTTTAACGGGATTGGCGGAACGAATAAACCGGGGAGCGGCGGGACCCGGGGCAGGGTCTCCGGGTACGGCGGCAGGCTCCGGCTCGGGGGGATTGACGGTGAGCGTGGACCGGATTCCCCGGCCCAGGGCTGCGTAAGCGCTTTCTGCGGATTCCCGGGTATTCCGCCGGGCCAGTTCACGGGCGTAGACGGCGATGCGGCGGTCCAGGGTTTCCAGCAGAGCCTTGACGGACTTTGCCTTGTCCTCCAAGAGGGTAAGGTCCCGGTCTGTGGCGGCGTCCGCAGCGGCAATAATTTCGTTTGCCTCTTCCTTCAGGTCCGTCAGGATACGCCCGGCGCCGGTGCGGCGGCGGAGATATGCCTGGAAGTAGATAAAGGCAAAACCACTGATTAGGAGGCTGGCGGCGGAAAAAATGACGGACAGGGTCATGACGCTACCCGCTTAAATCAACATTTTTTCCCAGGGCCGGGTCATGGATTACCGAAGAATCAGCGGACCTCTGGTCCGACTCCTCCGAATCTTCCCGGTCCCCGTCATATTCCCGGTGCTTCCGGGGGGAACGGTCCTTAATCCGTTCCGGTCCCTGACCGGTATCCTGGGACTCGTTAACCGACTGTATCCGTTCGTCGGTCTTTCGCTGCTCTTGGGCGCCCTGGATCGATTGCTGGAGCTGCAATCCCTGTTTTTGATTGGCCTGCTCCTTGCCCACTTTTTCAACCTGGGTAAAGAGGGTCTGTAAATCAATTGGTTGTATAGCCATCGGGACCCTTCATTGTCTCCGCATCCGGTTCTTCATACTTGGCTGCCCGTACGAGGCCATCCTCCAAAATAAAGGTCACCGCCTTGTATTCGTTACGGACATCCTCCTTGGCATCCTTGATAATCACCCGAACCCCGGGATATACCTTGGTTGAAGCGGAAACCCGGCCCCGGGTCTGCAGATTGGCCAGAAAATCCTGGGCTTTTGCGATGGCCTCGTTGTTTTGCTGTATATCCGTTATTGTTTCCATCCGCTTATCCTCCAGTTCCTTCAGGTAGGCTTCCTTATCCTCCGGCAGGGATTTGCGCTGCTTCTTGATGCTGACCAGGGTCTGTATATTAAGTTTAATATCATCAAGCTGTTTCCCCAGGGCTATCTTGTTTTCCGTAAGCTGGACAAGCTGCTCCTTGGTTTTCGGATCAATCCCCACTTCGCAGATCGTTTCGGTACCTGCGGTGGGGCTCCCGAGAACCTTGGCATTGATCTCCTCGGATGCCCGCAGCCAGCCCCCCACGATGGTAGCCCGCTTGCCCTGGCAGATGATACGCTTAAAGGCGTCTACCCGGGAATTGATGATGCCGTCCTGGGCTATCACCATGTTTCCCGCCTCAATTGCCGTGTTTTCAATAAACCGCGCCCAGATAGACTTCCCCGCCCGGATAATCCCGTTACCCTTAGTGCCGGTAATGCCCTGGTGGACAATGATATCCCCCTCCGCATCCAGTTCCGCCTTTTCCACCGTCCCGTTTACTTCAATATTACCCGCCGCTTTGACGGAAAACCCGTCTTCCACACTGCCCTTGACGATCACCGTGCCCAGGAAGATAATGTTGCCGGTTTTAAGGTTCACATTCCCTTCAACGGTATAAACGGGTTCCACATTGATCTTCCCGCCAACTTCCACCACCTGGCCGTTTATATCGGCGATGATAGTGACCTTGTCATCCCCCACATGGACGTTTTTACCCAGGGGCAGGGCCATGTCCTTACCATCCTTGGCGGGCAGGGGATTGCCCGTAACGGTCCTGCCGGTGGTTCCCAGTTCAGGGGGAATCTTCTTTGCCAGGGGCTGGGCTTCCACCACATTCTGGATGATATTAAGATCCTTAAAATCAACCCGCCCGTTAACCCCTTCCTTGATATGCACCTTGGTCTGATCACTTTCAAAGTTGTATTGGATATAGGCGTCCCGCCCGTTCACCGGCTGGGTACCCTCGGCGATCACCACCCGTTCCCCATAAACAGGATTGTCCGCAAAATCCCGCAGGAAATCCGGGTCAATGCCATGATACACCTTGTTGCTCTTTAAAAAGGACTGATAGGTTTCCAGGGAAATATCACAGCCCCCGGGTCCCGGAGCCTCTACAAAGAGCAGGGCCTTCATTTCCTGGTCCGTTATCTCCACGGTCATGACGGCATCATTCGCCAGGTTATGTTGAAAATCCCCAATCCGGACATATTCCCCATCGGCAGCTTTCACCACTTCATTGACAATTGCCTGGTCATACTCATGGATGCCCCGATCAGCCAGCGCTACCCGTACCTGACCGGCGCTTGCCTTCTTCCCCCGGCCTGTGGGCAGAGAAACCTTGATATACACCCCGTCATGGCGCATCTGGACAAAGACATACCCGTTTTTATCCTCGATAACCGCTTCCGCCGCCTCAGCGCCGGCGGCGCCATCGGACTCATCCTGGGCAACATCCAACCGCTTGACAATCCGTTGGTACGCTTTGATGGTCCAGTCTTTTTTCCCGGCGCCCATAAAGCCGGTAAAGCCCCGTTCGGATACTTCGTATTCAAGCCGCCTGACGGAACAGTTAAGCAGGGTAGCCGCCTGGCTTACCGCCTCTTCCAGGGTGGGTCCCCGGACTTCTATGGTACTGATAGCCCGGTCCTGATCCAACTGTTCCTTCATAATGCGCTGCAGTTGGACAAAATCGACCATCACATAATGCCCTTGCGGATATTCGTCAGTTTAGCCCGCAGCCGCAGTATTGCCTTGGTATGCAGTTGGGATACCCGGGACTCGGTTACTTCCAAAACCTGGCCGATTTCTTTTAAGGTAAGATCCTCGTAATAGTAAAGAACCAGTATCTTCTTTTCCTTATCCGGCAGCTCTTCAAGGGCCTCCACGATTACCCGTTTAATCTCGTTCTTTTCCACAATCACATCGGGGTTGAGGCTTGAAGGGGCTTCGATGCTGTCCCCAATGGAAACCTTGTCGGTATCATCCCCGGAGAACCAGAGATCGTTTAGGGAGAGCATGGTAGTACCGGAAATCTTCATCATGGTTTTGATGAATTCGCTTTCGTCCAGCCCCAGGGAATTGGCAATCTCCTGATCCGTGGCGGTCCTTCCCAACTGGGCTTCCAGGGCGCCGATGGCGTCCTCCACCTCCCGGGTTTTCTGGCGAACCGACCGGGGAACCCAGTCTATAGAACGAAGTTCATCAAATATGGCGCCCCGGATACGGGTTACCGCGTAGGTTTTAAACTTTACATTCTTTTCGGGATCAAACTTGTCGATGGCGTCCAGGAGGCCAAAGACGCCAAAGCCGACCAGATCGTCAAACTCGACATTATGGGGCATGCCCACCGCGACTTTCCCGGCGACATACTTCACCAGCGGGGAGTATTGCTTGATGAACATTTCACGGATCTTCGGATCCCTGCTTTGGCGGTAGTCCTGCCAAAACTCCTCTTCCGTCCTTTTCTGGGGCTCCCCCATGGCTTATCCCTTATCTTCCCGTTTTAAAATCGTCTGAATGGCGGAAGCCATTTCCTGAACATTCTTTCCCGCAAACGCACCCTCTAGCCCCTTTTTCTCTGCCTTAGCTTCGATATCAAACAGGCTCTCTCCACCGAATGCCCCGGACATAAGGTCAAGATCCGGCAGATCATCCAAGGGAGTTCCTTCCAAATCTCCCGTTTCAGTATAACTATATTCCTCATGCTGGTCCAGAGCATCCCCCCCGGATTCACCGGGATTTTCCATAAATTCGTTTAGGGAAATCTCCGTATCGTCCCCAACGGAAATATCCACCTGAGCGCCGGGAGGAGAGACTGCCTCATCTTTTGCCGGGATTGTGTCCAGAAGGTCCGGAAGATACCTGCCTATCGCCCAATAGCCGGCGCTTACCAGGGCAAAAAAGAGGGCGGCGAAAATAAGGGCCCGGATGAGCACCAGGGGAAACGAGGCCCCGGTGATAAGGCCCAGCAGGAAGGAGAGGATAAAGCCGGCCCCCGCGGCAATGCCGCCTATTCTTGGATTGAACATCCTTCCCCCCTACTCCCCCCCACGAAAAATCCGTTTCATCATCCCGGAAAAGCCGCCGCTTTCCTTGTAGTCGCTCTTTTCCATGCGCCCCACGATATGCTGCACACAGAGAGAGGCCTTGCATTTCGGGTCCGCCACCATAAAGGGCCGCTGCCGCAATACCGCCTGGGATACCACGGGATCGTCGTAGATGAACCCCAGGTAATCCACCTTGAGGTTCAGGAACTGCCCGGCGATGTTGGTCATCCTATCGGCCACCTTCTTTGCCTCCGCCACGGAATGAACCCGGTTTACCACCAGTTTAAGCCCCATGTTGAGGCTGTCAATCTCTGTGGCGATGATCTTGATGATGCCATAGGCGTCGGTGATGGCCGTGGGCTCCGGGGTGGTGATGATCACCACATCGTCCGCGGCGGCGACAAAGTCCAGGACATTGCTGGAAACCCCGGCGGCGGTATCGATGATGATGATGTCCGCATTGGACAGGGTATCCAGTTCGTCAATAAAGTTCTGCCGCTCATCCTCGGTGAGGTTGGCTATCTTGGAAAACCCCGAGGCCCCGGCGACAATGGAAATGCCGTACTCGGTTTCCACCAGGATTTCCCGCATGGTTTTCTGCTTGCGGATCACATGGTAGAGGTTCCATTTGGGGATCATGTTGAGCATCACGTTGACGTTGGCCAGCCCCAGGTCGGCGTCCATGACCACCACCTTTTTCCCCAGCCGGGCATAGGCCAGGGCCATGTTGACCGAAACATTGGACTTCCCCACCCCCCCCTTCCCGCTGGTGATGGTGATGATCCGGGCGCGTTTCCCTTCCCTTGATTTGGCGGACCCCAGCTCGGCGCCCTCCTTCTTCTGCCGCATCATCTCCCGCAGTTTTTCAGCCTGATCTTCCATTACGCTTCTCCATGAAATCGTTGTTCAATTACGTCCCGGCTTACCCGGAATCCCTCAAGGTTAATTAAGAACCGGACCACACCGGCCCGGTGGATATGATTGTCAAAGGACTGCCCATCGGTGATATAGGATACCGCCTTCCCATCCGCAAAGAGGGCGCTAATCACATTCCCCACCCGGGTGGTTTCGTCCAGCTTGGTTATCACCACCGACCGGTAATCGAAAGGGGCAAACTGCCGGAGTATGTCCCGAACATCACTATACTTAGTCCCCGCCATCACTGCCAGATGCACCTCTGCGGCGGAACCGCAGGCATCGAGGAACTGTTTCATCTTCGCCAACTCTACCGCATCCCGGGGACTTTTGCCGATAGTATCAATAAGTATCAGGTCCGCGTCATCCTGATAGAAGGCGATGGATTTCCGGAGCTCCTC
This sequence comes from Spirochaetia bacterium, assembly GCA_025997675.1. GTDB lineage: Bacteria > Spirochaetota > Spirochaetia > Treponematales > Breznakiellaceae > Termitinema. The sequence goes on along the minus strand of BNUX01000044.1, from coordinate 4,776 downwards.
ATGATTGTTTGCATAGGTAACCGGAATATTCATGATATCGCTGTACTTTTCAAGCTGCTCCCGGGCGCCGATACGGTAGCCGTCGATGGTGATCATCACCACCTTGATGGGGTCCTGCCCCCAGCCGTCAACCCCATAGGCGGCGGCCAGCTTGGCGATGGTGGTGGTCTTTCCCACCCCGGTGGGCCCCACCAGTACCAGTATCCGGGGCTTCCTCTGGCGGGGCGTTTCGGTATGGATGGTAATGGTTTCCCCTATCCATTCAATCACCCGGTCCTGGACCGCGTCAAAATCTTCCAGGGCGTCCAGGGAAAGCTCCTTCCGCACCCGGTCCAGCATCATTTTTGTATAGCCCAGGGAGAAATCATTCTGGGAGAACAGTTCCTCCAGCCGGGTCAGGGTCGGGTGTTCTTCATCCTTTGGGGAGAACGCCTTGGCGTCGATCTTTTCGTTAAGAGTCTCCACTTGGACAAGCAGCTTTTGAAGGGTGGGGTCGGGTCTATTCGCGAGGATCTTCTGCTTCTCCGTCTCAAAATCCAAGGGTTGAGCGGGCTGCCGGGGGACCGGAGGAAGGCTGGAAATATACCCCGTCACCTCCACCCCCTCCCGGGAAAAGAGGCCTAAAACCCCCCCCACCCGCACGGTCCGGCGCTTCATCACCACAGCCTTATCCCCATACGCCCAACGCACCTTTTGTACACAGTCATCGTAGTTCGCACCCTGTACCTTAAATGTTTCAAACGACACCGGCATTCTCCTTTACCTCTGTTTCTACCCGGATCTCCCCCACGGCTTCCACGGTAATATCCGCCACCACCTCGGGCACCGAAAGCACCACCAGGTCCGGCAGTTCCCGTTCGGTGGAGGACTTAACTAGGTACCGGGCCGCCTCGGAGCAGAGAATCACCGGGAACCAGCCCTGGTCCTGCACGGCGGCTACGGAGCGGGAAAGGGCCTTTATCCAGGCGTTCCGACTTGGCGGGTCCATAGCGGACATGATACCCGAAGCGGTTTCCACGGAACTGTCCAGAATCTTCTGCTCCAAGCTTTGACTGATGGTCAATACCCTCAATACCCGGCCATCGTCGGCATACTGCAAACATATCTGCCGGCTCAGGACCTGCCGGGCCTTTTCGTTGAGGAACTGCATGTTCTTGGCGGACTTTGCGGCGGCCCCGTAATCCGCCAGGGCTTCCAGGATAGCCACCATATTGCGGATGGACACCTGTTCCCGGAGCAGGGACTGGAGCACCTTCTGAATCTCGCCCAGGCTCAGGACCTTTTGGGCCTCCTCCACCACTGCGGGGTAACTCTTCTTGAGGGTATCCAGAATCTCCTGGGTATCCTGGCGCCCCAAAATCTCCGCCGCATGGCGCTTGATAATGTCCGTCAGGTGGGTGGCGATGATTGAGGGGGGGTCCACCACGGTATACCCCGCCCGTTCCGCCTCGTCCCGCTTTTCCTCGCTTACCCAGAGGGCGGGGAGGCCGAAGGTGGGGTCCCGGGTCTTTTCGCCGGGCAGTTCGTCCTTCACGCCGCCGGGGTTGATGCAGAGGTAGTAACCCATACGTATCTTGCCCCGGCCCACATCCATCCCCTGTATCTTGAAGCAATACTCCGAGGGTTCCAGCCGGATATTGTCGATTATCCGTATCTTGGGAATAACCAGCCCCAGGTCCAGCCCGGACTCCCGGCGTATCCGCTGTACCCGTTCCAGGAGTTCCGCCCCCTTTTCCCGGTCCACCAGGGGGATGAGGCCGTAGCCCAGTTCCAGGGAAAGGGGGTCCAGGGGCACAATGGGGGACATATCCTCAGGCTCGCTCTTAGTCTTCTTCGCCGCCGCCGTTTTGGCCGTATCCTGTTTTGTCTGCTTCCGGCCCAGGCGCACCGCCATAAACATCAGGAGGCCGGCCAGGGGGAGGAGCACGTACCAGGGGAAGCCCGGCAACAGGGCAAGACCCCCCAGGAGGCCGCCGCCAACCCAGTAGATCCGGGCATCCCGGGTGAACTGGGTAGATACATCCTCCCCGAAGGTACCGTTGGAAACCGACCGGGTAACGATGATACCCATTGCGGTAGAGATGAGCAGGGCGGGGAACTGGGAGAGGAGGCCGTCCCCGATGGTGAAGGCGGTATAGGTGGCGATAGCGGCGGTGATGGACTCCCCGTGGATCACCGCACCGATGATGACCCCCCCAACGATGTTCACCACCGTGATGAGGATGCCCACCTTAACGTTCCCGGAGATAAACTTACTGGAACCGTCCATAGCGCCGTAGAAGTCAACCTCCTGCTGGAGGTCCTTTTTCCGCAGAGCGGCCTCCTCCTCGGTGATGGACTGATTATTATACTCCGCCTCAATGGCCATCTGTTTCCCCGGCAATGCGTCCAGGGCAAACCGGGCGGCGACTTCCGAGACACGGCCTGCCCCCTTGGTGATAACCATAGCCTGAACCGCGATGATCACAATGAAAACCACGAACCCCACCACCAGGCCCTCGGTACCGCCGGACCCGACCACAAAGGTGGAGAAGGCTCTGATCATCCTGCCGTCAAAGGCCATCCCCTTGGTCAGGATGAGCCGGGTGGAGGAAACGTTCAGAGCCAGGCTGAACACGGTGGACACCAGTAGTATAGTAGGGAATATGCTAAAATCGGTAGCTTTCCGGGTGTAGAGGACGATAAGGAGGATGAGCAGGGCCAGCACCAGGTTCATAGCCATGAGGGCGTCCAGGAGCACCGTGGGGAGGGGGATGATGAGCATCATCACCACCGCCACCACGGCCACCGCCATGACCAGTTCCGTGCGGTTACTAAGAAGATTCCCCGGCCCGCCACCGGCTCGTGCATCAGACATAAGCTGTATACTCCTTGTAAGGCATCGGGGGATGCAGGGGTCGTGCAGTAGGTACGCGTCTCATCATCATCCCCTATGCTCCAATCCCGGCATTCCTGCGCCGTTCTTCGTTCATGCGGTACACATGGGCCAGCACATCCGCCACCACCCGGTAGTAGGTTTCGGGGATGATATCCCCCACCTCGGTTTCCGCATAGAGCGCCCGTGCCAGGGGTTTGTTTTCCACCACCGGAACCTCGTTTTCCTCGGCTATGCGGCGAATCCGCAGGGCCAGCTCGTCCTCCCCCTTGGCGGATACCATGGGGCCCTCCATGCCGCTCTTGTACTCCAGGGCCACCGCAAAGTGGGTCGGGTTGGCGATAACCACATCCGCCTGGGGCACCGTAACGGCAATGTTCCGGCTGAGGAGTTCCCGCATCCGTTGCCGCAGCCGGCTCTTGACCAGGGGGTCCCCTTCGTACATCTTCCGTTCTTCCTTCACTTCCTGCTTGGACATCTTGAGGGACTCCCGGTACTGCCAGCGCTGAAAGAGCATGTCCGGAATAGACAAGAGGAGGAGCAGTATCGCGGAAATAAGCAGCATCCTGATGGCCAGGGAGGCCACGGTGGTCACCCCGGTCCAAAGGCTCGCCGTCTGGAGGTTCGCCAGATGCTTAATTTCCGAACGGATGAGGAAGAAGGCCACCCCCCCGATGATGGCCATCTTGACGATGGACTTGACGGTATTGAAAAGTCCTTCCATAGAGAAGAGGGTCTTCTGGAAGTACCGGCCCAGCCGGGGCACCACCTTGGAAAAGTCCGGGGTAATGGTCTTGGTGGTAAAGAGGAACCCGGTCTGTACTACATTGGCAAAGACGGCCGCCACCATGGCCACCGACACGATGGGCAGAGCCAACCGCATGAGGTAGCTAAAGAATGCCTTGGCCACGATCCGGTCGGTGATGGGGTCAAGCTCCGCCGCCCGGAGAAAGTAGAACCGCAGCATTTCTACGAAGGTCCTGAGCATGGAGGGGGCCAGGAAAAAGATGGCCAGCGCCGGCAGGAGCAGCACCAATGCGCCGACAAGCTCCTGGCTCTTGGCAACCCGGCCTTCCTCACGGGCCTTCTGTATCTTGTACTCGGTGGGTTCCTCGGTACGGCCCTCATCCTCAGCGGCGAACCACTGGAGGTCGATTAGGACAGCTTTACTCATGAGCCACCCCCTATCTGTGTCCCTATCTGTGTATACAGGGTTTCGATGTTCCGGAAGCCGGCGTCCACCACCCGTGCGAAGGCTTCCACCATGAAGGGCATGGTCACCATGATGAGGACGAAGGCCACGGTGATGGAAATGGGGAAGCCCTCGGTGAGGATATTGATTTGCGGGGCCGCCTTGGAGATGAGCCCCGTAGAGAGGGAGGTGAGAAAGAGGGTCCCCAGGATGGGCATACTGATAATCATGGCGTCCAAAAACACCTGGGTAAGGCCGCGCAGAAGAATGAGTACCACTGCGTCCCGGCCGGTAACCAAAGAATAGGCGCTGATGGACTGGATGGACCGCCAGAACCCGCCCAGGAACAGCTCCGAAAAGCCGCCCAGAGCAAGGAATACCAACATGGCCACCAGGTTCAGGTACTGGCCCATCAGGGGGTTTTCTATTTGCGCCAGGGGGTCGAAGGTTTCAGAGGCGCCGAAGCCCATTTGGAGGGAGAAGAACTGGCCGGCGGTGGAGAAGGCGGAGAAGATCAGGGTGAGGTAGAACCCGAGGATGATCCCAATGATGGCCTCCCCGATGAGGAGGAACAGGAAGTGGAGGCCGAAGGGGGCGATGTCCCAGCCCGCAGCCAGGGCGGTGGGAAACGCAGTGAAGGCGGTAAACCCCGCCAGGGCAACCTTCGCAACCTGGGGTATGCCGTCGGAGGACAGCAATGGCGCCGTTT
>BNUX01000043.1 GCA_025997675.1 Spirochaetia bacterium | reverse complement strand
CGAACACAAAGTCGATTTTAGTCGATGCGGCAACCACATCGCCGTCCGCTGCGGCGGTGTAGGTGATGGCGGGTACGAGGTCGATGGGTTCGGGTACGAGGTCGATGGGGACGAGGCCGGTGGGGGTAAGAATGAGATTACTTGGTACATGGTGTGATCGTACTCCCCTTACTTTTAAAACGCAAGGGCAAAACCATACCAAATTTGCTGTCAAAACGCCTGTTTTTGCTGTCCATGCGGCAAGGGCCTACCTACCTTGACTTAATCCCATAATGGTAGCACATTAATCTCCGAGGATACCGTTTTGCCGGCCAATGAAAATACACCAGACCGCCCGGAACTGGCCTCCCGTTTTGTGAACGGCCGCTTGTTGCGCTGCGGGTATACCACGGGGAGCTGCGCGGCGGCGGCGGCGGGCGCGGCCACCCGGATGCTGCTTACCCAGTCAAAACGGGAAACCTACCGGCTTGTCACCCCCAAGGGGATAGCCCTCACCCTGGATATTCTTAACCCCTCTTATGACCGTGATGTTGCCGTTTGTGCGGTGAAGAAGGACGCCGGGGATGACCCGGATGTCACCAGGGGCGTCCTGGTATACGCTGCGGTGCGGCGGCGGACCGGTGAGCCGGGGATAGTGATCGACGGCGGGGAAGGGGTCGGGCGGGTAACCAAGCCGGGGCTGGATCAGCGTGTGGGCAATGCGGCCATCAATTCCACCCCCCGCCGGATGATAGCATCAGAGTGTCAGGCAATGTGTACGGAAGCGGGGTACGAGGGCGGGCTTGAGGTGACGATTTCCATTCCCGGCGGCGCGGAACTGGCTTTGCGGACCTTCAATCCACGGGTGGGCATTGTGGGGGGGATTTCCGTTCTGGGTACCAGCGGCATGGTTGAGCCCATGAGCGAGAAAGCCTGGGCGGACAGTCTCCGCCTGGAGATGCGGCAGCTTTTTGCGGCGGGGCGCCGGGATGTGCTTATCACCATAGGGAATTTTGCCGCCGACTTCGCCCGGGACACCCTGGGTCTGTCCCTTGAGTCTCAGGTGAAATGTCAGAACTTTATCGGTGAAGCCCTGGGTACCGCATCGGAGCTTGGGTTTAAGCGCGCCCTTCTGGTGGGGCACCTGGGCAAGATGGTCAAGCTGGGTATCGGCATGGTGAGCACCCATTCCTCCCACGGGGACGGGCGCATAGAAACCCTGGTAATCTGCGCCCTCAAGGCGGGGGCATCATTAGAATTGCTGCGTGGTATTGCGGACTGTGTCAGCACCGATGCTGCGCTGGTCCTCCTGCGGGAGGCGGGGCTCCTAAGTCCGGTAATGGAAATCCTGCGTGTCCGCATCGAAGCTACGATGAAACGCCATTCCGCAGAAAGCCTGGAAACCGGCTTTGTCTGCTTTGGCAAGGCCGCAGGCCCCGAGTACGGCGCCCTGAGCAGGGATGGTGGTGAGGTTGTATCCCAAAGCGCCAACGCGGCTTCGTTAATGGAGGTGTTTCGGCTATGAATAGGGTACATTTTGTAGGCGCGGGGCCGGGAGCGCCGGATTTAATAACCCTGCGGGGAAAAACACTGCTGGAACGGGCCGGTGTGATCATCTACGCCGGGTCCCTGGTAAACCCCGCCCTGCTGGAGTATGCACAGGAAACCTGCGAGATCCACAACAGTGCGGAAATGACCCTGGACGAAGTGATCCGTGTCATGGCAGCTGCGGCGGAGAAGGGGAAGGAGACGGTGCGGCTCCATACGGGGGACCCGAGCATCTACGGGGCGATTCGGGAGCAGATGGACCGGCTGCGGGCGCTGAACATCGGCTATGACATTTGTCCGGGGGTTTCCAGTTTTTGTGCGGCTGCAGCGGCATTGGAAGCGGAGTACACCCTGCCCGGAGTCAGCCAGACCCTGATCATCACCCGGGCAGAGGGGCGGACGGCGGTACCGGAGGGGGAACAACTGGCGGCCCTGGCCGGGCACCGGGCGACCATGGTTCTCTTTTTAAGCGCAGGGATGCTGGACAAGGTTTCCCGGGAACTCATCGCCGGCGGCCTCCCCCCGGAGACCCCCGCAGCGATTGTGTACAAGGCGAGCTGGCCGGAGGAACGGGTTTTCCGGGGAACCCTGGGAAATCTGTCTACTCTGGGGGATGTGGAAAAAACCGCCCTTGTGGTGGTGGGAAATATCCTTGGGGATGACTACGAACTTTCACGGCTCTACGCTTCGGATTTTACCACCGGGTTTCGGGAAGGGCAGCCATGAAAACCGCCGTAATCGCCGTATCCGGCCTGGGCGGGAAGCTTGCAGAAACGCTGACTGCCCGGCTGTCCGGCGCCGATGCCTATGTCTTCACTCCCTACGCGGCTCCGGGGCAGCATCCTTTTGATGCGTTGCATGAAATTATCCGGGAATTGTGGGGGGCCTACGAGGGGCTTGTGTTCCTCTGCGCCTCGGGGATAGCGGTACGGGCCATCGCACCCTACATCAGCTCAAAGTATACAGACCCGGCGGTGGTGGTCTGCGGCGATACCGGGGCCTTCGCAGTATCCCTGCTCTCGGGCCACGAGGGGGGGGCAAACGGACTGGCAGAGGAAGTGGCCGCCTGTACCGGCGCTGTCCCGGTGATCACCACCGCTTCCGAATCCTCTCCCCGGATAAGCCCCCGGAATTTGGCGGTCGGTATCGGCTGCCGGAAGGGGGTTTCCGCCGGGGCCATCCGGCTTGCCTTTGAGCGGGTTTTTTCCGAACACCGCCTTTCCCCGCTCAGGGTGAGCAGGATTTGTACCATTGATTTGAAACAGGCCGAGCCGGGCCTTCTGGATTTTGCCGAGACCCTGGGTATACCAATCGTTAGTTTTACTGCCGATGAACTCAACGCTCTTCCCGGCGCCTTTACTGCATCGGACTATGTAAAGGAAGTTACCGGTACGGACAGTGTTTGTGAGCGGGCGGCCGTTGCCGGGGGCGGTAAGGGCCGTTTAATCGTTAAGAAAACTGCGTTTGAGGGAGTTACCCTGGCGGTGTTTGAAAAGGAGCATGACAATGGGTAAACTGATCATTGCCGGCATCGGTCCCGGCGGGGCGGCCCACATGACCGCGGCCTGCCGGGAGGCGCTGGAAAGCGCGGACATCATTGCGGGGTATACGGGCTACGTAGACCTGGTCCGGCCCCTCTACCCGGAGAAGTCCTATCTGGACACCCCCATGACCGGTGAAACGGAACGCTGCCGGGAAGCTTTGCAACTTGCCCAGAGGGACCGGAAGGTTTGCATCATCTCCAGCGGCGACAGCGGCATCTATGGCATGGCCTCCCTGATATTTGAGCTGGCGGAAGACTACCCCGGCGTAAGCATCAAGGCGATCCCCGGGGTAACCGCCGCCTCCAGTGGAGGGGCCTTGCTGGGAGCGCCCCTGGGTCACGACTTTGCGGTCATCAGTTTGAGTGATCGCCTGACGTCCTGGGAGACCATCGCCGGGCGGCTTCGGGCGGCGGCGCAGGGGGATTTTGCGATATGCCTGTACAACCCGGGTTCTGCGGGCCGGCGGGATCATCTTCGCACCGCCTGCGGCATCCTGTTAGAAACACTGCCGCCGGACCGGGTTTGCGGCCTTGCCCGGAATGTTGGCCGCGCCGGTGAAGATACGGCGCTTACCACCTTGGGGGCCTTGGAAAAAACCACCGTAGATATGTTCACCACCGTTTTCATCGGCAGTTCCCGCACCAGGGTGATTGGCGGAAAAATGGTTACCCCCAGGGGCTACCGGAATGGCTAAGGCGCTGATCTTCGGCGGGACCACCGAGGGGCGGCTGCTCTGTGAAGCCTGCGCCGCCCGGGGGATCGCCGCGCTCTATTGTGTCGCCACCGAGTTAGGGATACTGCGGCTTCCGGGGATCACCGTCAGGGTCGGGCGGCTGGATGCAGCGGCCATGACAGCACTGATACTACAGGAGGACCCAGCCCTGGTGCTGGACGCAACCCATCCCTACGCGGCGGAGGTTAGCGCCAATATCCGGGAAGCCTGTGCCAAGAGCAGTACGCCCCGTATCAGGGTGTTGCGGGAAGAGGAGGAGGCCCCCGGCTGTCACCGTTTTTCTAACCGGAACAGCCTCCTCGCCTGGCTTGAGGAAACGCCGGGGGTGATCTTTGCCGCCACCGGGGCAAAAGAAGCGGGTATCTTTACCGGGCTTTCGGCGTTTCGGGAGCGGGTCTGGTTCAGGATGCTTCCCGGTATTGAGGGGCTGCGGGCCTGCCTGGAACTCGGGTACCCTTCGGCGCACCTTATCTGTATGCAGGGGCCCTTTTCGCGGGAGCTTAACCGGGCCATGTTCGCCGCCGCCGGCGCAGCAATCCTGGTTACTAAAAACTCCGGCCCCCAGGGCGGCTTCGCGGAAAAACTTGATGCCGCCGGTGACCTGGGTATGCGGGTTGCTCTGCTGACCCGGCCTCCGGAGCCGGACGGTATGCCCCTGGAACGGGCGCTCCGGGAACTGGCGGAACTGGCCGTATGAAACAGATTGTCATTGTGGGGACCGGCATGGGTCCCGATTCCCTAAGCGAAGAAGGGCGGCGGGCTCTTGCGGAGGCAACGGTATGGTTCGGCGCACCCCGGCTTCTGGAAATCTTCAAGCCCCTTTTTGCCGTACCGAAAGTGATCTTTCCCTTCTATAAATATGAAGAAATCCTTGCGGTCCTGGAGCAGCGGGAGGAAACCTGTTTCGCCGTGCTGGTTTCGGGGGACACGGGCTTTTACAGCGCCGCTCCGGGAATCTATGAAGCGCTCCAAAAGTATAATCCGCGGATAGTACCAGGCGCCTCTTCGGTGAGCGCCTTTTTCGCCCGCCTCGGTCTCCCCTGGCAGGACGCGGCCCTGCTTAGTGTGCATGGGCGGGACATGACGGCCCTCACCGGGACGGTGCGCCGTAACCGCTACACCTTCTGTCTGACCGGTAATAACGTGGCGAGTATTGGTGAGGCCCTTTGCGATGCCGGTTATGCCGGGCTGAGGGTTCACACGGGGGAAAACCTCGGTTTGCCTGAGGAATGGGTCCGTACTATTACTGCGGAGGAACTGTCCTTGTCGAACCTGCCGCCCCTGTCTGTTCTGGTTGTTGTTAACGACGATCCCGATGATCGGATCCGTTTCGGCTTACCCGACACCGCCTTTGATCGCAGTGATGGTATTCCCATGACCAAGTCCGAAGTACGGGCGCTGTCCCTTGCAAAACTGGCCCTGAAACCCGGTGACATTTGTTACGACATCGGCGCGGGGACCGGTTCGGTGACTGTGGAAATGGCCCTGGCTGCTTACCGGGGCCGGGTCTACGCCATTGAGCGGCAGCCGGATGCACTACCCCTGATCCGCGAAAACCTCCGGCGCTTTCATCTGGGCAATGTTACCGTTATTGAAGGAGAAGCGCCGGAGGCCCTGGAGGAACTGCCCCCGCCTGATGCGGTTTTCATCGGGGGGAGCGGCGGACATATCGGAGAAATTATTTCGGTGATTCAAGCGAAGAACCCGCAGGTCCGTATGGTGATCACGGCAATTACCCTGGAAACCGCCGCCGCCGTATTGGCCGCCCTCCCCCAGGCGGAACTGACCCAGCTTTCCGCCGCCCGGGCAAAAATTGCGGGGAAAAGTCATCTCCTCACGGCGCAAAATCCGGTGATGGTCATCAGCGCCGGGGGGATGCTATGATCCTGTCGCTCCTCCTCTGGTCTACCGCCGCTCTGGGCGCCGGGTTTATCCTTGACATCCTCTTTGGGGACCCGCCGAATTTTCCACACATCGTCCGGCTCATGGGGAAGCTCATTTCGGCCTTGGAAAAACTATTTCGCAAACCGGGATATTCATCCTATACGCAGTTTTACTGCGGACTCTGTTTTGTGTGCGCGGTGACCTTCCTCTGCGCAGGCATCCCCCTGTCTGCCCTCCTTTTCGCCTATTGGCTGCACCCAGCCGCGGGTTTTGTTGTGGAGACCTTCCTGTGTTATCAGCTTCTCGCGGTGAAGTGTCTGCGGGTAGAAAGCATGGCCGTCTATACAGAGCTCAGGGCGAATGATATTGCGGGAGCGCGGCAGGCGGTTTCCCGGATCGTGGGACGGGACACGGAACGGCTTGACCGGACGGGAATTGCCAGGGCGGCGGTGGAAACCGTGGCGGAGAATACCGGCGACGGGGTTGCCTCACCGCTGTTCTACCTCATGCTGGGCGGGGCGGCGTCGGGCTGTCTTTTCAAGGCCGTCAATACCATGGATTCCATGGTGGGATACAAAAACGAACAGTATTTGTACTTTGGCCGCGCCGCCGCAAAGCTGGACGATGCCCTTAACTTTCTGCCATCCCGGCTCTGCGCACTTTTTATGATCGCCGCCGCCGCCCTGCTCAGGCTTGACGCTGCTAATGCCCTGCGTATTGGGCGTCGGGACCGCCGTAAACACGCCAGCCCCAACTCGGCCCAGACTGAAGCGGTATGTGCGGGCGCCCTGGGGATACGGCTTGCGGGGCCAAGCTATTACGAAGGCCGCTTGGAGGACAAGCCCTACATCGGGGACGATCTGCGGCCGATTGAGGATGAGGATATAGTCCGGGCGAACCGGCTGCTCTACGGCACAGCGATACTGCTGTTTATATTTGCAATGGGGGTACGGGTGTGCTGCATGGCGGCGATATATATGGTCACAAAGATTTAATAGACAAGGACCGGGAGGGTCTGTTCCTTGACTTTTCGGTCAACACCAATCCTCTGGGTATGCCCTGCCAGGTCAAGGCCGCCATCCGGGATCACGTGGAGGACTACCAGCGGTACCCCGATCCCTCCTGCCGGGCTTTAAGGGCCGCCCTAGCGAGCTATGAGGGAATTCCGGAGGACCGTATCTGCTGCGGCAACGGCGCGGCTGACCTGATCTTCCGGCTCTGTCTGGTCAGAAAACCCCGGCTTGCGCTGATATGCGCCCCGGCGTTTTCGGAATACGAGCGGGCAATAACGCTGTCGGGCGGAAGGGTGATCCACCATCGTTTGAAGGAATCCGATGGTTTTGTTTTGGACAACCGATTTCTGGAACAAATTAGGCAGGACGTAGATATGATGTTCCTTTGTAACCCCAATAATCCTACGGGACGCCTGATCGATCCGGATCTGCTCGCAGAGATTCTGCGAAGATGCCGGGAGTTCCATATTCTGGCGGTGGTGGATGAATGTTTCCTTCCCTTTACCCAAGCGCGGTCCCTGATGGAAGAATTAGGCCCTTCCCTGGTTGTGCTGCGGGCATTCACGAAAACTTTTAGTCTGGCGGGGCTCCGTATCGGGTATATTCTTTCCTCAGAGGAAGCCCTCATAAACGCGGTGGCCGGTATGGGGCAATGTTGGAGCGTTTCGGCTCCCGCTCAGGTAGCGGCTCTGGCCGCCCTTGGATGTATGTCCTGGCTGGAGCAGAGCCGGGACATCATAGAAACGGAACGGCCCTTTCTCGCCGGGGAACTGCGGGGGTTGGGTTTTACGGTTTTTGACAGTGACGCTAACTTTCTGCTTTTCCGCAGTGAATTGCCCCTCCTGTACAGTCTTATTACGAAAGGGATTCTGATTCGGAACTGCGGGAATTTTAACGGGTTGGATGAACGTTATTATAGAATCTGTGTAAAACAACGGGCGCAAAATGAACGGCTGATTGCGGCGCTCATGGAGGTAAAACGTGAGCAGGGATAGCAAAGCGCGACCAATCATGGTGCAGGGAACCATGTCCAACGCCGGAAAGAGTCTCCTGGTAACGGGACTGTGCCGGGTTTTCAGCAAGGACGGGTACCGGGTGGCGCCCTTTAAGTCGCAGAACATGGCCCTCAATTCCTGGATTACCGCCGAGGGCCTGGAAATGGGCCGCGCCCAGGTGGTTCAGGCCGAGGCCTGCGGCATTGCGCCCAGCGTACTCATGAATCCTATTCTGCTGAAACCAACCACCGACATGGGCTCCCAGGTTATTGTGATGGGGGAGGTACTCGGTACCATGAAGGCCGAAGAATATTTCTACCATAAACAACCCCTCCTCGGACGGGTGCTGTCCGCCTACGAAACCCTGGCGGCGGACAATGATATTATCGTTATTGAAGGCGCAGGCAGCCCGGCGGAAATAAACCTACAGGACGAATTTGTCAACATGGGGCTTGCCAAAAAAGTCCGTGCGCCGGTACTGCTGGCGGGGGACATTGACCGGGGCGGCGTGTTCGCCCAGCTCTGCGGCACACTGATGCTGTTGGAGGAAGAAGAACGGGATTTGATAAAGGCCCTGGTGATCAATAAGTTCCGGGGAAACCCGGAAATCCTGCGCCCCGGCCTTGCCATGCTGGAGGAACGGAGCGGAAAACCCGTGGCGGGGGTCCTCCCCTGGCTTTCCGTGGACATTGAGGACGAGGACAGCCTTTCTGAGCGCTTTTCCGCCAGGAAGCGTGACGCCGCCCTGGATGTGGCGGTGATCCGGCTGCCGAAGATTTCCAACTTTACCGACTTCTTTGCCCTGGAGGCCACCGGCGGCGTGGGACTGCGGTATGTGGGGGATCCCCAATCCCTGGGGAACCCGGACTTGCTGATCCTGCCGGGAACGAAAAACACCATTGCTGATCTCAAATGGCTTCGGGAAAACGGCCTTGATGCGGCAATCCTCCGTCTCGCCGAAAGGGGTACGATGATCTTCGGTATCTGCGGCGGGTATCAGATGCTGGGTGAGCAGGTCACCGATGGCGAGGGCGTGGAAATTGAAGGCGGCGGCAGTATGGCGGGGCTTGGCCTCCTGCCGCTGCGCACCGTATTCCTGCGGGAAAAACAGCGGAAGCAGGTCAGCGGAACGGTGGCGGCCTTTGGCAATTGCGCCGTGGCCGTGGAGGGCTATGAAATCCACATGGGAACCACCTATGCTGCCGGCGGTATCGAGGAACGCGCTCTCTTGGTACAGCGGGGTACTGTATACGGAACCTACCTGCACGGCTTCTTTGACACCGCCGAATGCCGTGCCGCCCTTTTCACCGGTCTTTGCAAAAAAAAGGGAATCCCTTCCTTGTCGGAACATATTTTTGACCTCCGGCAATACAAGGAAGAACAGTTTACTCTATTAGAGAACGCGGTACGCAGGCATTTGGATATGCCGTTTATTTACCGCATATTACAGGAGGGCGTATGATCCACATCTATACGGGTGACGGTAAAGGGAAAACCACCGCCGCCATGGGGCTTGCTATACGGGCAGCGGGCCGGGGTAAAAAGGTAGTAATAGTGCAGTTTATGAAAGGCCAGGATACCGGAGAACTCCGCAGTTTAAACTATATACCGGATATCACCGTATTACGGTATGAACAGAATTACGGTTTTTTTCATAATGCCGGTGAAGAAAAGCGTTTAAAGATGATTAACGCTAATAACCGTAATCTTAAGGAGGCTCTGAGTATCCCCTGTGATCTTCTGGTTCTTGACGAAGTGTTTTCCGCCTATGCCCTTGGGGCGGTGGACAGGACGGCGATTGACGATCTTGTTTTGGGGAAACAGGACAAGCCTGAATTGGTTCTTACCGGCCGTGAGCCGCCGCCGCACATAATCGCTGCGGCGGATTATGTTTCGGAGATACAGAAGGTTAAACATCCCTATGATCTGGGCATAAAGGCCCGGGAAGGAATTGAGTATTAAATGAACTGGCAATACGATAAACCGGAGGAAATTGAAGCGCGGAGCTTTGAGATAATCCGCCAAGAGCTTGGCTCCGGTGCGTCTCATCCTGACCCGCTGCTGAGCGCCGTCCTTATACGGGTGATCCACACAACCGCCGACTTTAGTTACGCGCAGAATCTCTGCGCCTCCAAAGACGCCGCCGCCCTTGCAATACGGGCCTTACAGGAGGGCGCATCCATCGTCACGGATACCCGGATGGCGCAGGCGGGGATAGACAAGAAGCGGCTGGAGAAATTTGGGGGGAACGTGTTCTGTTTTATGTCGGACGATGATGTGGCGGAGGCGGCAAAAAAAAACGGAACCACCCGGGCCCTGGCGGCCATGGATAAGGCGGCAAAACTCAGTATGCCCCTCATCTTTGCCATCGGCAATGCTCCCACCGCCCTGGGACGTATCTGTGATTTAAGCGTCCGGGGGATGGTGACTCCCCGGCTTGTGATCGGCGTACCCGTGGGGTTCGTCAATGTGGTGGAATCAAAGGAAATGCTCATGGCGGGACCGCTTCCCTATATCGCCGTGCGGGGCCGGAAGGGAGGCAGTACTGTTGCTGCAGCTATCTGCAACGCCCTGCTGCGGCTGGCCGGAGAAGATAACCGGTGAATCCCATCCTGGCCTACCGGGCGGTCCGGAAAAAATGTTTCCGGCTCGTTGTTCTCCTCTGCATCGCCCTGGTAGTTTTGGTGTTCCTTTCTCTGGGGCTCGGCGCAATGGATATTCCGGCAGACCGGATACTCAGGATAGTGTGGGGAAAACTTAGCGGCAAGGCGGATTGGTACGCCGGTATCCCTCCGGGAATGGCAGCGGTGGTGTGGGAACTGCGCCTGCCGCGAATCATCACGAGCATCCTGGCCGGGGCAGGCCTCGCGGTAAGCGGCGTTATATTTCAAGGTATCCTGCAAAACCCTTTGGCGGACCCCTACACCCTGGGCATATCCACCGGCGCTGCCTTCGGGGCCTCCCTGGCACTATTTCTCAACATCCTCCTGGGACTGGCCCTCCCCATATCCTTTGCCGCCCTGGTTTTTGCCGCACTTACCCTTGTCTTCGTACTACTAATTTCGGGGCGGGGCAGTGGCCTCGTCAGCGCAAACCTCATCATGGCGGGAATTATCCTCAGCGCGATCCTCTCCGCGGGTATCAGCTTTATGAAGATGCTCTCCGGGGAAAATGTCGGCGCCATCGTCTTCTGGCTCATGGGCAGCCTTTCCGCCCGGGGCTGGAATGACGCACTCCTCCTTGCCCTGGTGATCCCCGCCGCTGTCGTCCTGGCCCTGATTTTTGCCGCAGACCTGAACATACTGACCCTGGGCAGCCGCAGCGCAGAATCACTGGGGGTGGAAGTCAAACGGGTCCGTTTTTTCTACCTCCTCTTAGGAGCGGCGATTACCGCAGTCTGCGTATCCGTCTGCGGGGTGATAGGCTTTGTCGGCCTCATCGTGCCCCATTTACTGCGTATGGCCGTCACCTCCGATAACCGCCTGCTCCTGCCCCTGTCGGCATTGCTGGGGGGCCTCCTCCTCTGTGCCGCCGACACCTGCGCACGATTACTATCATCAGGCGAAATCCCCGTGGGGGTACTGACCACCCTCCTCGGCGGCCCCTTCTTTCTCTTCATCTTCCTCAGACGAAAGGATGGGCGCGGTATATGAGTCTGCTTTCCGTAAAAAACCTGTCTTTTTCCTACAATAATAGTGATGCTGTTCTTAAGAATATTAGTTTTTCTGTGGATCCGGGAGAACACATCGCCCTGGTGGGTCCCAACGGCAGCGGGAAAACCACCCTGTTCCAGCTCCTCTCCGGCTACTTCAGCCCCGCAGCAGGGGAAGTCCTGCTTGAGGACCGGGAGATCCGCCGGTATCCCCTCCCCGAACGGGCCCGGCGAATCGCCTTTGTGCCCCAGGGCGGGCGGATCGAATTTCCTTATACCTGCCTTGAAACGGTCCTCATGGGCCTGCACCCCCACCAGAGCCGCTTTGCCCCTTGGGACAGCGCCGCCCTTTCCCGGGCTGCAGCAATCATGCGGGAAACCGGCGTCTGGGACCTGGCCGGTAAAAGCGTTACCGCAATTTCCGGCGGCCAGCTGCAGCGGCTTCTCCTTGCCCGCGCCATCCTGCAAATATTCCCCCAGGAACCTTTAGGATTTCCGGAATCCCCCCAGGCCCTCAAACTCCTCCTCCTGGACGAAACCCTGAGCGAGCTGGACATTGCCGCCCGGCTGGCCATGATGAAAATGCTCTCCCGGCTTGTGGCTGATCACCGCCTGACCGTCATCGGCATACACCACGACCTGAGTCTCGCCTACCGTTTTGCAAACCGCATCATTGCCCTCAAGGATGGTGAAATCGCCGCGGACGGCGCTCCTGATGCGGTGTTCACCCCGGAGTTTTTCGCCCGGGTCTTTTCCGTGCAGGCGGAAATTATCCCCGGCAGGGGTTTTTTGTTTTATGATAATCTGGGTTGCTAGTCGAACCCTGGGTAAGCAAGTATGCGCTCGCCCTGGTATTTGTACGGTGGCCGGAGGCTTACAAAAATGTCCTGTTTGTATTAGATTTGCCTAATGAAAAGAACTTTTACCGGTAGTAATGGGGCCGGGGCCCTTCCTAAGTGGAATCTTTCTTCCGTATATTCATCATTTGATTCACCGGAGTACCGGCGGGATTTGCAACAGCTTCCGGAAAAGATAGCCGCCTTCCTGCATCTGCTGGAAACGCCCCTGCCGGCGGATTCTGGGATAGCCGCCGCCCTGCTTGCCCTGATACGGTTCTACGAAGAGGCGGGGGATTTGCGGGAAAACCTTGCGGCGTATGCGGAAGCTATCTACACCGCCGATACCCGGGACAGCCGGACTATGGTGGAGATCAACGCCATAGAGGCGGCGGCCCTGCCCCTGAGAAAGGCTGGGGTGATTTTCCGGAACCGGCTTGTGGAAACGAAGGAGCCGGTGTTGAAGGCCCTGGATACGGATGCGGCATTGACGCCTTACGGGTTCTTTATCCGGGAAAGTCTGGAGAAGGCGGCTTATCAGATGAGCCCCGAGTTGGAGGACCTTGCCAACGACCTCTCCCGGTCCGGGGGGACTGCCTGGGGGCGGCTCCAGGAGGCGATCTCCTCCACCGTAACGGCCGTTTGGGATTCCTCTTCGGGGGAGCGCAAGACCGTGATTGCCCTGCGGGATCTGGCCCACAACCCCGACCGCAGTGTACGGGAGCGGGCTTACCGGGCAGAACTGGAGGCGTGGCGGTCTATGGAGATACCCCTGGCGGCGTCCCTGAACGGCGTTAAGGGGACCACCCTGACGGTAGATAAGCGGCGGGGCTGGAAATCGCCGCTGCAGAAATCCGCCTTCCAGTCCCGGCTGAGCGAAAAGGCTTTGGAGGCTCTTATTGCCGCTATGGAAAATTCCCTGCCCCTGTTCCGCCGCTACCTTAAAGTAAAGGCTTCTCTATTAGGAATTAAGGCATGTGCTTTTTATGACCTCTTTGCGCCGGTGGAGTCGGATTCAAAAAAGTGGACCTGGACCGAGGCTACGGAATTCATCATTGAGCAATTCACCACCTTTGATCCTGACATGGGGGCCTTTGCCCATAGGGCCGTTTCCCGCTCCTGGATAGACGCCCTTGGGCGGGAGGGAAAAATCGGCGGGGCCTACTGTACGGACTTTCCCCTGGCAGGGGAGTCCCGGATACTCTGCAACTTCGAGGGGTCCTTCGATTCGGTTTTCACCGTGGCCCACGAACTGGGCCATGCCTGGCACCACGAGCTAATCAAGGACCTCTCCCGGTTCCGGTCCGCCTACCCCATGACCCTGGCGGAGACGGCCAGCATATTTGCGGAAACCATCATCTTTGAGGGCGCTCTGGGCGCTGCGACCAAGGAGGATGAGCGGATCGCGCTCATTGAAGGGAACCTCAAGGACTGCTGTCAGGTTATTGTGGATATTCTTTCCCGGTTTTACTTTGAGACCGCCCTCTTTGAACGCCGGGACAAGGCGGAGCTGAGTGCGGAGGAACTCTGCGCCCTGATGATAGGCGCCCAGAAAAAAGCCTACGGGGACGGCCTTGACCCTGATTTGTTGCACCCCTATATGTGGGCGGTTAAGAGCCACTATTACAGCCCCGGTCTGGCGTTTTATAATTACCCCTATGCCTTCGGGCAGCTCTTTTCGCTGGGGCTTTTTGCCCGGGCCAGGCAGGAGGGTCCGGGCTTTGCCCAGGCGTACCGGACAATGCTCCGGCTCACCGGGCAGGCGCCGGCGGCGGATGTGACCAAGTCGGCGGGGTTCGATATTGAGGATGGCGCTTTCTGGCAGGACGGTATCGCCCTTATTGCGGGCCGGGTGGAGGAGTTTGAAAAGCTGGTGACAAGGAAGGGAGTAATACTATGTTAGATAAACTAACGGCGAAGATTTCCGACGCCCTCCGGGTTGTTGCGGGGAAGGCGACGATTACCGAGAAAAACATTGACGATGCGGTGGATGCTATCAAGATGGCCCTGCTGGAGGCGGATGTAAACCTCCGGGTGGTCCGCCGTTTTGTTAATTCTACTATCGAAGAGGCCAAGGGGGAGAAGGTTCTCCGTGCAGTTGATCCGGGGCAGCAATTTATCAAGATAGTCCATGACAAGCTGACTTCCTACTTGGGGGATACAAAACAAGACCTGCAACTCAAGGGCCCGGACACTATTTCTGTGATCCTCATGCTGGGACTGCAGGGTTCGGGGAAAACCACCAGTTCCGCCAAGCTGGCCCTGCGGCTCAAGAAGGACGGACGCAAGCCCCTGTTGGCGGCCTGCGATCTGGTGCGGCCTGCGGCTATGGAACAGCTGGCGGTGCTGGGCAGCCAAATCGGTGTGCCGGTGTTCAAGGAAGACGGCGCTAAGAATAGTGTTGCTGTTTTTAAGAACGCTATGAACCATGCCCGGAAAAATATGATAGACACCCTTATTGTTGACACCACGGGACGGCTTCAGATAGACGAACCCATGATGGCGGAACTTTCCCGGCTCAAGGACGCCGCCAAACCCGATGAACTGCTCCTGGTGGCGGACTCCATGACCGGCCAGTCTGCGGTGGACATCGCTAAAACCTTTGACGAAAAAATCGGCCTCACCGGGGTTATCCTTACCAAGTTTGATTCCGATACCCGGGGCGGGGCGGCGCTTTCCCTCAAGACCATTACCGGCAAGCCCCTCAAGTTTGTGGGGGTGGGGGAGAAACCCGAGGACCTGGAAGTTTTCCACCCGGAGCGGATGGCCGGCCGTATTCTGGGCATGGGGGACGTGGTAAGCCTGGTGGAAAAAGCCCAGGAGGTGATAGACCGGAAGGAAGCGGAAGATCTCCGGAAGAAAATGGAGAAGGAGAACTTCACCCTGGAAGATTATTTGAGCCAGCTCCGGTCCGTGAAGAAGATGGGCTCCCTCCAGTCCATGCTGGAAATGGTGCCGGGGATGGGGGGGCAGGTCAGCGAAGAGGATATCAACAAGGCGGAGCTGAAATATCATGAGGCTATTATCTCCTCCATGACCCGGAAGGAACGGGCCAACCACCTGATCATCGGCCCCACCCGCCGTTCCCGGATTGCCCGGGGTTCCGGTACCTCCGTGGCGGAGGTGGGGAGGCTGCTCAAACAATTCGAGAAGATGCGGACCATGATGAAGAAGATGTCAAAAATGAGCAGGAACCCTGCGGCGGCGCAGGCGATGCTGGGAAAGATGGGGCAGTTTCAGGGGCGGTAGATGGGTGGCGTTTTCCCTTCTTATCACCCGGCACCTTTTCCCTCAAGGATAGTCAAGGTAACCCCGATTAGTACCAGCGCCGCCCCCGCCCACTGTACCGGATAGAGCCGGTCCCCCATGAGGAAGAACCCCGCTATGGCGGTAACCACGGGAATAAAGTTGATAAAGATCGCCGAAATCGCAACTCCCAGGACTTGCAGTGATTGTGCGTAGAACCAGTACGCAATGGCGGAACAGAGGACACCTAAGAAGACCACGTGGAGTATCACCGGAAAGGTCGGCATAAGCCAGCGGGAAGATTCAGCCAGGGCAAAGGGGATGAAGCCGAGGAAGCCGGCGACGCTCTGCCAGAACACAATGTGTATCCGCGAGCAGCGGGTGAAGAGGGGTCTGGTGAGGAAACAGTAGGCAACCCAACAGAGGGCGGCGCCTCCCATGTAGAGGTAGCCCAGGAGATTGCCGGTCGCGCCGCCGGATACGGAAGCCCCCGCCACCAGCCACACCCCGGCAATGGAGAGCGCCGTTCCCACCCAGCTCCGCAGGGCTATGTGTTTAACCATGCCGCTGATCCGTTCCGCCAGGAGGGTGATTACCGGGATTACCCCGATGGTAATCGAAGCCTCCGATACGGTTACCAGAGCTACCCCGTTATTTTCGCAGAGGAAGTAGAAGGTCACCCCGAATAGCCCCGCCCCGGCGAGGAGGGGCACATCCCGGAGTTTGAGCCGTTCCCCCGGGGCTAACTTTTGTTTTATAAAAACAAGAAACACCAGGGCAATGGCAAAGCGCAAAGCCCCGAGGGTCATTGGAGGGAGTACCGCCACCGCGATTTTGATGGAAATAAAGGAAAATCCCCAGATGAGTACACAGATGATGATAGCGAGAAGGGCCTTGTTGCGTTCAGTCATAATTTTACCTATTATCAAGTATAGACTATCCTGCTGGGTTTTCATATATCACCATAAGGACATGCTTGAAAAATGCGTATAGTAGTAGCGTCGGTTCATCTTGAGCAAGGCCCCGATGCGGTCCCCCTGGGCGCCGCCTGTATCGCCTCCTCCCTGAAAGCCGCCTTCCCGGAACTCGCCCTCTCCCTGGTGGAAACCTTCGTTGCCGATGGAGCCGGGCCCCTGGCTGCAAAAATCAACGCCGAATATCCCCAGGCCATCGGGTTTTCTCTATATACCTGGAACCGGTATATTATACTTGAAGCTGCAAAACGTATTCGTACTCAGAACCCGTCACTTTTTCTGTTCTGCGGCGGCCCCGAGGCAACCGCCCTTCCCGAAGGTCTCGCTGTTTCCGAAGGCGGCCCCTTTGACGCATTTGTCCCCGGTGAAGGGGAGGCCGCTGTGGTGGAGCTTATTGGGCGGCGGTTTGCTATACTATCCAAACAAACACCCTCTGATCCTGAAATTCTCCCCTCGCCCTGGCTGGACGGAACCCTTAGTGTCAAAGGCCGCAATGGTGTGCTTTGGGAACTGGCCCGCGGCTGCCCCTATTCCTGCGCGTATTGCTACGAATCGAAGGGAAACAAGCGGGTTCGGTATTTTTCCGAGGAACGGCTCCGGGAAGAATTGCAACTCTTTGTCCGTGAGCATGTCCCCTACGTATTTGTCCTGGACCCGACCTTCAACAGTACCGCTAAGCGGGCTATGCGGATTCTCGATATGATTACCGCTGAAATCCGCCGGAAGGCGGGACCGGAAACGCATTGGCATTTTGAGGTCCGCTCTGAACTCCTGACCCGGGAACAGGCCCGGCGTTTTGCAAGCCTGGGGGCCTCCCTCCAAATAGGGCTCCAGACCGCCGACCCTAAGGTTTCCGCCCTGATAGGCCGGGAACTTAACCGGGGACGTTTTGCCTCACGGATTGGTCTGCTCAACGAGGAGGGGGTGGTTTTCGGCCTGGACCTTATCTACGGCCTGCCCGGGGACAGCCTTGGGGGTTACCGCCGGAGCCTGGACTTTGCCCTTGCCCTGTACCCCAATAGCCTGGATATGTTCCGCTTAGCAATACTGCCGGGGACGGTTTTATATGAAAGGGCAGCGGAATACGGATTGATGGCGGATGGTGAAGCCCCCTACCTGGTCCGCTCAACGCCGGATTTTTCCGCCGGGGACTTGGATACGGCGGAGCGTCTTTCAGAGGCAGCGGATCTGTTCTACAACCGGGGCCGGGCGGTGGCGTGGTTCAACCAGGTTTTGCGGCCCCTGCGGATTAAGCCATCAGCTTTTCTGGAAGGATTTGCGGAGAACACTAAAACTGCGCCCATCGAAGAAATGCAGCTGGCTTTTCTGGAAGAGCGGTACCGGAGGGCAAAGAAAGAGGCGCTCTTTCCGGCGGTGCGGGATCTGGTCCGGTTTCACGGCGCCTGGGGCCGGGCGCTTGCGGAGGGAGCTTCCACAGAAATCAATTTTACCTATCATCCCGATGATGTGCTGGGGGAGGGCGCCCTGGACCTGGAAACTTTTGCGGCACGGGTTTTGCCCCGTTCCGTGAAGGCACGGGTGCAGCCGGGAAAGCAGGGGCCGGAGATGGAACTGGGGAAAGGACGGCTTTAATATATGGCCGGTTTGGAGTATTATCAGTATCCATATGCGTAAACCGAAAACCCGAATAGAAAAGGCTCTCCGGCTCTGGTACGGCACCCGTTTGGCGGTAGTCCTGGAGAGTATTCTCATCGGCTTCATGGTTGGGCTGGTAATTGTGCTGTTCCGTGTTCTGCTTGGCCGGGCCAATACCCTCAGGGCTTGGCTTTACGGTACCTTTCTGCCGGGAAAACCCTGGTATTGGATAGCCGGTCTTATCCTGGCGCTGTGTTTGATTGGCCTTTTCCTCGGCTGGGCAGCAAAGGTGCGGCCCATGATCCGGGGGAGCGGCATACCCCAGATAAAAGGGGCCTTGATTCGGGAACTGAGTTTTGATTGGGGGCCGGAACTGCCCCTGAAGTTTGTCACCAGTGTGCTCGGTCTGGGGGCCGGCCTTTCCCTGGGGCATGAAGGCCCGTCCGTACTGATAGGCGCGTATGTAGGCATGGGGATGCTTACCCTGTTCCGCCGGCCCCACCGGGAGCGAAGGATTCTGTTCTCCGCCGCTTCCGCCGCCGGGATATCCGCCGCCTTTAACGCCCCTCTGACCGGGATGTTTTTTATCATGGAGGAAATGCAGTCCTCCTTCTCGTCCCTGGTTTTGGCCTGTTCCATGGGCGCGTCCATGGCGGCGGATGTGACGGCGGGTTATTTTTTCGGCCTGAAACCGGCCTTTAACTTTCGGCACGTCACCCTGCTGCCCATCCATGTATTTCCCTGGGTGGTCCTGTTAGGAATACTGTGCGCATTGCTTGGGGACCTCTTTAAGCGCCTCCTCTACGGCTCCCTTGACCTCTACGAACCCCTCCCCCCGGTGATCCGTCCCATACTTCCCCTGCTGGTTTCCATTCTTTTCGGTTTTTTCCTTATTGATGTCACCGGGGGCGGCCACAGTCTTATTGATTCCCTTTACGACACCAACAGAACCCTAATGATATTAGTAATACTGCTCGCCGTAAAAATGCTCTTCACCGCATTCTCCTTCGGTTCGGGAACTTCCGGGGGGATTTTCCTGCCCATCCTGGCCTCCGGCGCGCTGATTGGAAGCATCATGGGGAAACTGCTCCTCGGCTTTGGCTTTATTGAGGATGCCCAGACGCTGAACTTCATGCTCCTGGGGACCTGCGCTTTTTTTGCCGCCGTGCTTAAGGCCCCGGTTACCGGCATTGTGCTGATTATGGAGATGAGCGGGAGCTTTAACCACCTGGTGAGCCTGGTCCTGGTGGCCCTATCCGCCTTTGTTACCGCCGACGTGATTGCCTCACCGGGGGTATACAGCGTGCTCCTGGACCGGATACTTAGGACCAAAGCCCTAAAGAATGGATATGGAAGAAACAAAGAATGAAAAATGGCAAATCAACTTTTTAATTATTGCCATAAGCCAAGCGATCTCATTACTCGGATCAGGCGCTGTACAATTTGTATTGATATGGTGGATTGTTGATAAAACAGGATCGGCCTTATCATTAACTTATACGACAGTATTATCGTTAATACCATCAGTATTCATTGGACCATTTGCCGGGGCATTGGTTGACCGCCTGAAAAGAAAAACGGTAATAATTTCAGCAGATTTATTTACCGGCGTAATAGCATTATTATTTTCACTACTGTTTTCTATAGGTGAACCTCCGGTTTATATGATAGGGATTGTTTTATTTATGCGTTCAATTGGAAATATATTTCATTCTCCTGCTATACAAGCAACAATGCCATTACTTGTACCAAAAGAACAATTAATAAAAGCAAATAGCATAAATCAATTTTTAGGCACCGGCTCATTCTTACTTTGCCCAATACTTGGCGCCGCAATGTACGATTTATTGCCAATGAAATATATTTTACTATCCGACTTTGCAGGCGCCTTAATAGCTTGTACTGCTATACTAATTATAAAAATTCCGGAATTACCAATAGTAATAAAGAAAAAGCCGAATATGTTACGTGAAATTAAAGAAGGATTAATAATATACATGCAGGATAAACAATTATTTCTTGTTACAATTATTTTATGTATAGCATTGTTATTTTTATCCCCTACAGGTACATTTTTAAATTTAATTGTTGGAACGGTATTTCATGGTTCTGTATGGCATGTTAGCGCTTCAAGAGTATTGTCATCAATAGGGGCATTGGTAAGTTTCATGGTTATTGGAATTATAGGAGCGAAGATAAAAGACAAATTAAATGGGACATTATTTGGTATAATTATTGTTGGGTTATCAGCATTTATAGTAGGTATATTACCACATAATAATATTGGACTAAATCTGTTATTAATAGTTTGTTTGTTTTTTGGTGCAGGAATGAATATATATAATATTCCTTATAGAACGTATATTCAGGAAAATATTCCAAGAGAAAAACTAGGACGGGTGTTTTCTTTGTATTCAAGCCTAATGTCATTATTAATGCCCATTGGTTTAATAATAACCGGCCCTATTGCGGAAAAAGTCGGGATGGATAGGTATTTTATTATTGCGGGGTTAGGTTCAATGGCAACTATAATAATTGGTAAAATAATATTAAAAATAAAAAAGCTCTGAAGAGGGCAAACTGCACATAACCAAGCTGGGGATAAGGAGCTGCGCATCGTCTCGTCTGACGCGACGGATCGTCCGCCCTACGGCATTATGATGCCTTTTCGGCGGACTGTTGAATGAGGCAACGCCAGCCTATAAAAATTACCACTCATGCGGGTGATAGCTGCCTTTTGGCGGTTCTGTTCCGAACAGCCCAAATCTCATCTGCGGTTGCTTTCCAGTCCGGCATTGCTTGTATGGCTTCCATGATTAGCTCCTACCCTCAATATACCCTATTACCGGCTTTTTGGAAAGCCGCTTTCAGGATAAAACGCTGCGGGGACGCCCCAAAGGGCTTGACTTTCGGGCGATACATTACGAGTCCTATGGCCGGACAGGTAGTTGCCTGCTATCATAGGGTATGATATACTGGATGTATCAGGATAATAGGTATGGAAGCAAAAACCCAAGAGCAGATAACGGCAATAAAAGACATTATCATTCAGACAATTCCCGTGGAACAGGTGTATTTGTTCGGTTCCTATGCCTATGGTGTGCCTAATGCGGACTCGGACCTGGACTTTTATGTGATACTAAAAGACGATGCGCCCTATAAAGAAATTGATGCGGAAGATATAATCCGCCATGCGCTTTATGGCAAAAAGTCCATGCCGGCCGATATTTTAGTCATCAAAAAATCACGCTTTGATTACCGTTGTACCGCAACTACACTGGAACGAGAGGTAGCTACCAAAGGAGTGTTGCTCTATGGCTGAAAATATGACCGACCGCGAATCCGCACAGGAATGGCAGAACTTCGCAAAAATGGACTTGGACAGCGCCGAATTTTTGCTGAAAATGAAGCCGGTACCAACAGAAATAATTTGCTTTCATTGTCAGCAAAGCGCGGAGAAAAGTCTAAAATCAATACTCATTCTTAATGCGGTATTTCCGCCCAGAAGACATGATTTATTGGAATTGCGGGAACTCTGTTTGCCTTTCATCACTGATGCAGACAGTATTGTTAAAGCATCGGAGCATTTGAATAAATACAGCGTCCGCCCGCGCTATCCTAAGGAGATAGAAATAACTGACGCACAACTACGCCAGGCCGTTGTCGATGCAAGAGTACTATTTGAATATTCACAGAGGTTTTTTGTATCAGCGGAGGCGGCGGGTGAATAACAAAGCTAAACTGCTCACCCTGCTATCCCCTCAATATACCCTATTGCCGGCTTTTTGGAAAGCCGCCAACGGGAAGGCCAAAAGGCGCCCGGTGCCTTTGCGCTCTCCTACGGCCTGAGTGCTCTCAGACGTCTTATGTCTGAATCAGCGTAAGGCAGATTGTTACTGCCAAGTACTTGCGGCTCACTATTAATTTTTTGTGCCAATGCTTCATTTAATGCTTCCAGTATCCCTCCATAAGTTACCCAAACATTCATAACAAGATTACTATTATAGGCATCTTTATGGTATGCAATATAGACATCCTTCATTTCATTATAAGTGGCTGCATTTGGATTGGAATAAAACCGCGTTATAACACCGCTGATATTATGCTGTATGCTGTCCAGCAGGCTCTTGTCCAGCCTTGCCAGCTTGAATGCCGGGATCAGCGCGGCTTGGGCGCGGACTTCGTTTATACAATTCTGATCAAAATCAACTTTGTCTTTTCCATTTCGCATCTCAAGTGATAATGCATCCAACGAAGAAGCGGAGAGTGTCTTAGTCGATTTAGTGCTATTAAAATATCCTTCATAACTTAATATAAATTGTCCGGTCTTAGCATCACGTGTCAAAACCGCATTATATTGTGTATTTAGAAAAAAACTCACCCTATTAAACTGCGCGTCAACCTCGGCGGAGACCAGGGCGGCGATGGCGGAGTTTATTTCGCTGTCGGTGATCGGCTGAAAACCTTTGGACACCGCCGTATCTTTTATGAATTTCAACATACCTTCATATCTGCCAATACGATTGCGATCATTAGGGGTTAGAAACTTTATTTCCTGCAATTCTTTATACGTCGCCGCCGCCAGCCTTATCTCCGAGGTGCGGTTGTTGGCGGGGAGGTCTGTGGATGCCTCTACTGGGCGGATAGCAACTACTGGTTTAGAATAATAAGAAAGTAAAGCAAATTCCAGAGATGAATCTATTAATCCTTGATTTCCATCAAGCCCAGAAAATGTATCATAATCATCATCAGAAGCCTCATCAACATAATCACTATTACTAATTTCTTTTGCTTGATTTTTTACTGAAAACAAAGACAAATATCTTCCTGGATTAAACCCTATTGCAAACACATCGGTACCGGCCGCCTTTTTTTCACTATCGGCGGTCTGCGCGGCGAGTGGATTGATTAAGAAAAAGCCCGTTACAATAATGGTACATGCAATGGTTCCACGTTTCATATAGTCCTCCATTCTGGTACGAGTACCGTTTAGGAGTATAACCCGGTACCTGTGGGCGGTCAATACTGAAATCAGCAGCCTACCCCTGGGTTTCATCAATTCACCAAGCGGTGAGTGTGCTCTTTTCGGACTATTGATTGAGGAAGATAATAAGGTATATACTTACCATGAGAGACTGAGGGCGTACTCAGCCTCTCATTGGGCTTATGCCCTTTACAAGGAGGAGATTTTTATGCAATTGACCTTGACCGTTCCGGATACGGCTAATATATCGGAAACCGATGCACAGATACTTTTTGCCATGAAGCTCTTTGAAGCCGATAAGCTCTCTCTGGGGAAAGCGGCTGAAGTTGCAGGGCTTTCCTATCGGGCATTTTATGAATTGCTGGGAAGATACGGCATTCCGGTGGTAACGATGACCGAGGATGATGTCCGATGGGAAATTGAACATGCCCGGCAAGCATAATAAGCTCGTCATTTCTGATACAAGCTGCCTGATTGGTTTGACCAACATCGGAAAGCTGGATGTTCTACATCAACTCTATGGAACGGTACTTGTTACCCCGGAAATCGCCAATGAATACGCACTCGTGCTCCCTGAATGGATTACGGTAAAGGCCGTTACCGATAGCCAAAAAACAATCACCTTAAATGAATTTATAGATTTGGGAGAATCAAGCGCGATTGCTCTTGCCACCGAGATTGATGACGCACTCGTGATTATTGATGAAAGAAGGGCGCGAAAGGTCGCTCTTGGCTTAGGGCTTGAGATTACCGGAACCCTCGGTATCCTCATTCGTGCCTATGAGCAGGGTATTATAGAAGACATCGAAAGCACTATTGCCGATTTACGGCGTGTTCATTTTCGACTTCCTGACAATGCCGAAAGTCTGGTCCGAGGATCATTAAAGGGATCATTATAAAGAATCATGAGAGATTGTTCGTTGCAGATGACAGCGTATGACATCTCGTTTCAGGTACCAGCGTCTTCACCGGCATGGAAGTTCGAGTCTTCTTCATGGTATTGTGGGACAAAAAAACTTTGCATAATGTGTTCTTTTTTACTTGCATTTGCCGGGGGTTTGTAGTACTATAGAAGAAGCGGCAGTTACACCCGGAGGTTGCCTGTCGGCTCACCGGTACCAGCGCGTGCGAACCTACGGTTCAAAGCCCTGCCTATCGCCTCGTCTGACGCAACGGATCGTCCGCCCTACGGCAGTTCACTCCCC
>BNUX01000042.1 GCA_025997675.1 Spirochaetia bacterium | reverse complement strand
TTAACGGTCCATCTTCATTCATCGCAGAGCGATAGCTTTGAGGCGTAATTTCATTACAAATCCCGCAATACCGCTCTTTGGGGAGTTGAAAACCGAGAAGGGGATAACTAACATATTGTATTCCCCGGCATTTTTCACAAGTATACTTGACTATCATTCAGCCTCCTATTCATTAAAAATCAAACACCGAACTTATAGGAATAAGTGTCTTTCTCTCATGCCCACCTTCTTCCGTTTCACCAAGAGCGCCACCGGCTATGTCGGCTACGGTATAAATAACCATATCAAAATTGGTGATGATATTCGCTTTTGTAAAGGGACCAACCCAGTCAATCATTCTGACAGCCCAGTCAAATATGTATTCCTTGGCTGTTGGTGATAAAATAGAAAGTTGAATTGAATAAAAAGACGGATTGTTTCTTATCCGTATCCACCCCTTGTCTAAAATATCAGCAATAATTTCTTCCCTTGCTTTCTTTTCCGTTCCTACCGCTTCACCATAGGAATGATAGATGTCTTCTATCTGTTTGGTAGTAAAGCCAAAAACTACCGGATTTTCAATAACCTTTTGGATATGAGTTTCGCCGTGTCCGATGGGGAGAACCTTTCCTTGGGGACTAATCCACCACGCCGGAGAGTTAGGGTCAAAATCGGTCATGTCATTCCTCATTTGGTCAGGTTAATCTTATTATTCCAGTTCATATTCTTCACCTACCAGCAAATCTGAAAAAGGCACCCTGTCATTTTCCAACAAATCTGAAAAAGGAGTTTTAATCACGCCGTATCCAGCAGCTACTAAAACCTCTACGGCTTCTTTAAATGGCCCATCATCTATATTCTCTTCCATATTGAACCCCTATATTGTTAGTTCAATTTGATAGCCACAGGTGGATTATGCCTTATTTAAGGAGCTTGATTCCATTCACCTTAAAAATCGTTTTAATCTTGGATTCAATCATCCTAACCAGTTTCACATTAGGAAAAGTCAGCTTTATCGTCAAGCCGTCAGACGAAACCCAGTATTTTACAGATTCCGAGGCGGCAGACTTGCCCTTTTTTGCGGGTGTGGGCTTCTTTAATTCCCGGACTTTGATTCTCATTTCTTCACGGGTAATCTTCCCCTTGCCGTGTTGTTTGAGAACTTCAAGCCGTTCCTTGGGGTCTGAAATCCCCTTGGTTTCCCTAACATCTATGATGGTGGTGCCGGCACCACTTACCAATTCAAGCAGCTTTTCGTTCTTCTGAATGTCATTTATTCCAACAAAAAGGGCTTTGATATAGTCTTCACTCTTACCCATTGTCTGGGCTATCTGCTTCAAGGACATACCCTGTTCCCGTAATGATGAAAGTGCGGTGTAAAGGTCAATCTGGCTCAAATCTTCCCGCTGGACATTCTCTACCAACTGGATGACCGAGAGGTTTTCAGCATCGGAAATGATACACCGGATAGAATGAAACTTGTCAGGTTGTTTCTTGTAGAGCAGTTGAGAAGCCATAAAGCGCCGATGTCCGGTCTTTACAACATAGCCGTCCCCATCAGCATAGACCGTTATGGGTTGGAGGAGGCCATGCTGGCGGATGCTGTCAGCAAGTTCCTCGATTCCGGTGTAGTCCTTACGGACATTTTCACGGATTGCAATATCACCAATAGGAATGTCCTTTATGGTGAGCCTGACAGAGCCATTGTCCTGTGTCCCTGCCGAGTTCTTTACTAATCTGAGGGTTGCCATTAGATACGCTCCTTAATTCTGATATTCAAGACGCTTTTAATAAGCGCCTTTATTTCCTCATACGCTTTCTTTGTTTCGGCTTTATCGCTGAGTTGATAGTTTTGCTTGTTGATATACTTACGAAAAACCGATGAACGGGAAATGTGGCAGGGATTGATAAAGGCGTTGAAAGCCTTATCATTCAAAAACATATTGGTAATCTGGTTCCGGTAAGCACCTTGATTATCAGTAAGCGGCTTTTCAAACTGATTAAATATGATGTGGATGTCCAGCTTGTCCAGTTCCAGATCGACAAGTTTTTCGAACTGGTATTTTACAGCCTGATAACTGAAAATGTCCTGCTGAACCGGGATGAGCAGAATGTCGCTGGCGGTCAGGACATTCCCGATGATGTTATCGTATGTAGGACTTGTATCAATTATCACATAATCATAGTCCAGCCCCTGTAAAGCCCTTTTGAGCCGTTTCAGGCTATCGGTGCTGCGGAACTCATTGAGCCGGACATCACCACGAATTAGGTCAAGGTTTTTGTTTATCACGATATTGCACTCTTCGACCGAGGCTCCAAGAAACAGGTCAAAAACACTCTTTTTCTGGCTTATTTCACCATCGGTAAGATAAGAGGAAAGTGAATTGTTGGAAGCGTCGGCATCGATCACCAGACACCTATAACCGGCTTTGGTTAAGGCGTTGATAAACAAGATTGAAAGCGTGGTCTTACCTGTGCCGCCCTTAATTGAATTGACAGAAATTATCTTCACTATTTCCTCCTATACTCCAAAACCTATTTTGATACTGGTATCCTTCACCAGTTTTTCATCACGGCACATCGACATCATCTCTTCCAGGGAAGGTTTATCCCCGGTGAGTATCATGTCAATAGTCCTTTTCCGGGCAATGTTCTCAATCAGACCACCGGAAAATTGATATTCGGCGGCGAGAATACCAGCGTCATTATCGTCAAGTTCCTCTACCATTGATTTCCAGATAGCTTTTCGGCTGTCCTTGTCTGGTTTTGAGAACTCAATCTTATAGAGAAATCGCCGCTCAAAAGCATCGTCCAGATTGATAGTCAGGTTAGTAGTGGCTATAAGGATACCTTCAAGGTTTTCCAGTTCATCAAGGATAATGTTTTGTATGGCGTTTTCTGTCTGTGCTGGTCCAGACCGCTCTCCGCTAATCACCTGACGCTTACTAAAAATACCATCAGCCTCATTGAAAAAGAGAATAGGTATGTTTTCCTCATTCTTCTGCGCCAACTTCACAAGCCCCCGGTAGCGGTCAAATATGTCTTTAATCCGTTTCTCACTTTCCCCGAACCACTTACTTTTCGTCTCTGATAAATCAATCTTTACAATGTCCCTTTCGGTAAGCCGGGCAATCTGTAATACTTGTTCCGTTTTTCCGGTCCCACTTTCCCCAGAAAATATACAGGCGAAGCCAAGCCGCATATTATTTGCTTCAAGACGGCTACGGACATTTTTAAACTGGTCTTTATCAAGGAGTCTCTGGAGCTTGACAATCTTATCTCGTTCAGATTCGTTATAGATGAGTTCCTTTGGCTTAATGTCCTTATACGAAATCAGTCCTTTAAGATTCTTCCCTATAAAACTTATAGCCGAAATCTCCCCAAGGAGATCATCTTTTGTCTTCTGTGTGAGAACGAAGGTCTGATTATTACCGAAGCCTTGATAGTTTTCGCTTTCAATGAGACCTAATTCTTGAAGTTTGCTTTTTTCATTAACAAGTTGCCGCCATATCCGCACGCCACGGCTACGATTATCGAAAATGCTGGAAACATTCTGGCAGGATATTCTCTGGTTGTCGTCTATGGCCTGATTACAGATAATGAGCAGAAGCATCCAGTCATCATCACCAAGCCCCAATTCCTTTATCTTTTTGACAAAATCAAGGTGATGATTGTCGGCTACCAGTTGGGTAATTTCAAACTTCAATGTGTCAAAAGTAATACTTTCAGCAATCCGCTGCTCGAAAAGGTCGTCCAGCGTCCCGAAAAAATCTTCAAAGGTTAAGTCTTTATGAGAAGGAATAGACCATTCTTCATTATGGTTCAATACCTCAATCACATTCTTGGGAACACGATAGGTCGATATGCCGCTCTCACCTCTTGATGCAAAAGGTGTGGCTCTCCCCGGATACCCCTGGTATTTGCGGATAAGCCTTTGTTCCACAAGCGAGTCAAAATCATTTTGATACTGGATAATTAAAAGTGGTGGTGTCTTGATGCTCTTTGCTATGTCCGTAATAGAGACAGACGATTCATTCTGGATATTTAACACGATGGAAAACAACACGGCCTGAACCTGTGAAATGTGGAGTTTTTCAACCAAGAGCCTGATATCGGAGGAATCTGTTTTAAGAGATTCAAGCCCCTTGTCCTGCCGTAAAACTTCATAAATAGCGAGGACATTGGATAGAAGATTCGGCTCCTTTTTAGCGTTAATTCCGATGATTGGTTGTTCCATCATAGACACTATGTAAGCATTCACTCAGTTATTTTTGACATAATTCTCCGCTTTTTTGGACAACTTCACGGCTTCCAGACAAAAATCCTTATCCAACCACAAGGCATCATCAATAAAGGGGAGCGATTCACTCGAATACTGGATAGCGAGGAGGCAGGTTTCCTTGTATTTTTCGGGTGAAAGGTGTTCTTTATTCACGAACCGGAGTGATTGGTAGTTTTGAATATGTTTTATTTCAGGAAAATCGCCGATTATCCGTTCAATAACGGCAAGGTGTCGCTTCTCGTAAAAAGCGGTAAAACAGATTTCTCCATAGTCTTCCTTGGAAAATAATTTAGGATTTACCCATTGTAAAACGGAAGGATGCTTTACCGCCATAAGACAGAGTTCTACTGTCTGGTCTCGAATGAGTTGTAGCGCATCGTTGTTTTGACTAACGGCATAATTGTAAATCACTCCCAATTTCTTCTGGTCATTTTGAAAATGTTCCTTTTTAACATAATAAAGAGCAATACCGTTCTGTTTAACCGCCTGACGGCAGAGTTTCTGGTAGAGTTCAGCGCCAATAATAGAAACATCAACCCACTCAATGGCTAAACCGTTCTGGTCAATGGCTGCGGAACATAGGTTAAAATACTGGTCTGCGGTAAAGCGTTCCGGTGTTACCATCTCCAATTTCTTACCATCAATTTTGAGTATTTCCAGATGGATTTCGTATAAGTTATCCTGTGAGAAATCTCCTGTTTTTACACAAGTAATGAAAGTTGAGCTTTCTTCAAAAAATTGTTTAAGGTTGGTTTTCGTTGTCATGCTTCACTATGTAAGCATAAATTAAGGCTTTTAGGTTATAGGGTGGATAAAAAGTCAGCAGACTAAAACAAGTCTGCTGAAATTGGTAAAATAGTCAATTTTTTTATTGTAAGTCCTTGTATAGTTCATCATTACAAAGAATCTCATCCCTTGGTGTTGTTAGGAAAAACTCATCAGATGGTGAAAGATAATAAGCGTTAGCAGAATGAAGATTTTGGTCTTCTAAAATGTCATAAATAATCTTGGTGAATACCACTTTATCTCTTGTAAGCTCTGCCAATGCAAGAGCATTTAGGAAAAGGATTTTCCTTGAATCTATACTACCAAGAGCAGCAGCGGCGTTATTTGCTTCATTGGAAATGTATTTACTACAAGCCCTAATAATTTTGGAAGCTAATGGATTGATCGCCTCATTGAACACTTTGTTATATGTTTTGTTTGTCATACAAAATTAGTTAAAATGAATTATTTTTACGCATTCTTCCAAAATCCAAGAATTATGCTTACATATGACACAAAAGACCGCAGAAAAGGAGCCGTTTGAACTTGTCCGAGTATAATTTCTTTCAAGTTGATGAAATCTACCAAGTTGGATGCCTTTTAGCCAAGGGACATAAGGCACAGTTCTATAACGAAACAACCGCCTATTTTTTCGAGATCAAGGGTGGATTTACAATCAGCAAGGAAGATGTTAAATACCTCATCGAAAATAAGGAATATTCGGAATGATAGATGAATATAAAGGATTCGCTATAAAGCATCCCAGCGATATTGTTGCTTTGACGAAACGATACTCTACTAAAAGACAAGAACATTTTTTAGTGATAACGCTGAACGGACTACATAGCACTATAAAAAACCATGTCGCTACTATCGGACTTGCTAATAAGACTATCGTGCATCCAGGGGAGATATTTTGGTGGGCGATAAAAGATAACGCTTCGGCAGTCGTATTAGTCCATAACCACCCTTCCGGCTGTATTAAACCAAGTCCAGAAGATAATGAGGCAACGGAACAACTTTGTAAGGCAGGAAAAATACTGGGTATCCGTGTTCTTGACCATGTGATTATCACGAAAGAAGATTATTTTTCCTATCGACAGCATGAGTTAATTTCTGATGATGGAGAGTTTGGCTTATGAAACATAGACGAAAATACATCTGGGCTTATCTCGATGGTCAGAAACTGGTGGAGGTCATTCAGGCTGCCCTTGATAATCATAAATCCGTTGATGAAATGAAGGCTATCCTCACCAAGGAAAATCCCGGCCATGAGGTTGTTTTTAAGGTTGTATCAAAGCCTCACTAAAAGTCAGCAGACTTGTTTTTGTCTGCTGACTTTCATCGTACAGTCCTATTTTTCCAGCCTCTTTTATTCTTCATTTCTCTTTTTCGCCAAAAATTACGGCTTTTACTACATCTGTTTCTTCTACTTCTTCTGGTCATCTTAATTAGCCCCTATTCCATTATTTGTCATTTTTACGGATGACTTTTGGTTCCTGTTCATCTGTTGTTCCTAATATAGACCTTACATCTCTTACAGCATAAACTGTTATACCTCTATCAATACATTGTTGCTTGTAGTCAGGGTCAGTATTTATTTTTTCTATAAAATCATTATACATTGCCTCTAATGCCTTTGCCATATTCCACTTTATTTTTCTGGTTGGCCTGTTCCTTTTCGCCCTTAATTCTTCTAATGTCATTTTGATAATTCCTTTATGTAATTTATTATAGTTCCTCTGCTGACACCTAATTTTCTCGCTAATTCAGCGTTTGACGGAAGATTAGGTTCATTCAATATTTTTTCAATGTATTGCTTACAAAGGTCTTTTCTTTTTGTCCTATTCTCTGGTGTTTTTAGTTTGCTGTCATCAATAGACTTGATTTGGTCTAAAAGGACTTGACAGTTTGCCGTGTGATATACACATACCTTCGTTGTCAAAGCATAACCCCACACCCCCTTTTCTATAATCCAATCCTGGTCCACTACCTTAACATTTGAGGACAACGCAGTAAATGAATAAGTATAGCCAAAATCAGCCGATTTTATTGTATTTATATCCTTATACGCAAAATAAAGGTTTTCAAGATTTATGACACGGCTACAAGCAACATACAAGGCCCGCATTCTTAAATCTGGATTTTGATACTCCCTACAAAGCGAGTCAAGATGAACAATCAAGTCGCCTTTTACGGTCTGTCCTTGAACGCCGTGGAAAGTAGTAGCAAAGTTGGGAATAAAATAATCTCCAAAAATTGATTTTTCAAGAGAAATAGCGTCGGAATGTCTCTGGTTCCATAAAACAACATCATATTCTGTTATATCAATTATCTTAAATAATTCATTATTATACCAAAACGCCTTATCAAATCTTGTTTCCGACCCATTTCTATAACCAATTTTAGTCCTTCCATTGGCGGCTATTTTATAGTCCCGCCCTTTCACAGGACTACCCTTGACTAATTTGAATAATTTATTGTATTCAATTATTGATTTATTTTCATAGGTCACGAATAGAGTTTTATCATTTGACCTTTCTGCCTTCCGTTCTTCAATAACAGACCAGTCAATATTATTATTCAATAACCCTTCAAGAAATAAGTGTAATCGTATGTCTATTGACCGATAAGGTTTTGTTAAAACATAAGTTTCATCAATCCAGTCCGGTCTTATTGGCTCACCTTCTACTGGTAATAATTGGTTAAAATCGCCTATAAGAATAAAATTGTGGTAAGGTCTCGCTTTAACCATCATTTCTAACTGCTGCTGGTTTAACATCGACGCTTCATCAATTACTATTGTGGCTCTTTTATTAGATGGTTTAGTAATTTCGTTAAACCAAGGATTATCCTTGTTGAAGCCAAAATGTTTATGTATTGTTTTTCCATTGATAAGTGAAGCGCATTCATTTGTCATACCAGTAAAATACCAGTCTTTATGAATGTTTCTGAGCCTGTTTGCGAGAAATGTTTTTCCAGTCCCCGCCCCTCCGGTGATTAAAATTATCATTATTCAGCCTTGGCCGGATATTCTGCCGCCGCAGAGAACAGGTTAAGTTTTCCAACTCGGTAGGCCGGTGATTTTCCGTCAAACCTGTTCTGTCTAATTAGTTATGGTTTTTGGAATCAATCTAATTCATATTCATCCGATGATAAATCTTCACCTAAAATTATCTCTTTCTTTCCTTTGTTATATTCCCTTTCAAGCAGCTCAACTTCATTTTCTGTCAATTTCACTATGGTAAGTTCTTTATACATTTCGGGGTTTTCAGCCTCTAATACTTTGTCGTTGATGTAGAAATCGGATATTTTTCTTTTCCACTCTACATATTGCGATATACAGCCTTCAATATTTTTACTTTCATATTCATCCGGCTTGCTTGGAACTTTTTTAATGTAATAGTCTAATGTCTTTTTTTTCATTTTCAATTAGTGATATCTCTTTAAAGACACCAAAATTATTTAATCTAACTCATAATCATCCGATGACAGTTTATCGTTAAAGGACTCAGCAAGTTCATCATAGAAAGTTTTTGTTATGCTATTTATTTCTTTGTCATTTAATTCTGCACCTATAAAAGTGTTATACAGATCCGGGTATTCTTCCTTCAATCTCATGTCTCCTATAAAATAGTCTGATATGGATTGTAAATACTTTCTATAATCTTCAAAAGCGTCATCAAGGCTGCCATATTTCAGATCATTATTATGCTTTGGTATCTGATTTATGTAATAGCGCCTTGACCTTTTCTTTTTCATAGATAATTAGTGGTATCAGTGGCTCTGTCGTCATAAGCCGATGATAAGTTTTAATCCAACTCATAATCGTCCGTATCCAGTTCTTCAATAAACCTCATACGAGATTTTTTACGAAAACATCGTTTTACATTATCAATTTCTAATTTGGTGACTTCTCTCGTTAGCCTTTTCCAATATGCCGGATGTTTTTCTTTAAAATCCGTATCTGATAAATAGTAGTTCCTTATGGTCTCTTTCCAGTCCTTGTAGTCCTGTATCATACCTTCAAGAGTATCAGCATCAGATTCTCTCTTTGTATTTGGAACTTTATCCCTATAATAAACAATATTTTTTATTATCATGTTGTAATTAGTATTTCTGGGGGATCTGTGTATCGGTTGATGGCAAAATTGCGGGGGACTAATTGACCCCCGCTTCGAGGTCAGGTATATGGTTCAGCGTGGGCGTGTAGTCTGCTGGTCGTTTGCCCCATGCTCCATCAACCAAGGAACGATAACGCTTTCAAGAAAAAAGCACTTATCATAATTTCAACCAGACCTATCATCAGCCCAAATATAATCGCCAATGTAGGACACCGACATATTATTCTCGTCAAGCGTTTTGACATGATACACGCTCCCGCCGCAACCGCCAATGATAAAATGTTCGCCGGATAAGTTAATGTCGTTTGTTTTCGATACACTACCAATAAAATCATATCCAGCATCTATAATACAACTACCTACATCAACCACATCATAGATAAAAGATGTTATGTCATTCAGTCTGCTCATAGACAAACCTCCTTGCTATGTTCAGCGACCGAAGCGTCAAGTAAGATGAACGATTCAATGTCATAAGAATTATTTGATTCCCAAGTTAAATCGTAATCTTTTCCGTCATCGCCCCTTGCAGGACTCCAAAACTTTCCGCTTCCTTTGTTTTCTTCTGGGCCGGAAAGGGATGTCAGTTTAACGCCATTGACGATAAAATAGACCGCCTCGTCATTTAACTCACTCCAAGTGTATTCAATGTGTTCCATGTTGCCCCCTTTAAGTTTAGCGGTATCCAGATTAGGATACCACCAATAACAGATTTAAGTGTCGTTTTTTTCCTCGGTTGAAAAGCCATATTTCCAAAAATGTTTAGGGTCTTTCTTGAAGAGTGCTTCCTCTATGATTTCCTCGTGGCAATAAAGGTCAAGATTTATCATCAGGTGCCTTTCAGGGATTTCAAGGCTGATGATTTCAGCCCTGCTAATGTAGCCCCATTCAGAGTTGTGGAGGTCATTGTTGAGGATGGCGTAGCCGAAGAAGATGTCTTCCTCCTTGGAGTATTCGGCGATATACCAATCACAGCCACCGACAAAATAATGGAGGCTCAACGGGTGCCTTGCCTGTCCATCGGTATCATAAAGATTGGGTATCTTCGATACAAGGTCATTCAGCCTTTTGACTCCATGTTTAAAGGCTTCCGGTGTTTCCATCATAGCCTTGTATTGGGACTTTGGAAGGAACCGGATTAGGTCATCGGAAGGTAAAACAATGTCACTCATTTCGCCACCTTAAAATCGGGCCGAAACTCTACATGCTCGGCGATTATGATGATTTTGGACTGCGCCTTGCCTTTGGCATCCACCCATTTCTTCTGTTGAAGCCGCCCCACGACACGGACACCCCGGCCTTGTTGTCCGAGATTATGACAACTTTTCGCCAGCTTACCAAAGACTTCCACATCGAAGATGCTGACTTCCTTCTCAACCTTGGACTTCACCCGGTAGAACTGATTTGACGCAATGGAAAAACTACAAAACGGCTTACCATTTGTGTCCTGGAAGGCTGGTTTATCGACCAACACACCTTCCGCTATAACGGAATTAAGATTATTCATAAACACCTCTGGTGCTTATGTAAGCATAAAAGTTTCAGTTTCCTAAAAAGATAAACTTAAATAGGCGGTATTGTTTTGGAATGATTATTTAATTTGACAGCCACGGCTTTCGGCAATTTTTAGGTTTTCTGCTGATATGTCAGCGCCTATTCCAATGCGCCCTAATTTGGATGCCGCTAACAGGAAGGTTCCGGTTCCAACGAAAGGATCTATGACCAGATCTCCTTTCTTCGTTGAATGTCTGATAAACTTTTCAGCAAGGCTCATCGGCTTCTGCCATCCGTGATACCAGTTTCCACGCCGGGGATCAGGCTTATCCTCTTCAAAAACCGCCCAGCCTTCAACGGGGTCTGTTATGTTTATAGACGCTTCCTTACCGGAATAAAGGAGAATATGGCAATAGTTTTGCCGGTAGTGAGTCCTCTTAACCATAGGAGCATTAAAATAAGACCATACTAAAATCTGTTTCAGAACAACATTCTTGGGGATTTTGGTAGTAAAATAGGCTTGTAATTCTTTTGGATAGGCCCCTATACAGATATAAGCCGCCCCTGTCGGTTTCAATTTGTCCAGCGCAGGATATAACCATCTTCCAACAAAGGCATCAATGTCCTTTATGTCGGTGCTGTATGGCGGGTCGGTTAAGAGTAAATCATAGGGCTTACAGGTCTCTATAAAATCAACACAATCCATATTGTAAATCAGCGGCGGCTTCCGCTTAA
The DNA here is from genome assembly GCA_025997675.1 of Spirochaetia bacterium. Taxonomy (GTDB): domain Bacteria; phylum Spirochaetota; class Spirochaetia; order Treponematales; family Breznakiellaceae; genus Termitinema. The sequence goes on along the minus strand of BNUX01000042.1, from coordinate 13,529 downwards.
TTTCTTTTATGGTCTGTTTCGCTGTTTCGTCCTTTGAGATTTCAATTTCAACTTTTGACCTTGCTTGTGAGAAAATCGGTAGGTTTTCCAAAACTACCATTATTTTTAGTCTTTTTTTCGGCTCCATATTGGCAAGGATTTTGATGTCCTTTTGGGTTGCTCGTATGGCTCCTGATAAAAGTCTGTCCTTTATGTCCGGGTTGATTTCACCTATGGTATCCACTTCCTTAACAAAATCGGCCGCTCGCTGGACGGTTCTTTCGCTGATAGAATATTGCTCTGCTAAAAGGGTCGAGGTATTAGCGGACATTATATTTTGTTGAGTCTGCTTCGTGTATTGGTTTGCGCCGGTTCCACCATGCTTCTTTTTAGTCAATTCATAGAGCTTACCGATGTTGTATAGTTGTTCAAGTTTGGTGAGGTTCCGCTTCCCCTTCTGGTTGCTCCGCATCCATATTTCGGCTTCGGTTTTGTCCTTGAACTCTATCTTAACGGTCTTGAACTTCAATTTATGCTTTTGGGCTATGCTGTATCGGTTATGACCGTCAATAAGAACATCACCCCATAGAACCAGCGGGTCCCTGATACCTTCCTTTAAGATGTTTGCTTCCAACTGGTTATATTCCTCATCGGTAAGAGGCCGGAATAGTGTCTTGAACCGTTTATTGATGTTGATTTCCATAGGGATATTATAGAGAATTGGCCTGGATAAATTAAATACCCTAAAATCAAGGACAGATAGGATGGACAGAGGATATGGGTTTCGACTGAAAAATCTGATAGCCTAATTCAATGGAATCCGCTCTCCATTAGCTTATACCTGAAACTGTCTTAAAAAATCAGGATTATCACGGACAATCTCAAGGAGTCGATGGGAAGCCCCTTCCGGCTTGTTCCGGCCATCTTCCCATGCTTCAACTGTTTTGGGAGAAACCCCAAGAGAACCGGCGAAAACTACTTGGCTCAATCCTGGGTATGATTGGGAGTTTGCTTGGCCCCCGCACTTGATAAAGAAGCCGAATTGGGGTTATACTATAGTAGTGGAGGAAGATAGTGCCCCAAAGATGATAAGTTCTTCTTGGGGTCAATGTACCATTTATGTACCATATTGCTTTTTAAGTTCCGTAAGTCTTTATACAGTAAAGAATTAGGTTGGGCCAAAGTATGTTCAAGTCTTCTTGGCCGCATTAAGCTGATTCCTTGTACTACAGGGAATTGGCTTTTTTTTGGGCTAAAGGGTCCGGGACTTAGCCAGAACCGGGAATCGAACCCGGGACCTACGCATTACGAGTGCGTCGCTCTACCGTCTGAGCCATCCTGGCAAGAACCAAGTCCACTATAACAAATTACGCTATCCTGGGGCAATCCCCCCAACCCTATTGATCTTTCTCCCCCCCTTCCCTATACTAAATCTCTAAATTAGCTTTCATTACCTTTATATAGATAGGAGAAATTCCCATGAAACGGACGTATCAACCCAGTAAAGTAAAGCGGAACCGCAAATTCGGGTTCCGGGCCCGGATGAAAACCCGGGGTGGACGGCTTGTTTTGAAGCGCCGGCGGGCAAAGGGCCGGATTAAACTGAGCGTTTCCGATGAAAAGAAGCCCTATTAGGCAGTGGGCGGGCTCTTTCGGTTTCGACAGAACGAACGGTTGAAGAAACGGGGAGAAATACGGGCGGTTTTTAACCAGGGAAAGGTGGTTGGCTGCTCCGGCGCTAAGCTGTTCCGGGTGGAGAATGGGCTGCCCTATAACCGGATTGCCTTTACTTTTGCGCGGAAGTTCGGAAATGCGGTGGAACGGAACCGGGCCCGGCGGGTCAGCCGGGAAGCCTACCGGTTTATGCGGAACCGGCTGAGAAGCGGCTATGATTTGGTTTTGCTGGTGTATCCGGGCAGGGATTTCCTTGCGGACCGGATGGAGCAGTTGAAAACCCTGATTGCCAGGGCCGGTTTACTAACGGGGACTGAATAATGACGGTTTTACAAAAAGCGGCGTTGCTTTTTATCCGGTTGTATCAGCAGGCGGTGTCCCCCCATTTCCCCCCCGTGTGCCGTTATGCGCCAAGCTGTTCCGCCTATACGTATGAGGCGGTGCGGAAATACGGCGCCTTCCGGGGCGCTTTGTTGGGGCTTAAACGGTTTCTGCGCTGTCATCCTTTCCATCCCGGTGGTTACGACCCGGTACCTTAGTTATGGAGTTTACATGGAAAAAAGAACATTACTTGCCGTGGTGCTTTCAATCGTGGTGATATCGGCGTTTTACCTTATCCAGGGGGCGTTTTTCCCTCCCCAGCCGCCTGCTCCCGCCAATACGGTGACGGAACAGCCCGCGCCCGCACCCACGCCCACGCCGTCGGCGCCTTTGGTGATCGCAGAAACGCCCCAGGTGGATAATACCCTCCCCGGTACAGAACAGCGGGTCAACATTGATACCGGCCTTGCGATGGTGGTCCTGACTAATGCCGGGGGAGATGTGGTTTCCTATAAGCTGCGGGAACATAAGGACCGCGACGACTTTGTGGAGATGGTTCTTCCCGGGGCTGCTGAATCCCATGCCTTTACCATTGCCCTGGGGGACCTCAAAGCCCAGCCCATCAGCGCCTTCTTCAACGTAACCAGGATTTCCGACTATATAGTAGAGTTTTCCCGGGATTTCGCGGTTTCCGGAAGCCCGGTCCGGCTGACCAAACGGTACGACTTCAGGCCCGATGAGTATATGTTCGAGCTGACGGTTACCCTGGACGGCGGCCCCGTCACCTATACCCTGGGCTCAGCCCCCCAGTTCGGCCCGCGCTTCGAAAAGCTGGACCAACGCTACGAATACCGCCGTTACTACACCTTTACCAACGGCAAGTTTAAGAACGAAGGGGACCAGGCCAAGGTGGGTAAAAGCGGCGGTACCACCATCCCACCGGGCTATACCTGGGGGGCGGTGGCGGGCAAGTATTTCACCCTCATCGCCATACCCCTGGCGAGCCAGGCGGAAATGGTGTTCTCCACCCGTGCCGAGCCGGGCTTAAGCGACGCATCCCGGCTGTACCTGGTACGGCCTGCGGTGAATGACGCCCATACCAGTGATGTGTACCGCTTCTACATGGGGCCCAAAAGCCAGAACGCCCTGGGGGTTTACGATACGGCGGCCAACAGCTTTAAGCTCCGGGATTTACAGCTCATCAAGGTTGCCAATACCTCGGGCTTCCTTGGCCCCCTGGAAACCCTGTTAAAATGGCTGCTCATGATCTTCTATAAGATTATCCCCAATTACGGCATAGCGATTATCCTCCTTACCCTCCTGGTCAAGGTGATCATGTTCCCTCTAACCAAGAAGAGCTCCGAGGCCACCCTGCGGATGCAGACCCTATCCCCTGCGATCAAGGAAATCCAGGAAAAGTACAAGGACAATCCCCAGAAGATGAATACCGAAATGGGGGCGCTTTATAAAAAGGAAGGGTACAATCCCCTTTCGGGCTGTCTGCCCATGCTCATCCAGATGCCGATCTTCTTTGCCATGTACAATCTCTTTAACACCCACTTTGATCTCCGGGGCGCCATGTTCATCCCCGGATGGATACCGGACCTGTCCCTGCCCGAATACATCTGGAGCTTTGCGCCTTTCCAGATACCTCTCCTGGGCTGGAGCGCTCTCCGTGCCCTGCCCTTCATCTACGTGGGTTCCCAGCTGCTCTATGGCAAGGTGACCCAGACCCCGGATCAGCAGGGCAATGCCCAGATGAAGATGATGCTCTATGCCATGCCCGTCATATTCTTCTTCATCCTCTATGATGTGCCGTCGGGATTGCTGGTGTACTGGATCATGTCCAATGTGCTGACCATGATTCAACAGTTGACCATTAACAAGTATATTGCCAAGAAAAAGGGGATGCTGGCGGCGGCGGAACCGGCAAAGGTGATTGTGCCGCCTAAAAAGAGAAAGAGGAGATAAACTTATGATATATGAATTTGAAGGCCGTACCGAAAAAGAAGCTATTGACCGGGCGGCGGAAGAGCTGGGACTTGAGAAAGACGGTTTCGATGTTGAAATCCTTGAAACCCAGCGTTCAGGTTTATTTAAAAAGGGGTTTGTGAAGATACAGGTCCATACCGATAAGCAAGTTGCATTGCAACCGGTACCCCCTTCCCGGCCTACGGAATCCCAAAATGAGCTTGAGCAAAAGCTGATTGATTTTGTGGAAGGGCTTGTCGAACGGATGGGCTACAGTGGAGAGGTATCGGTGCTGTTCAGGGAGAACCGGAAGATCGGTCTTAAGATCGATTCCGAGTATTCTTCTATCCTTATCGGGAAAAAGGGCAAGAATCTGGACGCCCTCCAACTCCTGGCGAATGTCTACGCCGGACGATGCGGCCGGGAGGACATCCGGATCATTCTGGACAGCGAGAACTACCGCATCCGCCGGGAGGAATCCCTGGTTCGCCTGGCCTATACCGTGGCGGACCGGGTCCGGGACAGCCGGCGCTCGGTTTTGCTGGAACCCATGAACCCCTTTGACCGCCGGCTTATCCACACCACCCTGAACGACATCGCCGATGTGGAAACCAAGAGCGAAGGCGATGGGCTGTACAAACAGGTTCGGGTCTATTACCGGGGCGGCAACCATGTTTGATAATCGTAAAAATGTCAGGTTCCCGACCCTTGCAAGGGCTCTTATCCCCGTTATTTTTGACGGCGAGGCATTGCTGAAGGATCTCAGCATTACCGGGTGTTGTGTAGAATATACCATGTTTGTGGATGTCAAACCGAATACCCCGTATACCTTGAAGGTTATACCCGATTCCGCTGCGAAGATTGCTCCCTTTGAGATACAGGTGGAAAGCCGGTGGGTCCGCTCCGGCGGTTATTCCTGTGAAATCGGATTTACCATAACCGTTTCCCCCAAGGGACGGGATTTCCAGCGGTACGTCGATTACCTTGCCTGGCGATCCTCCGCGGGGTGATAGCCAAGGGTACCTTGGAATACTTTCCCGGCAGCGTGTTTCAGGCGATTCCGGGCTTTGAGGGTCATCTGGAGCAGGAGCTTGGGGGGGACGTTTCCTCCTGGGGTCCTTTTTATCCGGTACATACCCCGCCGGAGCCGGTGTTTTGGTTCCAAAACTGCTGGTGGAAGCCCTTTCGTCTGGAATTTACCTCCATTTCCGAAGCCGCCTCCTCTTTACGGGCCATCCAGCGGAATTGGGCGCCCAGTCTCTTTACCCAATTCCGCCGGGGTGCGTTGATAGCCGAAAAACTGCCGCCCCTATCGTTAAAACGGCGCCCCTTCCCCTGGACAGTCCCGGACAATCCTATGGGAAGCTGGACCCTCCTGGACGCCCATACCCTGCTGGGTTCCGCCCAATGCGCCAGCCCCTTTCCGGGGGGCGTCATCGAGTTTGAGGAGGATAGACTGGGCCCCCCCAGCCGGGCCTACCTGAAGCTCTGGGAAGCCCTGGTCCGCTGTGGCCGCCGGCCCGGGCCGGGGGAGCGCTGCCTGGACGCCGGAGCAAGCCCCGGAGGCTGGACCTGGGCTCTTGCAAACCTGGGCGCTACGGTATTGGCGGTGGACCGCGCCCCCCTGGAGGACCGCATCATGGGCATGCCCACGGTCACCTTCCAAAAACACGACGCCTTCACCCTGCCCCCTGGAGACATCGGCCCCCTGGACTGGCTGTTCTGCGATGTAATCTGCTACCCCCGGAGGCTCTACGAGTGGGTTGAACAGTGGCTGGCCTCGGCCCTTTGCAAAAACTTCATCTGTACGATAAAGATGCAGGGCGAGGGGGACCTTGAAACAAGCCGCCGCTTCGCCGCCATCCCCGGCAGTACCGTGGTGCATTTGTACCACAACAAACACGAACTCACCTGGATAAAACTCGCCAACCCACGATAAGCCTTATCGCCAACCCACGATAAGCCTTATCGCCAACCCACGACAAGCTCATCGCCAACCCACGACAAGCTCATCGCCAACCCACGACAAGCTCATCGCCAACCCACGACAAGCTTAGAACAAGGGTCCCGGGTAGTCGCCTTAGTATTGATGACATTTTTACAACATGTGGTATACTGTCCATAACGAACATGGAAACCGTGATAGCCCTCTGCGGCATTGGTGTGGAAAGGGTAGTTTCAAACGAACTACGAAAACTCGGAGGCTTGTACCGTGTCCTGGAAAGCGGTTTCGGCAGGGTCCGGTTTGAGACGGACATCCCCGGTATTTACCGGGCGCTCATGGGGCTGCGCTGTGCGGATCGCCTGCTTCTTGAGGCGGGCCTTTTCCCCGCCGCTGATTTTGACGCGCTTTTTGAAGGGGTAAAGGCCATCCCCTGGGAAGCGTGGATACCCAATGGCATGGGCGTACAGGTTGCCAAGGTCCGGTCCAACCGGTCCAAGCTCCAGGGCATCACCACTATCCAGGCCATGACCCACAAGGCGGCGGCGGACCGGCTCTGCACAGCGTACCATCAAGCCCGGTTGAGCGAAGCGGGTCCCCAGGCAACAGTCCGGGTGTATGTGGAAAAGGACAATGTGTCGGTATTGCTGGACCTGTCGGGGGAACCCCTGTTCAAGCGGGGCTACCGTACCGAAGGCGGCGCCGCCCCCCTCAGGGAAACCACCGCCGCCGCCCTCCTGTTCCTGGCCAACTGGCGGCGTAAATACCCCCTCTACGACCCCTTCTGCGGCTCCGGCACCATCGCCATAGAGGCTGCCCTCTACGCTTGGGACGCGGCCCCCGGTATGGGCCGGCGCTTTGCCCTGGCGGACCTGGTCCCGGCAAACGCGGAAACCGAGGCCCTGGTACGGCAGGAACTCCGGGGAAAGGTCAACTTTGAACGGACCATCCGCATCTACGGCAGCGATACCGATACCCGGGCGGTTTCCATGGCAAAGTCGAATGTCCAGCGGGCCTACGAACTAGCCCAGGGTAAAACCCCCGGTGGAGGAATCCGGCCGGACATTCGCCTTCCCTGGCTGCCGGAGTTTCGGACCTTACCCATGAAGGCGGCCCGCCCCCCGGAGGGCCTTGCCGCCGAACCGGGCTTTATCATTACCAACCCGCCCTACGGGAAACGGCTGGGGGAACCGGCGGAAGCGGAGGCAATGTACGGGGAAATGGGGGATATTGGGGGGCGCTTTCCGCTCTGGAAGCTGGCCTTAATCACCGATCATCCCGGCTTTGAATCCCATTTCGGAAAAAAGGCCGATGTCTGCCGGGAACTCACCAACGGCGCATTGAATTCGTATTTCTATGAGTATGAAGCACTTTAAGCGGGAGTAACAGAATGTCTATACTGGTGGAACATGACAAACGGCGGCAGGAAATCCTGACACACGCCCTGGATGTCTTTATCAGGGAAGGGTTTGAAAACGCAACCTTCCAGAAGATCGCGGACCACTGCGGCATCACCAGGACCACCCTGTATGTCTACTTTAAGAACAAAAAGGAAATCTTCAACTACAGCATCAAGAATATGCTCCTGGGCGTGGAGAGGGATCTCCTGCGGGTCAAGGGGGACAAAAGCCTCCACAGCATAGAAAAGATACGCAAAGTACTCATCCTGATTATGGACCGGCTGGAAGAAAACCGCCGGCTCCTTTCGGTAAGCCTGAACTATCTGCGCTACCTTTCAAAAAGCGATGCCGACCCGGACTACCGGGTGCGCCGCAGAACCATCCACATGCGCCGCATCCTGGCATCCATGCTGATAGAGGGCATCCGGGAGGGAACCATAAAACCCATCAATGTCCGCGCCATGGACGACCTGCTCTACGGCCTCATCGAGACCGCAATCTTCCGCCTGGTTATTCTGAAACGAACCGATGTGGCGGAATTGAAAAACTCCGTAGACCAAACCCTGACGCTTATCAGTACTACTCGACCTTAAACCGGGAAACTTCCTTAACCAGGATATCAATATTCTCCTTGTTATCCCCGCTAATCTCGTTCACCCGGTTCACCGCGATGTTGATCTGATCCGCCCCGGTAGCCATCTCGTTCATCCCGTTGGTGATCTCCTGGGTTGCCATCTCCAGATTCTTCCCTTCGGTGATAATCTCCTTACTCCCCTCAAGCATCTCAAGGGACCCGCCCTTAACCTGCTGGGTTATCCCGTTAAGCTGGCCCATCACATCCAGTATCTGCTGGCTCCCCACGCTCTGCTCTTCCATGGCGTTCCGGATATTCTCCGTCTGGTCCGACACCGTCTTTACCCCGGCGTCAATAACCTCAAACTTGTTGAGCACGTTGTCCGTAGACTTCGTAATCTTGTCGATAGATTCCTTAATCTTCTTCAACACCGTACTGATGGTCTTGGACTGCTCCCCGGAACTTTCCGCCAGCTTCCGGATTTCGTCGGCCACCACCGCAAAGCCCTTCCCCGCTTCACCGGCATGGGCGGCCTCAATGGCGGCGTTCATCGAAAGCAGGTTCGTTTGGCTGGCAATGTTCTCCATCACCGCGTTAATTTCCAGGAGGCCCTCGGACTCACGGGCAATCTCCTGAATATCCGTGGCCACTTCCTGGAGGCCTGTGCGCCCCACTTCGGAACTGTCAATCAGTTCCTTGACGCTCTCGGCGTTCTTCCCCAGGGTATTGGTCACCGACTGAATGTTGGCGATCATCTCCTCGATGGCGCTGGAAGACTTTGCCACGCTGGCGGTCTGATTTTCCACATGGTCGTTCAGCTTGTCGATATTGACGGTGATCTGCTCCATGGTGGCGTTCGTTTCAGTAACACTGGCGGACTGGTTCATCACCCGGCCCTTGATACTCTGGATATTGGCGGTGATCTGATTGATAGCCGCCGCAGTCTCGGTCATGTTGGAGGCCAGCTCGTTCCCGATGTCAAAGAGGGCCGCCGCCTGTTTCTTGATAATCAGCACCAGGTCCTTTATCTTGCCCAGGGTACGGTTAAAGTATTTGGCAAGGTCCGCCACTTCGTCATTACCACGCTCGGCAATCGTTTTAGTCAGGTCACCTTCGCCTTCGGATATGTCCATAAGGGTATTGGCGACCTTAACGATGGGCTTGGCAATAGAGCCTGCCAGGAAGAAGATAATTACCGCCGCCAGAATAATCGCGATGGCCACAATAAGTATCGTAATTTGGGTTAACCTGGTTACCTCCGCCATTACCACATCCTCGGGCACCGAACTAAGAATAGTCCACGCAGTCTTCACGCCCCCCACATAAAAGGGATAGCTGTAGAAAAGCTGCCCATTGTTCTCCCCGGAATTCGGCTTCCCGGTTTGCAGGGTAGTTTCCGTATCCGCTATCGCCTGTTCACCAAGAATCAGAACCGACTGGGGATCCCGTATCGGCTTACCGACCATGTTGGGGTTATAGTGGGCCGCTATGGTACCATTAGTGGAATATAAAACCGCCCTTCCGGCCCCATAGGGCCTTATCGCGGATATGGTGTCCGAAGAGGGGGTCAGGTCAAGCATGATTCCCACCCTGCCCACAATGGTTCCATTGGAAACTATGGGGTAAGCTAGCCGTGAGGTTAATACCTGCTTCCCCTGGATGTCCACATAATAGGGATCATTAAAAACCGGGTCCGGATTATCGATATTGGCGGCTACCTCACTGTACAACTGATACTCTGACAAAGAGCGTCTTTCCAGGGTTCCCGAAGTTCTGGAAAACCAGGGCATATAGGCCCCGGATGAATCGTATCCCGGCCTGCCCGCAAACTCAGCATCCCTGCCGTCAAGTGCATTTGGTTTCCAAAGGGAGAATATCCCTAAAAAGTTCGGATTCGATTCCATAATCCCCCGCAGGGTGGTATCATACCGGGTACGCCGTTCCAGAGCCGGAACACCCTGGTAGGAATCCATAATATCGGCCACCGTCTTTGACACGGTCAAATAGTTTTCATACCGGCTTTGCATTTGGGAGGAATACATACCGGTCAAATTCTCCATGTTGGCAAAAGCCGCCTGGGTCTGCAAGGACCGCGCCTGGGTCAACAATATCACCGATACGGCTGCCACAATTACGACCATCAAAAGACCAATGATCAGGGTTAACCTGAACCTTAATTTCATATAATTCCTCCTAATGTAGTATCACTCAACCTTAAACCGGGAAACTTCCCGTACCAGGATATCAATATTCTCTTTGTTATCCCCGCTAATCTCGTTCACCCGGTTCACCGCGACATTGATCTGGTCGGCGCCGGTGGCCATTTCGTTCATCCCGTTGGTGATCTCCTGGGTAGCCATTTCCAGGTTCTTCCCTTCGGTGATAATCTCCTTACTCCCCTCAAGCATCTCCAGGGACCCGCCCTTAACCTGCTGGGTTATCCCGTTAAGCTGGCCCATCACTTCCAGGATCTGCTGGCTCCCCACGCTCTGTTCTTCCATAGCGTTCCGGATATTCTCCGTCTGGTCGGACACGGTCTTTACCCCGGCGTCAATGACCTCAAACTTGTTGAGTACATTGTCGGTAGACTTGGTAATCTTATCAATAGACTCCTTTATCTTCTTTAACACCGCGCTAATGGTCTTTGACTGCTCGCTGGAACTTTCCGCCAGCTTCCGTATCTCGTCGGCCACCACCGCAAAGCCCTTCCCCGCTTCACCGGCGTGGGCGGCCTCTATGGCGGCGTTCATCGAAAGCAGGTTTGTCTGGCTGGCAATGTTCTGCATCACCGCATTGATTTCCAGAAGCCCTTCGGACTCCTTGGAGATTTCCTGAATGTCCGTTGCCACTTCCTGGAGGCCCGTGCGGCCCACATCGGCGGAATCAATCAACTCTTTGACGCTTTCGGCGTTCTTCCCCAGGGTGTTGGTCACCGACTGAATGTTGGCGATCATCTCCTCGATGGCGCTGGAAGACTTGGACACACTGGCGGTCTGGTTCTCCACATGGCCGTTGAGCTTGTCGATATTGACGGTGATCTGCTCCATGGTGGCGTTCGTTTCGGTCACCGATGCGGACTGGTTCATCACCCGGCCCTTAATACTCTGGATGTTGGCGGTAATCTGGTTGATGGCTGCGGCGGTCTCGGTCATGTTGGAGGCCAGCTCGTTCCCGATGTCAAAGAGGGCCGCCGCCTGTTTCTTGATAACCAGCACCAGATCCTTGATTTTCCCCAGGGTCTTGTTGAAGTACTTGGCAAGGTCCGATATTTCATCGTTGCCATGTTCGGCAATGGTCACCGTCAGGTCACCCTCGCCTTCGGATATATCCTTGAGGGTAGAGCCGACCTTGATAATGGGTTTGACAATTGAGGTGGCAACAAAGAAGATGATAACCGCCGAAAGAAGCGCCAATGCCCCCGCTATGATGATGGCAAAGGTAGTCATATCGTTTATCGCGGCAAAAACATCGGCGGTGGGCACCGAGGAAAGCACCGTCCAGGGCGTCTTTATATCCCCCACATAAAAGGGATAGCTGATGAAGAAGCGGCCGTTATTCTCACCGACGCTCGGCTCGCCTGAACGGAGGGTTTCAAGGGTATCATTAACCGCCTGCCGGCCCAAAACAGCCACCGATTCGGGGGAGTTAATGCTCTTACCTTCCATAGTCTCATCGTAGTGGGCCGCAATGGTGCCGTCATTGGCATAGAGGACTTCCCGTCCGTTCGCATAGCTTGCCTTTAAGGCTTTGGCGGCGGTGATGACTTCTCCGGCCATGTTCAGGTCGTAGTTGACCCCTATCATACCGACGATGTTATTGCCCCGCAGTTCATCACGTATCGGAAGGCGCATCTGCACCATGTGGGTGTCTTTTCCCGCATATTTGCCCGGCAGCACGTTCGATATGGTGGGACCGGTGGCGCCCATCGCCCGAATCGCCGCATAGGTCGTGTCAAGGCTTTCCCCCGAATCCTCCCAATTGTACCGTTCCACCTTCTCGCTATTACGCCTGGAAAACCAGGGCTGATACGGGGCAGGATTCCCGTCTTCTATAGCGCCGGGGAGCCATACGGTACAAATGCCGATCATGGCGGGCATACTGGTTATCACATATTTCAGGTTGTCATTGAACCGCGCCCTCCGCTCGGCGGCAGGCACCTCCGGAAAGTCGGCCATGATATAGGACAGGGTATTGATAGCATCCAGATATATCTCAAAGTCGAGCTGGAGGTTCTTGGACGCGATACCGGTCAGGTTGATCATCTGGCTGGAAGCGGTCACCCGCTGCATGGCGCTGGCTTTGTTTACCAGCACAACCGTAATCGACACCACTACCGCCGCAACAATGGCGATAACAATTAAACTTAAACGAACCTTTAATTTCATGGGATCCCCTTATACGTATATGGAGCTCATTAGCCCATTATTATTTTACCCATTTCGGGGATTCTTTTCAATACCTTGGCGGAAAAGGGCAAAATGTGCCATACTGGGGGTATGAAAGATAAGTTCAGAGGGTTTAATTCCGGGAGGGCGAACTTCTTCCTGGTAGCCTTTATTGCCCTGCTCCTGGGCGGGGCGGTTTTAAAGGTCATGAGCCCCATAATCCTGCCCCTTATCATTGCCATCCTTCTGGCCTTTGTTATGGAGCCCATGGTTAAATTCTTACTGGAACGGAAGATTCCCCGTATCTGTTCCATTGCCCTGGCGGTAATTATCATCGTCGCCGGGCTGTACCTCCTGGGCATGGTCCTGTTTTCCTCGGCCAAGGCTATTATCGCCATGTACCCCCGGTATGAGCGCCGTTTAACGGAGATTTATGCCTGGGCGGCGGGCTTTCTTGAACTTTCCTACGATGAACACCTGAGCTTTGTGGAAAACCTCTGGGCCCAACTGGGGTTCAGGACCAGGATACGGAATATCACCTTTACCATCTCCAATTCCGTCCTTGATTTCCTGCGGGATGCCTTTCTGGTGGTTATATTCCTGGTGTTTATCCTCTTTGAAGCCGCCCACACAAGGGAAAAGATTGAAGCTGCCTTTGAAGACAAGTGGGCGGGGTCGATTAAGAGGATAAGCGACGACATAATCCGGCAGGTTATCCGGTATCTTTCCACCAAATTCCTCATTTCCCTGGCTACGGGCATCCTGGTGGGGGTGGGGCTCAAATTGGTGGGGCTTGAATTCGCCGTTGTCTGGGGTCTTATCCAGTTTATCCTGAACTTTATCCCCGTTATCGGGAGTATCGCCGTTGGTTTTGGGGCCGGTATCTTCGCCCTTCTCCAGTTTTGGCCCGAACCGGGGCCCATCATCCTGGTGGTTATCATCATGCTGGGGATCAATCAGATTATCGGCAATGTGCTGGAACCCAAAATAATAGGGGACAACCTGGGGATTTCACCCCTGGCAGTCCTCATATCTCTCAGCATCTGGGGCTGGCTCTGGGGTTTTGCGGGGATGATTCTGGCGGTTCCTATGATGGTGATTGTGAAGATCGTCTGCGAGAATATCCCGGTGCTGGAACCGGTGTCGGTAATACTGGGGTCCCACCGCGAGACCGCCTCTTGCCATAAAACCTAAAAAAGGCTATAGTGCAAACATGGAAGTAATCAAAATTGTTATTGCCCCGGTGTGCGGCATTATCGGTGCCTTGCTGGTAGCCTTCATTA
>BNUX01000041.1 GCA_025997675.1 Spirochaetia bacterium | reverse complement strand
GATTATACGGTTTTAAACTTGGGGACCGAATGATTTACGTTGAGTGAAACCTCCCGGCTATCCCGGAAGGAGTATCTCCCTATTCCTGCCTAAATGTTTCATCATCGGGGGCTGTCCCCACCGTAAGCATATATACACTGGCAGCGCGCCAACGTACATAGGGTAAGTGATTGTATATTTTTATAATGATTTTCATTGTTTGTCACCAATACGCTGTTACTTGCAATGAGCGTCGACGCGATAAGGCATGGGGTTTATCTTATTCCCCTGCCCGGCCTTCACGGATCATTTCAACCAGTTCCTGTGTTGTTATATTAACTTTAATACCCTTAATGCCTTCCAAAGGCGATTTCCCGGAGGTATTGCTATTAAGTGAGGAAATTTTGAAACTCTCTCCTTTTCCGTTCCTGATAATGACATCTTCTATCAGGGCAGTATCCAGAACAGTTGACAGTTTGTCTCTTGCTTCTTCATATTCAAAAGCTTTCATTTTTATCCTCCATAACCATTAAACCCATGTCCTTTGCAACAATTTTCATGGTTTCCGAATTGTATCACAGGGCTATTGCACATCGTCGGTATCAAACATACCGGCATATTCAAGTAATTTGCTCTGGTCTTTTTTTACCGGATTAGTAAAAGTAATAACAACTTCATATTTTCCTTTTACCGGGACCGGTTCATCCAGTACAAACTTACTTTCATCGTAAATGGCTTTAACTGCAAACATATATTCCTCCTGGAGATTGTTGCTATACCGGCAAAGGCTCGCCCCGCATAATAGCGGTCATAACAGGCTCCTATGTCTTAACTATACGCCCATTGGCAGAAAAGCACAAGCGGCACTATCGCAACACGCAGATTCACCTAATCCGTAATCTTTCCGACTTCTCGGAGCTTGCAAAATTCGTTGTAGTCGCGCTCTAAAAATGATGTCTGGCACCTTTCGCGCTCCCAATGTAGTTGGCTTTTCCTACAGCCTCGTTGTTATACGCCGTTTGCCCGTACACCATTATTTTTTTTACAATATTTTTTACATAATTCCTTCCGTTTCCAGATCACTTTTTTTCATACCTATACCCAAGCACCGAATTGTCCGCTTTGCAGAGCCTCAAATCGAACTCGCCATTAGGCCGTACCGCCCACTGCGCAAAGGTCTTGTCCCGCTCCCAGTCCCGCTTTTCAGTCCAGGTGTCTGTTTGGGCATATTCGCCCCCCGCGTCCAGTTCCGCCTTAAACGCTTCAAACCGGGCGGGATCCAAAGAGTAAACATAGGTAGGCGCTTTGCCCTCGCCGTCCCAGGTTTGCTCTTGCGGAGTCGTATACTTGAGAAGAATTTGATCCAACCTCTGTCTTGATGCTTGAGGAACTTTTTCATATCCATATCGAATACTAGGATTAACTCCATTGACAAGTATCAATTGAAATCTATCATCAGAATATCTTTCCCACCAATCTGCATAGAATTCCCCTTGTTCTCCTGGTTTGCCATCAAGCCAATGGTAAATTTGAACAAATTCCCTCCCTTCCTCTAGTTCAGATCTAAAATCCTCAAAGTGAATAGGATCAAAAGTGTAATGACGATCCGGCATACCATCCTTCATATTTTCCCATGATGGAACCACAACCATGTACTTGTGCAGAAGTTCATCCAACTTTGGCGTTATAGATGGTCCATTTGATTCTAACGCTACAGGTGATTCTTTTGGTGCAGACGCACAACCAACCGCCACAATGCCGATTGCCAATACAACCGTAGTAAAAACCGCAAAACTTAATTTGTTTTTCATTTCACAAACTCCTCTATAATTTATCTTGGCACAAGCTAATATTTTTTCCATTATATCTTAAAACATTTTATTTTATCAATATGTTTTATATAATATTCTATAAATTCTTAGGGCAAATGGCGTATAACTCCCTATAGACGAATTTTCCTTCACTAAAAGGGGCTGCTATGCAATATGGCGGGGCCTTTGAAGTGCAGAATAGTTGGGGTGAAGATTGGGGAAATTCCGGTTATATCTGGATTCCTTACGATGTCTTTGGACGTTTTGCCTATCACGCCTATGAGATCATCGAGAGCCTGGCACGTGGTCAGACGGTAGAATACGCCGGGACAGTACAAATTGAACTCTACAACAACAATCAGGGTATGCCCGTGCGCTTCCAGGGTGGCTACTATCGGACTGTTTCCTCGTATCAATCGGGAACCGAATTCCGCTACCTGCTGGGAAATACGAAGCCCGCCTACGTATATGCCTTTGCCGCTGATGAGGCCACTACCAACACTACACAAATCTTCCCGGCAGAAGGGAGTACTATCTCACCGGTACTGGATTATACGGAAAACCTCGTCGCCTTTCCTGGGGAATACACCTGGGTTAAGATGGACAATACTAAGGGCGCCGATTATTTGGTGGTACTCTACGCCAAACAGGAATTGGATTTGAACGCCATACGGAGCCGGTTTTCCCGTTCGCGGGGCAATTTTCCTGACCGGGTTGCCCAGGCGGTCGGCTCGGATTTTATCCCGCCCCAACAGGCGAAATATGAAGCGTCCGCCATGAAGTTCAGCGCCACATCCACAAACCCCAAGGCGGTGTTTGGGTTGCTCCTGGCAATAAACCATCGGTAAATAAACTGTTTCCTAGCGCTGTTTACAAAACCCTCGTATTAAGCTATTATAAAATCATTGGAGACCAACATGGGTACGAGAGTTAAACCGGTGCAACCCACCGAGATAAAGGATATTAAAATCATCCGGGAAGCCATAGCGCAGATCCGCCGAAAACCTTCCGCCGCAGCCCTCAAGCGGCATAAAGAGATGGAGGAAACCCTGATGAAGATGTTAAAAAAGTGAGTGCCCATAGTGAAATGAACAATAAAAACCGTAAAACTATCAGTATGCGAAAAGATATATTTGCATAACAATGGCGGTAAGAGGGAAACGGCATGAAAAAAAAGCGTAAGGGCAAACTTTTCATCATTTTGATTATTGCCTGGGTGCGGAGCGTTTCGGCACGGTAGAACTGGACTACACCTACTATTCCATGCCCAAGGCGGCTAATCTGGCAAAAATGCTTGTCGATGGGGGGGCTCTAACCTTTTCCATCAAAGCCCACGAAACTCTGACCCATAAAGTAGACCCTGACGGCTGGAAGGGAAAGGCCGAAACGTACCGGCAAGCCATAGAGGCGGTTTTATTCCAGTTCTCCTATTCCTTCCACGTAGCCTTGACAAGTCCGGTGGGACAGCCTACATTTGACGATAAAGGTGCCTGGCACCCGAACAGGAGTTAGTATGTTCGAGAAAGAAGAAGCCTTTTATATGTCGCACCAGGCCAAATTCAGGGAGAAATACCCTGACAAGTGGCTTGTTATTGTTGGTGATTCCCTGTTCGGCGCTTTCGACACGACCAAAGAAGCCTTTGAGACCGCCATCCTTCGCTATGAGCCGGGGGAATTTATGATGCACCGGCCTGCCGACGATGGCACGATGCTCGAAATCGGCCCGATTATTTCCATACACCGGCCCGATGACGATCCGGAACCGGAATCGGTAGTAACCGTCTCCGGCGGCGGCCTTATGGCGTTTACCCATGCCTAGCGAATACCGGGGGTTTACTAAATTATACAAAGTACCGGTTAAAAAACTGACCACGCCGGTAAACATTCTGCCGACAGCATCAGCGGATAAGGCGCTGCGGGGCGTAAGGGCTGAAGTTTCGGCGTTGTGGGATACCGGCGCTACCATAACGTGCATTAAACCGGAACTGCGGGATCGGTTCAAACTGCGTATGGCCGAAACCGGTTCTTCTATGCCGATTGCCGGTATCGGCGGTATAATTAAGGCGGGGTTTACCATTGTATCCATCTTCCTGGCGCATAATTTTAAAATTGAATACTGCCCGGTATATGTACTGGATTTTCCCGGAAATGCCGACATGATCATCGGCATGGACATTATCACCATGGGCGACTTTGTTGTCTGTAATGCTAAGGGTGAAACGTCCTTTTCTTTCGCTATACCGTCGTTCCCGGATAGGATAGATCTTGCCGATAAAGCCGATGCCGCCAACAGGAAAAACACGGTATAAGACCGTCCAAGCCATAGAGCCGGTTTTCCAGGCCGGGCGGTTCTATTCCTTCCACGTCCTCTTGACAATGTGGGGTCTATAGTCTACGCTTAGAGCATGAAGGAAATACGCCGGTCGTCGGTTTATAAAAAATGGCTCAAAAAACTGAAAGACCGGGAAGCCATAGTCCGCATAAATACTAGGGTTAGGCGGCTGGCCGATGGTAATCCCGGTGATGTAAAGCCCGCCGGTGAGGGTATTTCTGAAATGCGTATCGACTACGGCCCCGGCTACCGGGTTTATTACAAAGACACCGGGAAAGAAATCATTATTCTGCTGTGCGGCGGGGACAAGTCCACCCAGCAAGCGGATATCGCCACGGCTAAAGAGATTGCCGCAACCTACAATCAGGATATAGAGGAGAACTAAGATGGGAAAAGTAACTTTTGAAAAATGGGATCCCGCTGATGATATTGAAACCCCTGAAGATGTGTTTTTAACCATCAAAGTAGCGCTTGAAGAAAATGACCCCGAATTTCTGCTTTCCGTTATAGGCGATATTGCCCGGTCTAAAGGCATGGCCCAGCTCGCAAGAAACTTAAACCTTGACCGGAAAGGGCTGTATAAAGCCTTCTCCGCAGAAGGGAATCCGTCTTTTATAACGGTGGCAAAAGTTCTTGATAACCTTGGTTTTAGGTTAGACATACAACAGAAAAAGGCTTCATAGGGCACGGCATGCCGACCCAGGAAGCAGCCGATGGATGAGGCGGCGCCCAGCAAGGCAAAGAAAGCCAAAAAGTAGGAAATACCATCTTCATACTTCGTTCACAGAATGACCATATCGCCCTTACGTGGCTCCTGTGGGAACGCTCTACCCGGAGTCTTGTTGCCTATATGTCACTCATAGCCGATGCCATTAAGCTATCGGTTTCCGAAAAAGAACTTCATAACCTCAATTACCCCTTCAAGACCATCCCTGCCATGAAGATCGCCAAACTCGCCGTGTCCCAATCCGCCCAAAAAATCTGATAAGGGTATTGGTTCATTTATGATTGACAGCAGTATGATCCTCGCTCAATATATCTTTGCCGATCCCTTCCGCATTGACCGCCGGGACGATTCAGAGGAAAACACCTCTGGGGAAGATCGGCGGCAGACCATAGGAAAGGCAGGCAAGGTTTACTTTGCCGCCTATACGGAGCGCGACTTTGAGGATTATGAGCAAGTGCGCTTAATCATGGCCCGCTTGGCTACCCCGGCGGAAAGGAGAAGCTACAATGGAACAGATAAAAAGAATAGTAAGGGTTGGGCAAATCGGACTAAAGTCCGCGCTGACTAAAGAGGAATTGAAGCGGATACGGAAAAACGCCCGGGAGGCCGCCAAGTATCCTATAAACCTCAAAGACTTCCCCGAGGCTTCCCCGGAGGCCCTGGATGAATTCGCGGCCATGGCGCGGGAACTCCGTAAGAATAAGAAAAACGTCAAACCGGTGATTGCTCTGCGGATAGCCCCCGAAACGCTGAAAAAGTATAAATCCCTGGGAAAGGGCTATACCGGCATCATGGCCGATGTACTGGACTATGTAGCCCAAAACCCGGAAATGCTTGCCAAGGTTCAATAGGGCTTCTATTATACCGATTGGCTGGGGCCGGTATACCCTGGAGTTGGATTACACCTACTATTCCATGCCCAAGGCGGCAAATCCGGCAAAAATGTCCCGAAATCCCTCATCGCCATCCCACTTTCAGTGATAAATCTTTTTTTATTGCTATTTCCCCTTGACACCCTCCTTTCCATGCCGTACCATTAACGTATACATGGCAGCGCAGGCCTTGGGTCCCCACCCAAGGCCCGCGCCGCCGCCCTATGACAGTCGGAGCCTGGGCAATCCTGCCTGACTCGCAGCCCTGTCCAAACCGGGACCTCACACCGTGGGGTCCATTTTTTTTGTGGGAGATATCCCGGAGGGGAGGCCGGAGAGGGAAGGAGCGGCTCCGTTAGCTAGGTGAGCAGCTCCCTTAGCTAGGTGAGCGGCTGCCCTAGCTAGGTGAGCTGCTTACCTAGCTAGGTGAGCAGCTCCGTTAGCTAGGTGAGCGGCTCCGTTAGCTAGGTGAGCGGCTTACCTAGCTAGGTGAGCCGCTCCGTCAGCTAGCTGAGCGGCCTGCGCTAAGGAACGAAGTGGTAGGTGACTTCGATTATGCAATTGCCCGGTTCCCCTAATGCAGGGAACACGGTTATGAAGCGAAAGCAAGGAGCATTATTATGGCTGATCTCGTTCCAAATAAAGACGAAGAATTCGCCCCCTGGGTCAAGAATCTCGTCGACAAGGCGGATACCCAGGCCGCAGCACTGGCTATTCCCGCCAATGTCTTTACCCCCATCATTGCAAAGCTGAACATCTGGTCCACCGCTTGGGCCGCCTTCCTGGCCCCCAACCACGGCGCCATGGACCGGCAAGCTAAAAACGATGCCCGTGCCGACCTTGAGCCGGCCGTCCGGGACCTTATCAGGGAATACCTTATCAATAATCCCCTCTTATCTGATAGAGGGAAGATTGACATGGGACTCCCGATACATCTCACTACCCGCACCAAGCCGGCGGATCCCGACACCACGGTGGATGTGTGGAAAATCGACAGCTCCGTCATCCGCCGTCTGGGCTTCTGGTACAAGAACTCGGAGGGCAAAAGCCGCGCCAAACCCCCGCACTGCCGCGGCGTCCGGATGAATGGCGCCATCCTGGATCATTACCCCCTGGGCCTGTACGAACTGATCGAATCCTACTTTAACAGTGCCAGCCCCTTCATTAAGGAATTCCCGGAGGCCGAACGGGGCAAAACCTACTACTTCGTCCTGCGCTGGGAAAACAACAGCGCCGGTAATGGTAAGGGCGTCGGGGCCTGGAGCGAAATCCACAGCGCAGTGGTGCCGTAACCCATCTGTAGGCGGCGGTACGGTCACGGTACGAAAAACACCC
The DNA here is from genome assembly GCA_025997675.1 of Spirochaetia bacterium. Taxonomy (GTDB): domain Bacteria; phylum Spirochaetota; class Spirochaetia; order Treponematales; family Breznakiellaceae; genus Termitinema. The sequence goes on along the minus strand of BNUX01000041.1, from coordinate 18,746 downwards.
GCTGAAAATTCCCATCCATCACCGCCTCCAGCTCGTCTGCCGCTTCACGACGTATCCCCGCAAGGCCCCGCAGATACACCTGCAAATCCGCCCACCGCGAAAACTCCCGCCCCCTCAAGGGCTGGTAGGGGGCGTCGGTTTCCAGGAGCAGGCGGTCCAGGGGTAAGGCGGCGGCGGCGCGTATCGCCTCTTTGTGGTTCAGCAGGATGGCTGCGCCGAAGGAAAAGTAGGCGTTCACCCCCCGGCGTAACAGGGCCTCCCCCTCCCCCGCCGTCCCCGAATAGGAATGGAAGACCACGGCGGGCAGTTTTTTCAAAGACATGGTATGGGAAAAGACCTTGTGCATGGCCCGGCGTACATGGAGCACCAGGGGCAGCGCATACCGCAGGGCGATTTCCAGGTGGGCCGCGAACAGCTCATCCTCTACCGCCTCGGTTGCGCGGAAGGCATCGTTGTAGAGGTCAAAGCCGGTTTCCCCCAGGGCGTTCAGCCTCCCCTGGGCAGCCAGCGTTTCCAGCAATTCCAGGAGCGGCGCCAAGGACGGCGCAGGAGAAGCGGCGGGCAATTGGGGGTGGATGGCAAAACAGAGGGCCATTGGGGCGGCGCCTTCCTCGCGGGCCTTCCGGGCCAGCTCCTCCTGGTACGCAAACTGCTCCCCGTTCCAGGCGCTGGCGGCGCAGGGGATCCCCAGGCGGCGGCGTTCCTCTTCCGCATCAGGAAGATGCCCGGCGAGATCGAAGGGATGGGCGTGAGCATCGGAGGCCATTACCGGCGGCGCATTAGGCGCTAAATCCGTACACTAAATCCGTACCTTATACAGATGCACGGTGATAACCGGGGTGTCCCGGTTTATCGGTACCGTGAGTTTTTTAAAACCGCCGGTGGCGCCTCTGCCGTCATAATTGGTCAGGCCAATAAGCTCCTTCGGCATACCAAAGACGCCGGAATCCATCTCGCCGTTCCCATTCGCGTCCTGATAGCACGACACGATACAGTCGCCTTCAGGTAAAACGATTTCCCTACGGACCGTTTCCGCCGCCGGTTCAAAATTCAGGGCATATTCGGGTACTTGCTTCCGGTACGAATCGGCACGGTAAAATATCGCCACATACACCGTGCCCCCGCCGGGTATGATACCCTGGAATTCTACCGTCACCGGAATATCCCCGGCATAGATTGCTGCCGCACAAAACATCAGAAAAACACCCAAAAAAACACAGCCCTTTTTCATTGAATCTTTTTTATTGAATTACCGTTGTTCTGTCAAGCTGCCCTTCGCCGGTATCGCGGTACTCCCCTATCAGCCTGGTAAAGGCATCCCCGTATTTTTCCATTTTCACCTCCCCCACTCCGGACACCCCAAGGAAGGCCGCCTTAGTGGTGGGCTGTTTGCGGCACATATCCCGGAGGCTTGCATCGGAAAACACGATATAGGCAGGAACCTTGCCGGCCTGGGCAAACTCCCGGCGCAGATCCTTGAGCCTGGTTAATAAAACTTCGTCCACCGGATCTTTGTCCGGAAGAATTCCGGCGGATTTTGGTTTTTCGAAAGTCTTGGTCACCGCAAAACTACCACCCCTTTCCCGAGGCGGGGCCTCTGACGAACCTACCCGGTCCACAGGCAACATCATCGAGAGCGGCTTCTGTTCCACCGTTATTTCCCGAAACCGGGGGGTAAGGTCAACCAGGGGATATTCCCCGGGCATCACCATAAGGTATCCCTGGCTGATCAACGCATCCATGATGTTCCGTATACGATGAGCGGAAGTACCCGCCATGATCCCGTAGGTACTCAGGGTGTCAAAGCCCTGGGAAGTGACCTTGTTCGTTTTACTGCCCCGCAGAATATCAATGATCATAATTTTCCCGAAACTCCTGCCCCGCTCTTTTAAGCGGTAGACACAGGAAATGATCTTCTGCGCTTCCAGGGTAATGTCGACGGACTCGTAGACAGTCTTACAGTTGGAACAGTTACCGCAATAGTTAGGACTCTGCTCCCCGAAATAGGCAAGAAGACGGGAACGGAGGCAGTCGGTTCCGGTGGCGTAGAAGATCATCTGATCTAAAAGTTCCAGGTTATGCTTCACCATTTCCTCATTCCGCTCTGCCTCCTCGTCGGTACTGTTGTTAATCAGGTATTTATTGGTCCACACATCCTGACCGCTGTAAAAGAGGATACACTCCGCCGGCTCCCCGTCCCGTCCCGCCCTCCCCACTTCCTGATAATAGCTTTCGATGTTCTTGGGCATGTTGTAGTGGATCACAAAGGACACATTGGACTTGTTTATCCCCATACCAAAGGCATTGGTGGCTATCATGATAGTTTTCCTGTCATAGATAAAATCGTCCTGATTTTCGCGGCGCTCCCTATCATCCAGTCCCGCATGATACCGGGTTACCGCATACCCATGACGGCCCAGCCGTTCCCGGACTTCCTCCACCGCCTTTCTGGTGGAGCAGTAGACAATACCGCTTTGCTGTGGATGTTTTTCAATAAACCCTAACAGCGCATCGATTTTCCGCTTAGGCTTTTCGATCCCAAAGTAGAGATTCTGCCGGTCAAAGCTCGTGACCGGTGAGAGGGGGTTTTGCAAACCCAGGAGGCTAAGGATATCCTCCTTAACCTTCGCGGTGGCCGTGGCGGTACAGGCCGCAACACAGGGACGCGCGGGAAGGCCCTGGATAAAGCGGCCTATCTGACGATAACTGGGGCGAAAATCGTGGCCCCATTGGGAAACGCAGTGGGCCTCATCCACCACCAGGAGGGGTATGGGGACATCCCCAATCTGCGCCAGGAGGTCATCCCGCAAAAGCCGCTCCGGGGCGATGTAAAGGATGCGGTAGGTTCCCCGGGCAAGGCCCCAGAGGACTTCCCCATATTCGGCGGCGGAGAGGGAACTATTCAGATACGCCGACGCCACCCCCGCTTCCCGCAGGGCGCTTACCTGATCCTTCATCAGGGATATGAGGGGGGAAATCACCACCGTAAGCCCGGAAAGGAGGATCGCCGGGATCTGGTAACAGAGAGACTTCCCTGCCCCGGTGGGCATCACCGCCATCACATCCCGGCCCGCCAGGATCGCGTCGATAAGCTCCTCCTGACCCGGACGGAAACGGTCATACCCGAAGTACTCCTTCAATACGCTCTGTTTATCCATCTTTCCGAACCCCTTTATTCATGCTAGTATACCCCCATGACGATTTGGTTTGCCACCGGCAATACCGGTAAACGGACAGAACTCGCCGCCATCCTTCCCCGCCACACCATAAAAATCCCCGCCGACGAAGGTATCCCCTTCGACCCGGAAGAAACGGGCGCCACCTTCGCGGAAAACGCCCTGATAAAAGCCCGTGAACTCCAGCGCCTGGTTTCCAAGCCCCATTCGCCGGTCCCGGTTATCGCCGACGACTCCGGAATCTGCGTGGACGCCTTGGGCGGCCGCCCCGGCATCCACTCCTCCCGATATGGCAGCGAGGGGGGCCTCAAACTGGAATCCGCAGACCGGAACACCCTGCTCCTCAAGGAACTGGGGGACAATCCCCTGCGCAGCGCCCGGTTCGTCTGCGCCATGGCACTCCTTTGGAGCGACGACCGTTTTTTCCTGGTCCAGGAAACCCTGGAGGGGGAAATTATCCGGGAAGAACGGGGTACGGGCGGCTTCGGCTTCGACCCCATCCTCTACCTTCCCCAATTCGACCGCACCGTGGCGGAGCTGCCGGAGGAAGAAAAGAACCGTATCAGCCACCGGGGAAAGGCCGGGATGGCTATCGCAAGGTTTTTGGGCGGACAATAACGTTATGGCGGCATCGGCTAAAGCGCTTTAGTCACCCACGAATAAACCGGGGGGATCTCCGTTGTAGGACATAGCATACAAGTTGTATGCTATGTCCTACAAGTTGTCCGCTATGTCCTACAAGTTGTCCGCTATGCCCTACAAGTTGTCCGCTATGCCCTACAAGTTGTCCGCTATGTCCTACAAGTTGTATGCTATGCCCGGCAAGTTGTATGCTATGCCCGGTAAGTTGTATGCTATGCCCTATGGACCCACCCCCTCGCCATCTCTCCCCATTTCTGCTACCCTATCCCCATGAGTACCCCCGTCATCCTCCTTTGGACCGCACTCCTCTCCTTCTTCCCCATCTCCGAACTCCGGGGCGGCATCCCCTTCGCCATTGCCAAGGGTATCCCCTGGTACTGGGCCTATCCCTACTGCGCCGCCCTCAACGCCCTGGTAGCCCCCGCCTGCTGGATATTCCTCTCCACCCTGCACAAACTCTTCCTGAAAATGGCCTGGTACGAACGCTTCTTTAACCGCTTCGTGGAACGCGCCCGTGTCAAGCTCCATACCCAGGTGGAAAAATGGGGCTGGCTGGGTATCGCCGCCTTTGTCGCCATCCCCCTGCCCATCACCGGCGCATGGACCGGGACCCTCGGCTCCTGGGTGCTGGGCCTGGGCAAACGCAAAACCATGGCCGCGGTGATCCTCGGGGTGCTCACCGCCGGGGCCATCGTCACCGCCGTGGCGCTGCTGGGGATCGAGGCCCTCCGCATCTTTGTAAAGGAAATGTAGCTGCCCGTGGCAAAACTTAATTTCAACACCGAACTCAACGACCAGCAGATCCGGGCTGTCAAAACCATTGAAGGGCCGGTACTCATCATCGCCGGCGCCGGGTCCGGAAAGACACGGGTCATCACCTACCGCATCGCCCATATGCTGGAAACGGGTATCCCCCAGTCGGCAATCCTGGCCCTCACCTTTACGAACAAGGCCGCCAGGGAAATGGAAACACGGGTCAAGGAACTCACGGGGAAGAAACTGCAAAACCTCACCGTTAGTACTTTCCACGCCTTTGGGGTACGGATACTGCGGGAAGAAATAGAACGCCTGGGGTACCGGAAGAACTTTTCCATCTACGATGAGACCGACAGAACTTCTGCGATCAAGGAAAGCCTCCGGGAGTGCCGCCTTTCCACCGAGGGGGTAGACCTCTACGCCCTGGGCCAGCTCTTTTCCAACGTCAAGATTGGCAGGCTCACCTGGGGGGATGGGGCAAACGACGCCTACGAGCCGGTGTACAAAGAATACCAGCATAGTCTGAAGACCTACAACGCCCTGGACTTCGACGACCTCCTCACCCTCCCCATAGAACTCTTTGAGCAGTACCCCGAAGCCCTGACCCGGTACCGCAGCCGCTACCGCTACATCATGGTGGACGAGTTTCAGGATACCAGCTTTACCCAGTACCGGCTCATGCGGCTCCTTTCTGATCGCAATGTTTGTGTGGTCGGGGACGACGACCAGTCCATCTATTCCTGGCGGGGGGCCAGCTACGAAAACATCGTCAACTTTGAGAAAGATTTCCCCGGGGTGACGGAGATCAAGCTGGAGCAAAACTACCGTTCCACCAGTACCATTCTGGAAGCCGCCAACGGCGTCATCAGCAATAACACGAACCGGAAGGAAAAGAATCTCTGGTCGGGCAACAAGGGCGGCAAGCCGGTGGAACTCTTCTATCCCCGGAATGAAAGCGAAGAAGCGGACTTCATCGCCGCCACCATAAAAAAAATCATGATCCGGGAGCGGCTCAAGTACGATGACTTCGGGGTACTGCTCAGGACCAATTCCATGACCCGCAGCATTGAGGAAGCATTCCTGGCGGAAAACATCCCCTACCGGGTTTCCGGGGGTACCAGCTTCTTTGGGCGCAAGGAAGTCAAGGATGTTCTCTCCTATCTCCGGCTCATTGCCAACACCAGCGACGACGTGAACCTCCTCAGGATCATTAACACCCCCCGGCGTGGCATCGGCAAAAACAGTATCGCGGCTCTCATGGAGATAGCAAAAAAGAATCACTCCACCCTCTGGGACGCCATGGAAAAACTCCGCTATAAAGCAGACACCCTGTTCCAGGAAGCCGCCAAGGGAAAGGGCGAACTGGACGGGTTTATGCAGCTCATCGAAACCTACCGGGAGGAAATGTTGGGAAAACGGGGGCTTTCGGCAAAGACCCGCGCCCTGGTGGAGAGCATTGATTACTGGTCCTATCTGGTAACGGAGTACAGTAAAAATGACAAGATAGCAAAATGGAAATTCCTCAACATCGAAAGCCTTATCCAGTCCATGGAAACCTGGGAGAAGGATCCTGACAACTTTGACCCCACCCTCTACGCATACCTCAACCGCATCAGTTTAATTACCCGGGATGACGGGGACGACGAAGCGGGCAAGGGCAAGGTGAACCTCATGACCATCCACGCATCCAAGGGCCTTGAGTTCCCCGTGGTCTTTATCGCCGGCGCCGAAGAGGGCATCATCCCCCACGAGCGGAACATGGATGAGGAGGAGGAGCGCCGCCTGTTCTACGTGGCCATCACCCGCGCCCGGGACAAGCTTTTTATCACCAGCTGCCTCCAACGCCGCCGCCTGCAGAACACCGTGGAGTGCGCACCTTCCCCCTTCCTTGCCGAAATCCCCCCCCACCTCATTGAATACCATGAGCCGGACAAGGCGGTGGAAAGCCCGGAGGAAACGGAAAACTATTTTGCCCTGATTAAGAGTAAGTTTGAGGATTAATCCCCGGGGAATTCCCCAGCAATTCTATCCTGGCCTTAATATACGAAAACCGGTCCTCGTTCAGAACCGCTCTGCAATACTTCGTACCGGGCAGGATATATACCGGATAGCGGCCCCGGCTGATAAACTTTTTCCCCTCCCCCTGTACAAACCAGTACACCAATGCTATTTTTTCCTTGTCCAGCTCAATAGCATTAATACCCTTTCTGCCGATGGCGCTCCCGGAATTGAAGAGGCAGGGCACGGGAATATCATCCCCGTAAAGACTCTGCCGCATGGCATTCCGCTTTTCCGATCGTTTCAGCTTTCCTAAATCACGGCGCAAAGCCCTTACCTCCGCAGCAATCCGATCACGTTCTTCACCCTCGGAAGTGGGATAATCACGGCAGAGACGCTCGATCTCAAATTTAATAAACTCAAAGCGGCCCAGAGATTCAAAGAGGGCCCGGTGGGTATGGCCGATGATAGAGATACAGTTATGTTCCAGAGAAAAATTGTAGGCCTGTTTTTCCACATGGAACCGCTTGTAGGGGCTGCGGCCGGAGGAAATATTCCTGACACCCAGAGGCTTAAGGAGATAGCGAATCCCTATCCGCAGGAACTTGTTATAATTGGTGTACACACTGGAAGACTGATGGCCGTGATACACATAAAGGGGGACAAGCCCGGTCTCAATCAGCACCGCCTCATGCAAGGGATACGGGTACTTCTTTTCAAAGACAAGCTGCTCATCATGGTTCCCCAGGGTTTTATACAACCGCCCCTCTGCATAAAATTTATCAAAGATGGTATACAAAGCATGCCAGCGTTCCCTGATACCCGCATAAGAAAAACGCTGCAGCTCCTCAATGTCCCCGTTTAAGACAATGGTCCAGCCCCCGTTCAAATAATACTGTTCCAGCATCTCCGCCAAGAGGACGCCGTTCTGGGCAAGATCGTCCCTGCGGCCAGAGCCCATGTGGAAATCGCTGACAACCAACACTTTACCACCGGCGGAGATATCCAGAACTGCGGAGGGGCTCAACCGGTTGCTTACCATGTCGGAAAAAAAAGTAGTAGCCATCATTTCCCCGCACCGGATTGACGTTTTTTATATCCCAAAAAATCCCACCGGGTAAGGATACCCAGGAGTTTACGATCCTCCACAATGGGCAGCTTGCCGATGTGGTATTTATAGAAAATCCGTTCAACCTCCCGCATGGTAAAATCAGCCTCCGCCGAGATGGCCGGCTTGCACATATAGGCGCTGACCGGCGCCTTCATCACCCCCGCCTTGCGCCCCTTCATAATGTCCCGCAGACTGATGAACCCTGTCACCTGTTCCTTTTCATCCACCACGGGCACACCGGAAAGATCTGCTTTCTCCAGAAACAGTGAAGCATCCAGGAGACTCATTTTCTCGTCTATCGAAAAAGCTGTTTCGGACATGATATCCCGTGCACGGGTAGCCGGCTTAAGGGTCTGCTCCAGATAATCGCAAAACTCATCATAAAACGCCGGTCCCTCCCGGTTAGTAACCTTAGCCGATGCCGCAAGCTGATGTCCTCCGCCGCCATAGATATGCAGTAGTTCATGGAGGTCGATCTTTTCTTTTTTGCTGCGGGCGATAATAAAAATAGTTTTACTCTTTTGGATAAAAAAGATCGCAAAGTAGGCGTCGGGGTTTTCTATGTCCATGATTTTTTCCACCACCGCCGCAAGGCCCGGAATGTTTTCATTCAATTCAAGATAGCTCAACAGTACCTGATGCCCCTGGATAAGCCGGGTATCCATCACCAGCAGCAGCTGATTCAGGGTCACAATCTGATCATCTTCTATAATAGTTTCCAGAAAGGACTTTACCAATTTGAGGGAGGCCCCCATATCCAAAAGCCATGCGGACACGTCAAAGTCATCCCGGCACACATTCTCGTGGATAAGCCGACCCGTGTCCGCATAGATCCCGGTAAGGGCAATGGTAGCCTCTTCGCTCTGTAATTGTATTCCCCGTTCCTTGGCCATCTTCCCCAGAAGAGAAGTATTGGCTCCAAACTTTCCTCCCTCAAGGCAAGCCCCCAGAATATTACAATTTTCAAGGGGGTGATGATCGAAAACCCGTATCACAGGGTCCGAATTCCGTATGTGCGAAAAATATTCGTCCACCCGTTCTGCAGTACAGGTATCAACAATGATAATATTTTCGATCTTCTCACCTTCAAGGTCCTTTGGATTCAGAAAATCAAAGTACTGTGCGTAAAAGTGGTAGAGATTCTGCGCAATAGGATGGATGATCCTGCTGCGAACCAGACGGTAATCGGGGAAAAGTTTTTTAACCAGGATCAGGGAACCGAGGCAATCCAGATCCATATTGGTATGACCAAAAGCAATATTCATAGTGTAGTATTTCTATAACCCGTTCCCGTTGGTCCGGATCAGATCCCGGTACCAATAGGCGGAATCCTTGATGATCCGTTCCTGGGTTTCAAAATCACAATACACCATGCCGAAGCGGTCGGTATAGCCCTTGGCCCATTCAAAGTTATCGGTGACACACCAGTGGAAGTAGCCCCGGATGTCAACGCCGTCCTCTGCGGCCCTGCGCAGTTCCCGCAGGTAGCGGTGGAGAAAGTCGATGCGGGCCGGATCGTGGACCTTACCGTCCAGGGAAACCGTATCCTGGCAGGAAAGGCCGTTTTCGGTGATGTAGAGGGGCATCCCATACCGTTCCTGGAGAAACTTCGGCCCCCAGTACAGAGATTCCGGGGTAACGGGCCACTTGGCCGCGGTAAAGTCATACCCGGTTTTCCGTTTGGGATACTCGTAACCGCCCTTCCCGTCGGAACGCACCGGAGCGCCGTTGTAAATATTCTGGCCCAGAAAATCCAGCTTGCTGCTGATAATCTTCATATCATTCTGCCCTATGGGGGGCATATACTGTCCGTACCGTGTCAGAAGCTCTTCCGGGTAGCGGCCCAGAAAAACCGGATCACTCCACACCGATACCGACCAAAAGGTCCGCTCCTCCACAGCAAAATATGCTTTTCGCGCCGCCTCCCGATCCGCGGCGCTGTCCGTGGCAGGATAATGGGCGCTTCCCGTAGGTGCGTAGCCTATCTGAGAGTTGGGAGTAATACTGCGCAGGGCCTCCACCGCAAGGCCGTGCCCCAAAAGAACATGGTGCAGCATGAGCAGGGTGTCCCAAATGGGATAGTGTAAGCCCGGAGCATGCTCGGCGGTATCGTAGGAAAGACCGATAAAACATTGGGGCTCATTATAGGTAAAGATATAGGGAAGCCGGTCCCCCAGCCGTTTTGCTATCACCGAAACATAGTCGGCAAACCATTTTGGACTGTCGGGGTTAAGCCAGCCGCCCTTACGGAACAGGGCATAGGGGTAGTCCCAATGGAAGAGCGTAGCATAGGGGGTGATCTCCGCCGCAGCAAGACTGTCCAGGAGGCGGTCATAAAAATCAAGGCCCTTTTCATTCACCTTCCCGTCCCCGTCGGGGATGATCCGGGGCCAGGCGAAGGAAAACCGGTAGGCTTTATAACCAATCTCCTTCATGATGTCCACATCCTGCTGATACCGGTGATAATGATCGCAGGCGGTCTCCCCGCTGGATCCGTCAAGGATGCGCCCCGGCTCTTTACAGAACATATCCCATACCGAAGGGCCCCGTCCGTCTTCCGCAGCGGCGCCCTCTACCTGGTAGGAGGCGGAAGCGCCGCCCCACACAAAATCATCCCTAAATCCCATAGATCCCTTCCTTATTGTTCAATAGGTGTCTCCCACACTGAGGATCTCCACCGCAGCCTTGAGGCTGACCGCAGTATACCTATTCCGCAGTTCCGCTTTTGGGATCAGAATCTCCCGCCCTTCGCCGCTTGTAATGTCAAAGTAATTATCCTCGAAAACTACATCCTCTCCGGTAATTTTAAGCTGCACAAACCGGCAATAGGTATCGGCCTTTACCGTAATAACAAAGGCGTCCCCGGTTTCGCGCAGGTCCAGGGTGTACAGAGGCCGCTTAAAGGAAAATGTTTTTGGCGCAACAAAGAGGACGGTCTGCCGGGAAACAACCCTGCCATTAACCAGTAATACTGCTTCCGCGAAGACACTCCGTTCCCGTTCCACCGTATTGACAAACGCGGCATAGTCCCGGGCAAACACTTCCCCGGCGCTGAGGGCAGGGATATCAACCGGCAGTTCATCGGAGGCCAGAAGGTGGAACTCCCGGTCCCGCAGGGTAAGCCGCACCGTACCTTTGACGGCCTCCCGGGTTTCATTGTGGGTAAAGAGGCGAATGTTTTTTCCTTCATCAAAGATGCTCACCATCACCGGGGCAAAAAACCGCCGGGCCCCGTAGTGGAGGGCCTTCCAGCGGCCGTAATAGTCAATGCTTGCCCAGGAGATCACCGGCCAGCAATCGTTAAGCTGCCAGTAGATGGCGCCCATGCAGCGGCCCCGGTACCGCCGCCAATGTTCCACTCCGTACCGGATGCTTTCCATTTGAAGGACCTGGGAAATATACACCAGGGAGGCGAAATCTTTGGGATACCGGTAGGTTTCGGAAATATAGAAGAGAATCTTGCCGTTGCCGCCGGGACACCGCTGGTGGGCTTCCATCACCGGAGAAAAAAGGTTGCGGTCTTCGGGGGCCGAAAACGCAGCGATGGTGTCCATTTCCGGAAGGGACTCAAACCCGAATTCCGAACAGTAGCGGAAGTAATGCTTGCGGTAATCGGTAAAGGGTTTAAGGCCGTGCCACACTTCCCAGTAATGCACATCCCCCCGGTCGTCGGCGTTGGGCTCATCGAAGCTGCCACCCGATGAGGGAGAAGCCGGCCAGTAGAAGGTGTTGGGGTCCGTTTCCCGGGCCACCTGGGGCAGCAGCACTTCAAACAATTTGATGTAATCCGCCTTGACCGTCTTGGGATGATCCTTTACCGTATCCCAGTCAGACCAGGCCACTTCCATTTCATTATTGCCGCACCAGAGCCCCAGAGAGGCATGGTGACGGATACGCTTCATATTTTGCCGCACTTCTTCCGCTACCGTGGCGGTAAAATCTTCGGTAAACGTATAGACATTGCAGGCGAACATCAGATCCTGCCATACCACCAGGCCAAGCTCGTCGCAGATATTGTAGAAAAAATCATCCGGATAGTACCCACCGCCCCACACACGGATACTGTTGAAGTTCGCCTTGACGCAGTCCTCCAGAAGCTTCCGGGTGCGCTCCGGATTAATCCGCGGGAAAACGCTGTCCTCGGGGATATAGTCGGCCCCCATAGAGAAAACCTTAACCCCGTTCACCGTCAGGGCAAACTCCCTGCCCCACTTGTCCGCTTCGGTACTGATGGTCATGGTCCGTAAACCTATCCGGCATTGATAACGGTCAAGCAAAACGTCATCGGTATAGAGTTCCAGTTCCACCCCGTAAAGAGGATGGGCGCCCAGGCCGTTGGGCCACCACAGCTCTGGATTTGCGATAGTAAAGCTAATTTCATTTTCATCAAGAGCAAGATCAACCCGCTCCTCCTCCGCCGGCCCGTCCGAAAGCCAGATCTTAAGCACCCCGCTAAGACGGGGATCTGCCGCCCAAAAACGCCGGCGGTTCAGAGGATCAATCCGCACCTTGAGATGGAGGGTCACCCGTTCCTTCTCATGCTCCTGGCTAATGTACACATCGCCGATCCGCGCAATACTGGAGGTTTCCAAAAAAACACTCCGCCAGATTCCGGCGTCAGGCAGCATGGGCCCCCAGTCCCAGCCGAACTGGCTGTGGGCTTTCCGGAGATACCCCGAACCGGCCATGTTTCCGGTATTAACATAGGTGATATTCCCGTTTTCAAAGGCCTGCCTGATAAAGGCATTGGGGGAATGAAAGCGGACGAGGATTTCGTTTTCCCCGCTAAGAAGCAGGGACTTTACGTTGAAACGCCAGGTGCGGTGCATATTGTTCACCGACGCTATATGTTGCCCGTTCAGGAATAGGTCCGCCAGGGTGTCTAAACCGAGGCACACCAGATCCACCGCATCGTGTTCAAGCAATTCCGCAGGCGCCGTAAAACTGCGGCGGTACTCAAACTCTTTTTCAAACAAGGGGGTTATATTTTTTTCATTCTCCCCATAGTAAGGGTCCGGCAGCAACCCTTCCCGGATATAATCCCCCAGCACAGTCCCGGGAACGGTGACCGGAATTTCCTTCTCCGCCCCCGCTTCTCGTAAATACCATTCGCCGTCCAATGAAAATTGCTGCACAAACTATCCTTTGACCGCTCCTGCCGCCACACCTTTTGTAATCTGTTTGCGGAAAATCAGGTAAAAGGCCACCATGGGGATCATACCAATAACCATGGCGGAAAACTGTTTGCCGTAGTCCGATGCCAGGGCGCCGGAGAACCGGGCGATACCCACGGGGATGGATTTGATATTGTCGTTGGAGGTCAGGATATTGATCAGCATGAACTCATTCCAGGTACCGGTAAAGGTAAGGATCGCCACGGTCATAGCCACCGGAGCAGTCATGGGGAAAATAATACTCCTGAAAATTCTGATATAGGACGCCCCGTCCAAACGGCCCGACTCAATGAGCGCGTCGGGGATACTTTTGATAAACTCGGTGCCCAGGTAAACCCCCATGGGTAAGCCCAGCCCGATATAGGGGATTAACACCCCCAGCCGGGTATTGTAGAGCCCCACGGCGTTTACCATCAGGAAGAGGGGAACCATGATGGATTGCAGGGTCAGGAGTATACCGATGATGAAGGTCCCGTGCAGCGCCCTGGTGGCCCTGCTCTTTATCTTTGCAAAGGCAAACCCCGCCATAAAGCCAAAGATTACCACTGTAACTACGGTAATCACCGTATAGAATACGCTGTTAAATAAGAGGATACCGAATTTACCAACATTCCACGAATACGGGTAGTTACCGGTAAACCAAACCCTGGGAAAGGCCATTTTACTGGTGGTCATATATTCCTGGGTAGTTTTAAAGGACTGAATGACCAGCCACAACAGGGGATAGATAGCCAGCACCGTAAAAATACCCATCACCACATACATAATAATCTTCGCAAGGGGCGAGCTTTTTCGTATATCCATGATCTACTCCTTCCCGCCGAAACGTTTTTCCACGGTCTGGGTTATGCCTATCAGGATAAAACTGATAATCACCATCACGGTGGAAATCGCATTAGCCAAAGGATAATTCGGGGCGCCGCGGAAGGCCATCTTGTACATATAGAGGGAGAGCACGCTGGTCATATTTGCCGGCCCGCCATCGGTCATAACATATAACAGATCAAAGGATTTTAAGGAGCCGGCGATCGCCAGGATTGCGCTGGTCACAATAACCCCGGAAAGGGCGGGTAATATGATATACCAAAGGGTCTGCCCCTCACTGGCGCCATCGATTTTTGACGCCTCAATGATCGATGTATCAATACGCTGAATATTGGCCAGGAAGATAATCATAAACATCCCGGTATACATCCACAGCATTACTACCAGTACGGGGAGCATGGGGTGATTATTCATGGTGAATTCCGCGCCGGGTTTAAAGATACGCACAATTTCCATAAAGACGCTGTTGGAATTCAAATAGAAGGCTTTAAAAAGGATACCAATGATAACCGGAGAAATAACATTGGGAAGGTATATGACGGTCTGAAAGAAGCCGCTTCCCTTTACCATTTTACGGGACAAAATATAGGCCAGGACAAAGCCCAGGGGTATCTGCCCAAAGACCGATATGGCCACGATGAGCATATTGTTTTTTAAGGCGAGGTAGAAATAACCGGTGGGATCGGTAAACATCCTGATATAACTTTTCAAGCCCACAAAGCTCACATTGGGATTGCCAAAGATTTTGCCGCCGTTGTAATTGGTCAGGCTCAAAATCACGGAAAAAACTGTCGGAAACGCTACCACGGCAAAATAAATAGCCACCGCCGGCAGCACCAAAACTAAATAGGATAAACGCAGCTCCCGTTTAGACGACGTTAAATCGCTCACCGCTACCTCCCAGGATTTTTCAAAAAACAGCCGGGCTTCAAGCCCGGCCATTTTATATTATTTCTGATCAGCCTTCCACGCATCAAAGGCGCGCTGGGCATTCGCCGCTACCTGCTGGGGAGTCTGGGTTCCCATGCCGATAGCCTGTAACCCGTCGTTGATGGGTTCATACACGGGACCGGCGAACACACCGTCGATAACCACCGTGGTGGTGGAATACTCTTTCCCAAGGTTCGTGCCGGCAATTTGCAGGGGTTCCAGGGGAAGGGCCGACGTATCAATGTCGGTCCGGGTGGGGGTAGAAATACCACCGGTCTTGAGCAGGAAGGTCTGGACTTCCTTACCGGAAAGCCACTTAACCAAACGCCATGCGGCGTCTTCCTTCGCCGAACCCGCCGGAATGGCGGCGCTGATTCCCCAGCCGGTACCAAGAATACCGGAGGTGGATTTGTTCAGCCTGGCCCCTTCGATATCGGGGAATACGGTTACCTGGAAATTCGGCTGCCGGTCCGGGGAGATCAGCGCCTGTCCGGTGGAAGAGTCGGTAATAAACGCCCCAATGCGCCAGTCGCCATCGATATAATAGGCGCCCTTGTTGGTGGCAAACTGACCGGGTCCTTCGCCGTATCCGAGGGTAACGGAAGACTTGGCGATAACGCCGTCATCATACAGGGTCTTAATAAAGGTGAGGGCGTCTACAAAATCCTTGTCCGTGAATTTACCCTGCCCGGAGAGGATCTTCTGCTCCCACCCGGCGCCGCCGAACCGTCCGGCAATGGCGGAGAAAAGGCAGCTTTGCATAACCCAGGTATCCTGGTTCGGCATAATAACCGTCTCGTAACCCTTAGCCTTAAGAACCGGTACCTGGGCCTTGAGTTCCGCATAGGTCTTGGCGGGGGTAAGCCCTGCAGCCTTGAGCACCTCATTATTCACAAAAAAAGCATGAGTCTGGGTCACCGCCCGGGGGAGCATGGCGATATAGTTAGCCCCCTGACCGGCGGGATCAAGGGCGGTCTTAGAATAGGTCGCCTGAAGCCCGTCTTTCTGAACCAGGGGCGCCAGGTCCTTTAACAGATGCTGGGTATGCAGGGAAGTGGACCGTCCCGACGGCCAGGCATAGACCACGTCGGGGGTCTGACCGGCGGCCGCATAGGCTTCCACTTTATTGTGGAAGGGATCATTAAACAGATCTTCCCGGACAATCTTAACATCCGGGTTTGCCTTGAGGAAGGGGGCCCAAATTTCCGGCTCCTCCTGCACGATATTGGCTGACGTCATATCATAATAATTCAACACCCGCAATTCACCATCACCGGCGCTCTTCTTTTTACAACCAATGACCGACAGGCCTAAAGCCGCAACCATTGCTAATAACAGCACTATTTTCACATTTTTCATTAAACCCTCCATTGAGTTTTGATCACATTTTATTATAAGCTAAATCTCCGGCATGTCAATGTATATAAGGAGAGTACAATTCGTATGCGGTATGGCTATTTTGATGATGAGCACAGGGAATATGTGATTGAGCGCCCGGATGTACCGGTTTCCTGGACCAATTATATCGGTTTGCGGGACCTCTGCGGAGTATTTAACCATACCGCCGCCGGCTATCTTTTCTACAAATCCCCGGAATACCACCGAATCACCCGGTGGAGGCCCAATGGCGTCCCTATGGACCGCCCCGGCCACTATGTCTATGTCCGGGACGACGCGGAATACTGGACCCTGTCCTGGCAGCCCGTGGGGAAAAAGTTAGATGAGGCAGTCTACACCTGCCGGCACGGCCTCTCCTACAGCCGCTACCAGTGCCGGTACCGGGGTATCTCCGGGGAGCAGACCCTCTTTATCCCCCTGGATGAAAACGCGGAACTCTGGGATGTGCGGCTTACCAACGATTCCCCCTGCAGGCGGAACCTCAGCATCTTCGGCTATGCGGAGTTTTCCTTCCACCACATCGAATTTGACAACCAGAACTTCCAAATGAGCCTCTATTCCTCCGGTTCCTCATACAAGGATGGAATCATCGAGGTAGACCTCTTCTATGAGGACGGAGGCTTCCAGTATTTTACGCTGGCGGACACCAAAAGCGCCCCCGATTCCTATGACTGCCTCCGGGACCGCTTCATCGGCCCCTACCGCAGTGAGTCAAATCCCCTGGCAGTGGAACGGGGATACTGTTCCGGCTCCAGCGAGCTTGGGGGCAACCACTGCGGGGCACTGCGCCGGAAAATCACCCTGGAACCGGGGGAAACCTACCGGGGGGTCTTTATCCTGGGGGAAGGGAATCGGAAAACAGGCGCCGCGATCCGGGAAAAATACCGGGACTTCAAAGCCGTGGACGCCGCCTTTGCCGCTATAGGGAGCTTCTGGACAGAAAAGCTGGAGAAACTCCAGGTTTCCACCCCCAATGAAGGGATGAACACCATGCTCAACACCTGGAACCTCTATCAGGCGGAGATCAACGTCATGTTTTCCCGGTTCGCCTCCTTCATCGAAGTGGGGGGCCGCACCGGCCTTGGGTACCGGGATACCGCCCAGGACTCCATGTGTGTTCCCCATTCCAACCCGGAAAAATGCCGGGAACGGATCGCCCAGCTCCTCCGGGGGCTGACCTCCCGGGGCTACGGCCTCCACCTTTTCAGGCCCGAATGGTTTGAAAAACAGGAGAAGCCCGCCTTCAATTCTCCTACCGTGGTGCCGACCCCCGGCAAAGACAGCATCGTCCACGGTATGGCGGATGTCTGCGCCGACGATGCCCTCTGGCTCATCCCCTCCATCACGGAATACATCAAGGAAACCGGCGACTTCGCCTTTGCCGATGAAATCTATACCTATGCCGATGAAGCAGAGCCCGACAGTGTATACGAACACATGAAGCGCATCCTTGACTTCTCCGCAGAACAGGTGGGGGAACACGGCGTGTGCAAGGGCCTTCGGGCGGACTGGAACGACTGCCTTAACCTGGGGGGCGGCGAAAGCGCCATGGTTTCCTTCCTCCATCACTGGGCCCTCCGCAATTTTGTCGAACTGGCCCGGCGGCTCGGCAGAAACGATGATGCGGAAAAATACGCTCGCCTGGCCGACCATGTCAGACAGGTCTGTGAACGGGAACTGTGGAACGGCTCCTGGTACACCCGGGGTATCACCGCCTCGGGCAAAAAAATCGGCGTCCCGGAGAATGCCGAGGGCCGGGTGTTTATGGAATCCAACACCTGGGCGGTCCTTTCGGGGGCCGCCGCCAAAGACCGGGGACTTTCGGCCATGGACGCGGTGGACCGGTACCTTTACACCCCCTACGGCCTCAAGCTTTGCGACCCCGCCTATTCGTCCCCGGATGATGAAATCGGCTTCGTCACCCGTGTCTACAAGGGGGTCAAGGAAAACGCCGCCATCTTCAGCCATCCCAATCCCTGGGCCTGGGCCGCCGAAGCAATCCTCGGCAGGGGGGACCGGGCCGTCAAATTCTACGATGCCCTCTGCCCCTATTATCAGAATGACAAAATTGAAATCCGGGAAGCGGAACCCTACTCATACTGCCAATTTATCATGGGGAGCGATCACAGCGCCTTCGGCCGAGCCCGGCATCCCTTCATGACCGGCTCCGCAGGCTGGAGCTATTTCGCCGCCACCCGGTACATCCTGGGTATACGCCCCGGCTTCGACGCACTGACAATCGATCCCTGCATCCCCCCGGACTGGAAGGGCTTTACGGTCCGCCGGGTCTGGCGCGGGGCAGCCTACGAAATTGCGGTAGAGAATACCGCCGGGGTGAGCAAGGGGATCCGGGAATGTTGGCATAACGGAACCCTGTTGAGCGGAGCGGCGATCCCGGTCCAGCCCCAGGGCAGCGTCAACAGCATAACTGTGGTGATGGGCTGAGGGCATAAAAAAAGCCTGGCAACGACCTACTTTCCCACCCTTTACGGGGCAGTATCATCGGCGTGAGAGGGCTTAACTTCCGTGTTCGAAAAGGGAACGGGTGTAACACCTCCACTATGGTCACCAAGCAATTAATTACAATGCTTATCAGGTTGGGGTACTTGTTTATTGGGAACAATAATATGGTCAAGCCTCACGGTAGATTAGTAGTGGTCGGCTGAACACGTTACCGTGCTTGGACCGCCACCCTATCGACCAGGTAGTCTTCCTGGTACCTTCAGGGGGATTAAA
>BNUX01000040.1 GCA_025997675.1 Spirochaetia bacterium | reverse complement strand
GCTTAGGTTACTAGGATATAATTCTCTTGTAATGGGTTCAATGGAGCCCCGCCGTATAACTCATGCCCAGCCAGGCTATCGGACGTTGTTCGATACAGAGTATACGACGGGGCTTCTCTTTTATATTCCATTCTAAGGAGGGAATACAAGATGAAAAGATATAGCTTAATGACGGCGGTACTCGCCCTCATGCTGGCAGGGGCCCTGGCCCTAACCGGCTGCCCCAAGACTACCGGCGATGACGACCCTGACACCTCCACTGTCCCTACCATCCCCACCGTCCCCGTCTCCGACCCTGTCGACCTCACCGTCCCCGTCGTCGACAAAACCGCCCTGCAAACCGCCCTTACCGCTGCCGCCGCTGCTGGCAAAGACGGCACGGCAAACACCCTTTATTGGGTTCCAACGGCGACCCTGACCGCCTTTGAGACCGCAATCACCGAGGCCCAAACCGTCAATGCCAACGCCAACGCCGATCAGGCAGCGGTAGACAGCGCAAAGACCACGCTGGAAGGGGCAACCACCGCCTTTACCGGACAAAAAAGCGCTGCCGAAACTAATCCCGTTACGGTCCTGGGCGCCATTAAGACCGCCTATAACAGCGGTACCGGTTGGCCTGGGTACCCAGCCGACCCCACCCCCGTCACTATCATCGTTTCGGGAATCATCACCGACACAAGTACAGCACCTGCTAATGGCTGGCTTGACATAAGCGTGACAGACACCTATCCCCCCATCACATTACAGGGAACGGGAGCGACAGGCGGAGGAACCCTGGATGCCACCACAGCCTCCCCACGCAAACGTGTTCTGAACATCAATAATGGCCACAAGGTAACCCTAGGCGCTAACCTCACCCTGACCGGCGGTTCCTCTACCTCCGCCGGCGGGGTGCAAATAGGGGGGGCCAGCACCTTCACCATGACCGATGGGACCATCAGCGGCAATAGTACTACCTCAAGCATGGGCGGCGGGGTGTATCTAGGGGGCAGTTCCACCACCTTCACCATGACCGGCGGGACCATCAGCGGCAATACCGCTAAAACCAGCGGCGGCGGGGTGTTTGTAACCAGCAGCGCCACCTTCAAGATGGACAACGGAACGATCAGCGGCAATGGTGCTACCCAAACCTACGGCGGCGGGGTGATGATAGGGTCCGGCACCTTCACCATGAACGACGGGACCATCAGCGGCAATACCGCTAAAACCACCGGCGGCGGGGTGCAGGTAGGCAACGATGCCACCTTCACCAAAAACGGCGGCATTATCAAAGGCGGCGGCTCCGGCACGGCCCCCGACAACACCGCCACCGACGGTGACGCCAGCGGAAACAAGGGCCATGCGGTATACTGGGCCCAAACCGGCGCCTTAAGGAAAGCTGACGACGATGTTGAGGGAGACCTTAAAACCTCCGATGCTACTGCCGGCTGGACGGCTTTCACCCTCCCATAAGCGGACCCCTGCGGGGGCAGCCGGCGGTCTCCTGACCTCACCGCGCCCCCGCATTCCGGGTCAAGTTGAAAATAGGCCAAGTGTATAAAAAACACACACCTTTGCGGGGAATTGACAAAAGAAAGGAAAAACTTCATGCTGGTCTCATGGAGAATTTATGAAGCCAATTTATGATGTTGAAGAAAGGCCCCCCTTCTCGAAATCGCTGTTTTACGGATTGCAGCATCTGCTTGCATGTTTTGGCGCTACGGTACTTGTGCCGATGCTGGTCGGGATCAACCCTTTATATGCGTTGTTTTCGGCGGGTATCGGTACCTTGTTATATTTGGTTATCACCAAGTTTAAGGTACCAAACTTTGTCGGATCATCATTCGCATTCATTGGGTGCGCTATCATGGTTTTGCAAGCCTACGGCCCGGCGTATTTAGCCGGCGGAGCAATTGTGTCGGCGGCGTTTTATGTACTAATTTCACTGTTAGTGTGGCGGGCCGGAACCGGTTGGATTAGTAAGGTATTGCCCCCGGTTGTTATCGGCCCGGTTGTTGCCGTAATCGGTCTTTCCCTGGCCGGCACCGCAATTGATATGTCCGGGGCCGCAGAGGGTGGTGATTTTACCGCCATGCTATTAGCCCTGGCAACCCTTGCGATCACCATTATCGCCATGTTTTGTAAAAACAAGTTTATTTCAAGTATTAGTATCGTTATTGGTTTGGCCGGCGGGTATCTCCTGTCCGCACTATTTGGCCGGATAGATTATTCCGCGATAGCCGCATCTCCGATTATAAATCTTCCGGCTTTTGTTGTGCCAAAGTTTAACGGTACGGTTATTCTGGTGTTCTCATTGGTATCATTTGCAACCATATGTGAACACATTGGTCATACCATGGTGACCGGGCAGATTATTAACCGGGATGTCATTAAGGATCCGGGGCTTCACCGGACTATTCTGGGGGATGGCCTTGCAACCGGTGTGGCAGGCCTTTTCGGCTCCGTAGCAAATACAACCTATGGTGAAAGCCTTGGGGTAATGGCAACAACAAAGGTATTTTCAGTTTTTGTGTTTATCTTTTCCGGCGTCTTAGCCGTTATCCTGTCTATTTTCGGCAAGCTTGGCGGGGTGTTGCAAACCATCCCTGCCCATGTTTTAGGGGGCCTGTGCATCCTCCTTTACGGCACCATTGCGGTAAATGGGTTGAAACAACTGGTGGTAAACAAGGTTGACTTTGATAAAACCCGTAATTTGATTGTCGCGTCGGTCATCTTTATTCTTGGATGCGGCGGCTCGGTGTTTCAGCTGCCCGGAAGCCCCTATCCCTTACTGACGTCAATTGCCTTCGCGGCCATTGTGGGGATTATTCTTAATTTGGTTTTGCCAAAGGAAAAAGAAGAAGCGGTCAACTAAGGGCAACCATCAATGCGTCAAGTTGTTTTTGCGCTTCGTTATGGTGAGGAACGAGGGTAAGGACCTGTTCGTAGTCGGCCACGGCACGCTCCTTATCCCCCGCCATCCTATAGACATGCCCCCGGCAAAGGTAGGCTTTGTCATGGGCCGGGTTAAGGGTAATCGCCCGGTCGAGGTCTTCCAGGGCTTCGCCCAAAGAATACTTGGTAAGGAGCGAAGCACTTTCAATCATAAGGGAATCCAGCCTGTCCCGGGGGAGACGGAGCGTCTTGTACAGGTTGTCCATCCAGGGGATCATTTCGTTGTAGCCCACTTGGGCCAACTCGGTTAATAAAACGGCGCGTATGGCTTCATCCTGTACCTTTTCGGTGACGACTGCCGTTATTGTCCCCTGAAACCCCTTTATTTGAAGCATGTACCCATAGCCCCGCGCGTAATGGGCATCCGCCATATCCGGCGCCCGTTCAATCGTCGCGGTAAAGTCCTCCATGGCAAGGTCAAAATCCGTAGTGGTGGTGATATACCAATGGATAAGTCCGCGGTTAAACCGGAAATACGCATCATCCGGGTTTAGGCGGATTGCTTCGGTATAGTCCGCAATAGCCTGCTCTTTATTCCCCAGCCGGTTATAGGCAGCGCCCCTCGCGCCAAACAGGCGGCTGTTCTCCGGCTCAAGACTAATCGCCCGGTCAAGCTCCGCCAAAGCGCGGCCCCAATCCCCCATTTTCCCGTACACATCGCTGCGATGCTCAAAAACCCACGTATTTTCCGGGTCCAGGTGGAGGGCATGGTCAAAGTCGGCAAGGGCTTTATCAAAGTCCCCCTTTTCACCGTAGGAAATGGCGCGATTAGACCAGAAGAACGGAAACTCCGGCCTGAGCTCTACGCCCTTGGTAAAACAGGTGATTGCCTTGTCATAGTCCCCGGCATTGTGGTAGAAAAGACCGCAGCTATTCCAGCCATCTGTGCTTTCCGGGTGCACCCGGGTTATCCGCTCATAGTCCGCCAGCGCCGTATCATAATCGCCCTCCCGGACATGCTCAACAGCCCAGTTAACCTCACTAATTATATCCATCGTTTCCTCCACGTGGGTGCGCTTATTTTGCAAAGATATGTTTCTTGCATAGGGTCAGCGTACTGCATATTGGGGAAAAAAGCAAGCTTTATCCATAACTATATTAGGGATAGGAATCGCAGGCATCCATAAACAGTTTGATGAAGCCCTCCCGGTTTACATCCATATTGGCAGTCACATTCGGTTTTTCCTTCGTCCAGAAGCGCAGGTCCGCCAGGGTCATGCCGCTGGTATACTTCCCCCTGGTCTCAATGGCAACGTGAAAATCACGGGTGGTAAACAATGCCGGGGCGATAAGGCAGGCTACCGCACAGGGATCGTGGAGGGGTGCGCCTTTAAAGCCAAGGCTGCGATCGTACTTTGAAAAAAAGTCCAACAGTTCCGCAGCCAGAACCGGCACCTTGCCGCCGAGTTTTCGCAGCGTTTCTATTTCAGCGGGCAGGATCATCGCCTTGTGGGTTACGTCCAGGCCGGACATGGTGATGGGTACACCCGATGTATAGACGATGTCCGCCGCCTCGGGGTCCACCAGGATATTAAACTCCGCAGCAGGACTCCAGTTGCCGCCCTCAGCAATACTGCCCCCCATGAGGGATATCCGGGCAATGTTCCGCTTCACCTCCGGGTAGGCGGTAAACAGAATGCCCACATTGGTTAAGGGGCCCGTGGGAATCAGCGTTACCGGCTCCGGGCTTTCCAGGATAATTTTACGCATCAGATCTACTGCGGGGATGGGTTCCTCCCGGTAATCCGTGTCGGGCAGGGATGGGCCGTCCAGGCCGCTGTCGCCATGGACTTCCGGGGCGGTTTCCAGTTCCCGGAACATGGGCTTGTCCACGCCGGCTCCCAGGGGAGGCCGCTTGCCGATATAGCTCAGGATACGCTTGGCGTTCCGCAGGGTCTTTGCCAAGGTCTGGTTGCCCCCGGTTACGGTTACCGCCTTTACCTCCAGCTTCTCGCTTGCAAAGGCGAGTATCAGCGCCAGGGCATCATCGTGGCCGGGATCGCAGTCAATAATTACGGGAATCTTCTTCATAGTATCTTCTCTCCTATAAATGCGGATTTCTGCGCCTTGAGACGCCAGATTCGGAGGGCGGAAAAAACCACCAATCCGAAAACGGTAGCCAGGTAGGGCACCATCTTTACAAATTCATCGGGGATGCGCATGGCCGCCAGGATGTTGGACAGGGCGTCGAAAAAGCCGAAGACCAGGGAGGCCAACATGGTGGGCAGCGGGGAGAGCTGCCCCATTGCCGCCGCAGCCAGGGCGATGAACCCCCGGCCGGAAACCATGTTCCGGGTAAAGCCGCTCATGTAGCCCATAGACAGAAACGCTCCCCCCGCAGACGCCAGGAGGCCGCTGATCAAGAGGGCGGTAAACTTTGTGCGCAGCACCGGTATGCCCACAGATTCTGCGGCCTCGGCGTTTTCCCCCACCGCCCGCAGACGCAAGCCTAACCGGGTTTTGAACAGCAGGACCCACACCACAAATACCATGATGAAGGCCAGGTAGGTCAGGGTGTTCTGCCCCGACACGATTCTGCCCAGCACGGGAATATCCCGGATAAGGGGGATGTCCAGCCGGGGAAAGCTCCGGGATACCAGGGAAGAGGTACTGCCCTTGTCGCCGATCAATGCGTACATCAGAAAGACGGTGCCCCCGGTAGCCAATGCGTTAAGGGCGATACCGGAGAGGATGATGTCGGTTTTCAGGTAGAGGCCGAAGTAGGCCAAGGCAATGGCGATCACCAGCCCCCCTGCCAGGGCCGCAAGGAAACCCCAGAGCAGGCTGTGGCTCAGGCCGGAACCGATTGCGCCGAACAGTGCGGCGAAGAGCATGATCCCCTCCAACGCAATATTGGAGGCCCCCGCCCGTTCCGCCACCACCGATGCCAAAGCCGCGTACAGTATTGGTGTGGTTACCCGGAGCACCGAATAGGCAAAATCAAGGGCAAAGATATAGTGAAGGATGCTACCCATTGTTCCGCACCTCCTTTACCAGCATCTTCTGCCGCTGATGGCTCATAAAGGCCTGGGCGGCTACCAGCATGATGATGATCCCCTGGATGATGGCGATCATTTCACTGGTAACATCCGTAGCGGAGGACATGCGGTCCGCCCCGATCCGTATATAGGCAAGGAGGAACGCCGCCACCGGCACAAATTGCGGTTTGTTCTTCGCCAGAATCGCTACGATGATGCCGTCAAAGCCGTAACCCGGCATATTCTGCCACTGAAAGCGATCGTACATTCCCAGCACTTCCACAGAGCCGCCGACCCCGGCGATAAACCCGCCCGCAAGCTGGGAATAGAGCAGCACCACCGGGGTGTTTATCCCCGAATAGGAAGCGAAGCCGGGGTTCCGTCCGGTCTGGATCAGCGCGTAACCCCAGGTGGTGCGGCGGATAAAGATAACCGTTAGTATTACTGCAAAGATCACGATAAAGAGCCCCGCGTGAATACGGGTACCCGCAATGATCCGGGGCAGTTTTGCGGTGACAGGCAGCAGGTAGGTGGCAACATAGCCGCAGTCCGGGTCCTTAAACACCGTATTGGTAAAATAACGGGTAAAATAGAAGAACACATAGTTCAGCATCAGGGAGGACACCAGTTCCGAGGCCCCCCACTTTTGTTTAAGCAGGGCGGGAACACTACAAACTACCGCCCCCGTAATCCCCCCCAACAGTATTGCTACAACCGGGTGAATCACCGGGGGCAGGGGCAGCGCCAGGGCGGTCATGGCGGCCACTGCGCCTGCGGCGTAAAAGCCGCCCTCCGCGCCCATGTTAAACTGGTTGGCGCTGAACATTACCGCCACCGCAAGCCCCGTAAAGGTCAGGGTAATTGCCAGCTCAATAACATTGCCAAAACGCCGCCAGGAGGAAAGGGGGCCTAAAAAGAGGTTCCTGAATGCCGCCAGGGGTTCCTCGCTCACCAAAAGGATGATAACAAGGGACAGCAGAACCGCTATCAGTATTGCGGTGGAAAAGCGCATTATTTCAAAACGGGTTTCGATGGTTAGATTTTTCCCAGCTTTTTCTTTCATGATAAACACCTCTGCAGTTCCTCTTCGCTCTGCTGTTTAATCCCCAGCATATACAGCCCCAGTTCTTTCTCGGTAACTTCCGCCGCCGATTGAAAATATGCCGCTATTCGTCCGCCGTACATCACCAGGAGGGTATCGCTCAGGTCCATCACCTCGGAAAGGTCCGCGGAGATAAGCAGTATCGCTGCGCCCTCGTCCCGCAGTTGGAGAAGCTTTTGGTGGATAAATTGAGCAGCCCCCACGTCAATACCCCGTGTGGGCTGATCCGCTATGATACATTTACCCCCGGTGGAAAATTCCCGGGCCACCACCACCTTCTGGATATTACCCCCGGAAAGCATCCGCACCGGCGCCTCCGGGGAATCAACCTTGATCTGGTAATCCCGGATCAGATCCTCCGACCACGAATCAATTTCCTTTAAGTTTAAGAAGGGGCCGCGGGAAAGGGTGTCCCCGTCAAATGCTATGGAAATAAGGTTTTCCTTTACCGATGAAGGCAGGGCCACCCCCTTTGCCATCCGGTCCTGGGGTATATGGGCCATCCCCGTATCCCGAATCTGTTTGATCGACAGTGATGCTATTGTGTTTCCCAGCAGTTCCGCCGTACCCGTGTCGGGTTTGCAGAGGCCGGTTATGGACTCCACCAGTTCCCGCTGACCGTTACCCTCGACCCCCACGATACCCAGGATCTCCCCTTCCCTAAGCTTGAAACAAATATCCCGGAGCAGCCGGCGGTTCCCCTCATCCACCACCCCCAGGCCGCTGACCTTGAGCACCGTATTACCGGGATTGGCGGGGCGCTTTTTAATACTCCAGTCCATATCCTTGCCTACCATGAGGTTAGATATTTCCTGCTTACTCAAATTGGCCACATCATAGACCCCAATGGTCCTGGCATTCCGCATGATGGTGATCCGGTCGCAGATTTCCTTGATCTCGTTTATCTTATGGGAAATAAAAATAATCGTGTGCCCCAGGTCTTTCAATATCCGTAACTGCTGAAAAAGTTCTTCCGTTTCCTGAGGGGTAAGCACCGCAGTGGGCTCGTCCAGGATTAACAGTTTTGCTTCCCGGAAAAGGGCCTTGAGGATCTCTACCTTCTGCCGGGTTCCTATGGGCAGGTCCCGGATGCGGCTTTTGGGGTTAATGGAAAAGTTGTACTTTTTGATTATCCCCTCCGCAGAGGCGGTGATTTTTTTGTAGTCCAGCATCCCGCCCTTAACCGGTTCCATACCCAGCACGATGTTCTCCGCCACGGTCATGGATTCCACCAGCATAAAATGCTGATGGACCATGCCGAGCCCCTGGTGTATGGCGTCGATGGGGGATTTAATGTGCAGTTCCTGCCCGTTGAAAAAGATTTGCCCCTCGGAAGGCTCTTCAATGCCGAAGAGTATCTTCATCAGGGTGGTTTTTCCCGCGCCGTTCTCCCCCATCAGTGCGTGGATCTCCCCGGCGTCAACACGCAAATCAACGCTGTTATTAGCCACCACGCCGTTGGGATAGATCTTCACTATGTTCTGCATCCGCAGAATTTCCGCCATACAATGTTCCTGTTATATTAGGGGCGAACCTGATTTACAAACGCAGTAAAGCTGCTCTGATCCATCCCGAAGGCGGTAACTACCTGGATCTGCCTGCCTTTAACCTGATTGTTATAGTTGGCGATCAAAGCCCGCACATCCGCCGGAACGACCCGCTGATAGATGGGGTTATCCGCCAGTCCCACGCAGTCCTCGTTTATCCCCAGTTCCGCACGGGTTCCCCAGGCAAGGGTTCCCGCAATGGCCTCCGACACCGCCAGGTAGATGGACTGATCCACCCGTTTAAGCATGGAGGACATGATAAGTTCCGCCAGGACCGGATCGCTGTCCAGGTAGAGCATGCCCTGATCCGAATCCACCCCGATGGCCAGCCGGTTCCGTTCCTTCGCTGCTTGCAGGGTTCCCTCCCCGGCGTTGGCCGCCACAGAGAAGACCACATCGGCCCCCATCTGGTACTGGGCAAAGGTCAGCTCCTTCGCCTTCGCCGTATCGCTGAAATTGCCGACAAAAGAGGGAACCACCTTGATGTTCTGGTTTAAATCCTTTGCGCCCTGGATATAGCCCACCAGGAAGTCCCGGATAACCGTGTTGTCCATGCCGCCCACAAAGCCGATTATCCCGGACTTGCTCATTGACGCAGCCAGAACCCCCGCAAGGTAGGACCCCTCATTCTGTTTGTATTCCATAGAATAGATGTTTTTGAAAAGCCCCTTAGAGTCTGCGGCGTAGTCCATACTCGTATCGTAGACGATGATCTTCTGATTGGGATAATCCGGGGCAACCTTGGTAACCAGTTCCTGCATCTGCCAGGTACCGCAAATAACGATGTCGTGCTTTTCGTCACAGAGATCCCTCAAGGCGGGCTCCCATTTTGAGTCGTCGTAGCCGACTTCCACCACCTTGGTCCTGCAGCCCAGGTTGTCCCGGATCAGGTTCAGGCCGTTGTTAGCGGAATCGTGGAAGGACTTATCCCCCAGGTTGCCGTTAATCAGCAGCGCCACCTTCAGGCCGGTACTGCCGGAAGCATCGCCCTTTCCGCCCTTGTTGCAGCTTGAAAGTACCAGCGCTGTTAGGGACAGACCAATCAATAAAACCATCATGAACTTTTTCATTTCTTCCTCCAAAAAATTTATACAAAACATCCCCTTAGAGATATTGTTGTTCCAGATACGCCAGGTGTATTCCCAATCCCGCATGGTTCTATTATAACCACGGATCCCGATAAAAATCAAGATAGATTGTCTTTGACCCAAACCGGAACCTTTTTTGTTTCGTGACCGGTCGGCACGGTAAAACACGTCAAACAATTTTTCCAGGCTTACTAAAAGCAAATATTCAATTTGCTCTTGATATTTTTAAGGTAGTCTATAGATGTAAACTGGTTGTCAAGAAAAGGTCAATTTTTCGTCAACCGACAGGGGATATCCTCAGTCAAGCCGCCTTCAGCACTTGTAAGTATCAACATTTAAAGATACATTTAACGAATGATGATAGGTGAGATTGCTTAGTGGCCGCTTCATTACGCTCCGATGGCCCCCCGGAGTTCCGTGGCTTCCTGGTTCACGCCTATGCGGACCAGCGCCGGGACCGGCTCTACCTGACGGGCCGCCTGGAAGACGGGCGTTCCTTCGCGGCAGCCCAGGTTTGGCGTCCCTGCTTCCACATCTATGAACACGATATGGCCCGATGCGCGGTATTACTGTCATCCGTAAAATATGAAGTGATCCCCGCCGCCTTGGAGGCTTTTTCCGGTGTAGAAAAGCTGCTCCTCCTCTGCTTTTCCCGCTACGGGGATCGTTCATCCGCAGTAAAACTACTTGAACAGGCCGGTATTCCCAGTCCCGATATGGACATGAAACCCCCGGACCTGTTCCTGGCAGAAAAATACATCCGCGGTTTCCTCCGGATTCGCGGCGATTCCCGTCCGGGGCGCCTGGTAAACCTGGTCTTCCCTGACGCAGATATTCTCCCTCCTGACACTGATTGTAATCCCATAAAGGTTCCCCTGCGAATCGCCTCCATTGATATTGAAACCGATACCCGCGACAATTCCATCCGGGCCGTGGCAATCGCCCTGACGGATTCAAGTTTTGAAGAAACCACCGGGCTGGTTCGGGTGTTGTGTAATGCACTGGAACAGAAGGGCCAACTGATCTATCACGCCGATGAAGCGTCTCTCCTCCACGCTTTCATAGCCGACATACAGGGCATGGACCCGGACGTATTAACGGGTTGGAATTTTCTCGACTTCGATTTCCCCCGCTTGGCGGAACGCTGTGAACATCACGGCATCCCCTTTGCCCTGGGGCGATCCGCAGGATACACGGGTTATGAGGGGACCAAGTTTTTTTCCGGTGAAGGCAGGCGATCAGCCGCAGCATTAGTACCGGGGCGGCAGGTTATCGATGCCCTCAGAATAGTCCGCTCCGGCCCCCGGCGCTTTCCCGACTATACCCTGGAAACCATATCCCAGGCGGTGCTGGGGGAGGGCAAGATCGTAGCCGCCGCAAAACAGGACAAGATCGCTGAACTGGACCGGCTCTACGCGGAGAACCCACGGCTTTTCGGAGAGTATTGCTACAAGGACGCCGCCCTGGTCCCGGACATTCTCGCTAAGACCGGCCTCTTCCGGCTTACCCTGGAACGGGCCAGCCTGACCGGCGTTTCGTTGGACAAGGCATGGACCAGCGTGGTGAGTTTCGAGCGTATCTACAACATGGAACTTCGCCGTAACGCTATCGCTCCGCCGCCCCCTGCCCCGCCGGACTTTCAGGTGTCCGGGGCCGCTGGGGGTACGGTGCTGGAGCCGCTGCCGGGATTGTTCAACAACGTTGCTGTTTTCGATTTCCGCAGTCTCTACCCAACCATCATGCGGACCTTCAACATTGACCCACTGTCCCATGAACGGGCCGCACAGGAGACATCTCCGGTTATAGCCCCCAACGGCGCCGCCTTTTCCCGGCAGCCGGGGATACTGCCGGAACTGATTGCGGATTACTTCGCCGCCCGGCGGAAAGCCCTGGACGCGGGGGATGATAACGCCGCCCATGTGTACAAAATACTGATGAATAGTTTTTATGGCGTCCTGGGTACCGCCGCCTGCCGCTACGGCCGCACGGAACTGGCAGGCTCCATTACCGGTTTTGCCCGGAAGTGGCTCCTGCTCTCCCAGGACTGGTTTATCGAACGGGGCTACCGTGTCATCTACGGCGATACGGATTCACTGTTTGTGGAAACCGGCCTGGGCGATGAAGCAGGCCCGGATGACTTTACCAAAACCTGCAGCAATCTTACGGTGGAACTGAATAGTTTTCTTACGGAACGGATCCGTTCGGAATATGATCGGGAATCATTTCTGGAACTGCGTTTTGAAAAAGCCTACCGTCGTTTTCTGATCCCCCACCTGCGGGGTATTCACAACGAGGGTGAAAACCGCGGCCGTGCTAAGGGCTACGGCGGCTATCTTTTAGGCAGCGATGGCAGTATGTCGGTGGAGGTAAAGGGCATGGAGGCGGTACGGAGCGATGCTACCCCCCTGGCCCGGCGGATACAGATGGAACTGCTGGAATTGGTGTTTGCAGGCGGCGGCGAAGAGGCCTTCACAAAACGGGTCACCGCAATACTGCGGGAACTCCGGCAGGGGAAACTGGACGGGGAACTGGTATATCGTAAGCGCCTCTCCCGGCCCCCGGAAACCTACACCGCCTCCACGCCGCCCCAGGTAAGGGCCGCCCGATTATTGGGCTGGAAGGGCCGCCGGGGTACGGTGGAATTTGTGTGGACCAGCGCCGGCCCTGAACCGGCGTCCCTGCCCCACGCCCCCCTCGATTACGACCACTACACCGATTCCCAGGTACTGCCGGTGGTGCTGTCCATTGCCGCCGCCGCAGGGTGGAACACGGAGCCCTTCCACAAAAAGGGCAGGGGCCGCCATTCCCGATACGACCTTACAGAAGGGCAGTTGGAGCTGGAGTTTACATGAGGGCCTTTGGCGGGGATCAGTCATTGCCGACCCCGACCAGGGAGATCCGGAAGGGGTCCAGATAGAGTTCCAGCAGGATGGATTTGGTGATTTTATGGGCCACCGGGGTATGCAGCACCGATTGATAGGTTTCCTGCAATCGTTTAAGGACCGGTTCCCTGCCATAAAATTCCAGCGTCCTTTGACGGTTTTCTTCTATTACACTCTCATTGGGCTGCCAATTCATCAGTTGCCGCAGGAAGGGATTTATATCGGCAATGTCCTGGAACACCCGACGGTTGGAGGCAACAATCCGGATGATGCTCCTCTGGGTTTTTTCGTCCAGACGGCCGAAATCCATCACGTCCCGGGAAATCAGATCTTTGTTCATCATTTTAATAATATACTGGGGGGGGGCCATGCCAAACCGTTTATAGATCGACATCATGGTATGCTCCATTTTTCCCCTGAGAATGGCTCCGGAAATATACACCATAGGAATATCCAGGGAGGAATACAGGGAATCGAAGTGCATCCCGGCGCTTTCAAAGTCCCGGCACACATAGTTTATGCGCCTGCCCATAACCGTCCGCCCCGCAGTCCAGGGTTCCAGGTAGGAGAAGCCGAACCCTTCCTTAACCGAGGTGGTGATGATCCCCAGGCTGCTCCCGTAACTATCCTCCAGGGATGTGTGGAGGCCCAGTTCAAACTCCACCGGCAGCCCCAGTTCCCGGGAAAAATCCATCCAGTCCCGATAGATGCTGATATCCTTATCGGTGGTAGGGGGCAGGGTAATGGCCACGGTGCGTCCCTGGGGGATGAATAGGGAAAGGAACAGGGCCTCGCCGATATTTTTCCGCTGTAAAGCCCTGACCGGGTAGAGGTACCGGTTCCGGAGGAGCCCCGGAGTTGGGCTGACAGGGTGCACCTCGTTCGGCAGCAGGTGG
Organism: Spirochaetia bacterium; assembly: GCA_025997675.1. Lineage (GTDB taxonomy): Bacteria > Spirochaetota > Spirochaetia > Treponematales > Breznakiellaceae > Termitinema. The sequence continues at coordinate 12,818 of BNUX01000040.1, read as the reverse complement.
AGCCCCTCGAATTTCAGCCCCGCCCGGTGCAGGAACGAGCGATCCCGGCTATTAGTCACCGCATAATGGCAGTTTGCCGGGTATTCCTCGCCACGGGCATAGATATTGGGCCTCCAATCTTCGGCTAAATCATGGTTTTGTAGTAACAGCTTGAGTCCCCGGTTTTGCAGGATATTCAAAGCCGGGAGCAGGGTGGAATTTTTCCGTAACAGGGGGTTATGTACATGGATGATATCCGCTTCCCGCCCCCAATGGGCTTTCATGGCCCCGGTAATAGCCTCCGCAAGCTTTTGGGCCTGTTCCTCCCCGGCGCTTTCCGGCGGGACATCCCGGTCGCAATCATACCGGAGGTCCAGGACCTCGGCCACGGGAATGCCCGGTAGTGTTCCCTCGCCGGCGATAACCAGCACATCCTCCCCGGCCTCCAAGAGGGCCTGGGCCTGATTCAGGACCACCGAAGTAACTCCCCCCCAGCGCAGATGATAGTGGATTAACGCGATACGCATTCTTCCATTATAGGTCAAGAAAGGGCCGCGTCAATCTCAATCCTTGACCCCGCCCCGGTTTTGATCACCTCAATCCGGCTGGGTATGCGGGAACGCATTTCCCCCACATGGGAGATGAGGCCCACCATGCGGTGTTCCCGGAGTTCGTCCAGGATGATCAGCGCCTTATCCAGGCTCCCTTCATCAAGACTGCCGAAGCCCTCATCGATAAACACCGCATCCAGACGGATGCCGCCGAAACGGGTCTGGATGGAGTCCGCCAGTCCCAGGGCCAGGCTGATGGAGGCCATGAAGCTTTCACCGCCGGAGAGGGTCGCGCAGGGCCGGGTTTTCCCCGTAAGGGCGTCGAAAACTGCCAGGTCCAGCCCGGCCAGGCCGCGGCCGGATTCGCCTTCGCTGTTCAGAATCAGGGAATACCGGGACTCGCTCATCCGCTCAAGCCGTTTGGTGGCCAAGGCGGCAACCTCCTTGAGGTACAGGCCCAGGAGCCAGGCGTCAAAGGACTTCTTTTTCGGGTTCTTCCCCGCAAGGTCGTCCGCCAGGGCGCCGAGCCGGGAGGCCCGCTTGGCAAGCTCCTCATGCCGGTCCCCGGCTTCCCGGAGCCGCGCCTCATCCCGTTCCAGAACGGTAAGCTCCTCCTGTGCCTTATCCCGTGCAGCCTCGGCGGCAGATCGTGCTTTTGCACAGGATTCCAGGGCGGCCCGTAATTCCGCAGGATTCTCCGAGGCAGATCCCAAGGTGGATCGGGTGGCGATTATTTCCGTCAGGTTCCGCTGCAGTTCTTCCCCCTGGGATTTAAGGCGGGAGCGGTTTTCCTTCCATTGAACTATCGATGCGTCAATGGCAGCCTCGGTATCCCGGTCCAGGATGGCAAGCTGTAAGGCTGCGGCGTCGGGGAAGGGCGAGCCCGCCAGGGCGTGTTCCAGAGCGGCGGCGGCTTCCCGGTAGTGCCGCTCCGCTTCATCCAGAGCGGCGGCACTTCCCTCCACACGGGCCTGCGCGGCTGCCAATTCCCGGGCCGCTGCTTCCCGGCTTTCCCGGATCTCCCGGATACGCCAGTCGGTATCCCCGATGGTCTTGTCCAGGGCTGCCAATGCCTCCGCCGCGCTGGAAAGTTTCCACTCACGGAGGAGCCCTTGATGTTTGTCCCGCATGTCCGCCGTGGCGTGTTCCAGACCTCGGTATCGTTCCTGTAAGCCTGCAAACTCCTTTTCCATTTCCATCTGCGTGGCCAAAAGCCCCTCCCGTTCCCGGTATAGAAGCGCCGCACTGTCTGCGGCATGGCGGGCCTCCTGCTGCCGGGCCGCCAGACCGGTGAGGGAACGGGACTTTACCTCCACCAGCCGGCCCAACTCCTGGGAACTAGTAAGCTCCGCCTTGACCGTCTCCTCGAAGCCCTCCGCCTCATGGATCATGGCGTCCCGGATTTTGTCCCGTTTCTGCCGGGTCCGGCTGAGTTCCGCGTTAAGCGATTCCAGTGCCGTAATCCCTGCGGTCAGATCCCGTTCGGCGTCCTTGATGGATGCCTTGAGGGAGTCTATCCGCTCATTGATACCGAATGCAGGTGCACGGGCGGCGGCAGGCAGGGGATGTTCCCGGGAACCGCAGACGGGACAGGGCTCACCGGATTTCAAGCCCTCCGCAAGGTGGGCGGCCATACCCGCCTTTTCCTGGGCCTCCTTCTCCGCCTCTTTTAACGCCAACTCATCCCGGAGCACCGGAATCCGTTTCTCCAGCTCAACCTTACCGGTCTCCAGTCCCTGGGCCCGCTCCGCCGCGGTGTTCGCCTCCGCCTCCAGTTCCTCCGCGTCCCCCGCCATCTGACGCAGCCGGACCAGCAGGTCCTTTATGGCGCGCTCCCGCTCCAGTTGTTCCGTGATGGCGCCAGTCTGATCCGCCAGGGCCTTGTGGGCGGCAATTACCCTATCCTTCTCTTCCAGGGCCTTTTTCAGGGCTTCAATCTTCCCCCCGTCGGCCCCCAGGGCGGTACGAATCGCCCCCAGTTCCTTCTGGTTACGCTGGAGCGTTGCCTCCTCTAAGGCGATTTCAAGGAGACCGGGACGTTTTTCCCGGTATCCGGTCAGCGCCTTTTCCATACCGGGCACTTCCCCGGCCTTCGCATCGGCATCCATCAATTTCTTTTCCGCCAGGGCATATTCCGCCCTGACCCGCTCCGTCCCGGCAGCGGCGGCCTTGGCGGCGGCCTGCTTTTCCTTCTCAAAAAGGAGATGATGCGCCAAAGGCTGGGCGCTCCGGGACAGGTCCAGCCGGGCTTCCTTTTCCCGTACCGATGGAGCAGCCCGTTCCAGCGCCGCAGCCTCCTTTCCCGCCTGTCCCAGCCGCTGCTCCGCGTTTATCCGGCTTTCCTCCAGGGTGAGGATCTTTCCAAGCCGGTTGCCCTCCAACTCCAAGGCCGCGGCGTCATTCCTGGCTTTGTTCAGGGCCTCCTCCGCCTGCCGGTGCAAGCCGGGGTAGGTGTCAAAGGAAACCCGCCGGGATAGTTCCTTTAGCGTATGTTCCGCCTCCCGGGAGAGAGCTTCCGCTTCCTTGGCCTTTTCCCAGGCCAACTCCCGTATCCGCGTCGCAAAATCCACCGGGAACAGTTTGCCCAGCACTTCACGCCGCTGGCTGGTATTCTGCCGGAGGAACTCCGCAAACTCCCCCTGAGGAAGGAGCACGATTTTGAAAAACTCCTCCGCCGAAAGCCCTATGCGTTCCCGGATCAACTGGTCCGCTTCGGATTTCCGGGAACAGAGGCTCTTCTTTTCGGGGAGTAAGTCGTAGAGCACCGCCGTTTCTTCTACTGTAGTGGTACCGGTCCCCCGCTTCTTGAGCTTTTCCTGTTTGGGGCTCCGGTCGATTTGATACCGTTTCTCCCCCAGGGAGAATTCCAGGGATACGAGGCATTCCTGATTCTCCCCGGCATAGTCGCTCCGCAGCCGGTTGATGTGCCCCTGCCGGCTGCCCGGCACCGTTCCGTAGAGGGCAAAGCAGATGGCGTCAAAAACGGTGGTCTTTCCGGATCCGGTTTTCCCGGTAATAAGGAAGATATCGTCCATCAGGGTAAAATCAATGACCGTTCTCCCCACAAAGGGGCCGAAGTTATCCATTGTTAGCTTGATGGGTCTCAATTATCCGCCCCTCTTTCCAGTTCGGCAAACAGTTCCCCAAACAGGGCCATCTTTTCGCTATCCGCCTCCCCGTAAATCCCTCTAAGGAAATCCGCAAAGTCCTCGGCGGGGCTCCGTTTCCGGCCCGGCAGCGCCGCCTCTCCGGTCACACCGGTATCCTGAGCGGCAAGCCGGGCAAATGCCTCGTTCTGCCGGATCGACAGGAGCCAGGGAAAGCGGCCCCTGAGCAGGGCCAAGGGGTTTTCCACCAGGGCCGTATCGTCCAGGGAAATCTCCAGATAATCCTTCGCCGCTTCCCGAATCGCCGGGTCCTCTGCGGAATCCCGGAAAAAGAAGTTGAACCCACCCCGGATCCGGCGGAGCTTCCGCAGGGGCCTCACCGGGATAGGCGTAACGGTGACCTTTCCAGGGGTCAGTTCAACCGACAGGAATACCTTGTCCTGATCCACTTCATCAAAGGAATAGGCCAGGGGACTCCCGGAATACCAGGTGTTGGGCGCCGCCTGCTGGAAACGGTGGAGGTGGCCCAGGGCGACATAGTCAAACCCGGTAAAGAGCTTTGCGTCCACCTGTTCGGCGGTTCCCAGGAATATCCGTTCAGACTCAGACTCCCGGCCCCCCAGAGTAAAGAGGTGCGCCCCCAGGACGGTCAGGGAAGCCCCCGCCGCTACAGCAGCCCCACGGGCCGTCTTCAGCCGGGCAGCCGCCAGTTCCGCAAGACGGCCCTGGGAGCGGGCCGGTTCCCCGGATTTTGGGTCGTTGAGGCAGCCGGGATACAGGAAGGGGAGCAGAAAAAAAGCGCAGGTTTCACCGGAGCCCTTCACCAGTACCGGTTCAAAGGCCCGCTCCGGTTCTGCGGCGATATGAATGCCCAGCTTGGCGAAGAGTTCCCGCCCAAAGCCCAGCCGGGGAGCGGAATCGTGGTTTCCCGGCAGTACCAGGATGGCCAAATCCGGCCGGGCGGCACAGAGCTTTTCCAGGAAAGCACCGAACAGGGCAACCGCCTCCGGGGACGGGATGGATCGGTCGTAGATGTCCCCGGCGATAAGGAGGGCGCGGTAGGAATCATCCAGGAGAATCCCCTCCAGTTGATCCAGCATGGCCGCCTGATCCTCTAACAGGGAATGCTCGTGGAAAATCTTGCCCAAATGCAGGTCCGCAGTGTGGAGGAATTTAACCATTTCCACTATACTATACCTTCCTTTTTTGGTAAATTTCAATGAGGAGAAAAACATGACGAAGATGCAGATTTTTTTTGATTACGAATGTCCCTACTGCAAGCGGGGGTATGAATACCTGCAGGAATATATCGGAGCCCATCCTGAAATCGAAATTGAATGGCGGCCCGTGGAGGCACATCCCCGGCCGGAGGACCATCCGCCCCACACGGACCTCTGCGGCCAAAGTTACTACATTGCCCGGGAGCTGAACGGCGATATGCCGAAGCTCTTTGCCGCCCTGTTTCAGGGGGTGGCCATAGAACGGCGCAATGTGGAAAAGGCGGATGTGCTGGTAGATATTGTCAAGGGCGCCGTGGACGGCGCGAAGTTCAAGGCCATCCTGGAATCGGGAAAGTACGCCAAGCAGATTGATGAAAACAACGACCTGGCCTACGAAAAAAGCGGGGTTTGGTTTGTTCCCGCATTCCGCATGAAGGGAACCGATGGTTCGGAGAAAAAGCTCGACGCCCAGGGCGGCATTGGGGTTTCCAGGGAACAGGTGAAGGCCTTTTTGGAACAGACTTAACAAAAAAGGCATATCCGGAAAGCCGGATATGCCTTTTTAACAAGGTCCCCCTTACTCGTCCCAGAGCCAGGTCGAAAGGTAGCGTTCCCCCGTATCGGGCAGCACCGCCACAATGGTCTTGCCCTTGTTTTCGGGCCGCTTGGCTATGGTCAGGGCCGCTTCCAGGGCCGCGCCGGAGGAAATGCCCACCAGGATACCCTCTTCCTTGGCTGCCCGGCGGGCGATGGTGCCGGCCTTTACGTCATCGGTTTGATAGATCTCGTCCACAATGTCCTTGTTGTAAACTTGGGGAACAAAGCCCGCGCCGATGCCCTGGATCTTGTGGGGGCCGGGCTGGCCGCCGGAAAGCACCGGGGAAGCCGAGGGTTCCACGCCGATAACCTTTATCGAGGGTTTCTTCGACTTCAGGTATTTCCCCGCACCGGTAACCGTACCGCCGGTACCGACCCCGCAGATAAGGATATCAACCTCCCCTTTCATATCGTCCCAAATCTCCGGTCCCGTGGTCGTTTCGTGGATCGCCGGGTTGGCGAGGTTGTTGAACTGCTGGGGAATGAAGGAATTGGGGATGCTCGCCGCCAGCTCTTCCGCCTTGGCAATGGCCCCCTTCATGCCCTTGGCCCCTTCGGTCAGTTCCAGTTCCGCCCCCAGGGCCTTGAGGAGCTTCCGCCGCTCAATACTCATGGTTTCCGGCATGGTCAGGATGATCCGGTAGCCCTTTACCGCCGCTACAAAGGCCAGGCCTATGCCGGTATTGCCGCTGGTGGGCTCAATCAGCACGGTGCCCTTCTTAATCTTGCCGTCCTTTTCACCCGCTTCAATCAGCGCAAGGGCGATACGGTCCTTAACGCTGGAAAAGGGATTGAAGCATTCCAGCTTCACGTACACCGTTGCCCCGCCGTCGTTGAGCTTGTTGATTTTCACAATCGGAGTCTTCCCGATCAGATCCGTGATTTTGTCTACTCTAGCCATAGTAACCTCCTGGGTTTATTCATAGTATTTATATAGGTATTATATAATGTAAAAGGGGGATTGTGTCAAGTGATTGGGGCAGGATTTGCCTGCGGTCATATCCGGTCCGCAAGGAATGCCGGCAGAAACCTGGCGTCCCGGTGAAGGGTGTTGAGGGTACGGTTCAGGATAAAGCGGTTCGCAATGGCTTCATCGTCGCAGAAATGGTTAAAGGCGGCTAAACTTACCGGCTTGGCAAAGGCACTGAACTTACATTCCACCGCCGTCTTTTTTGAAAGCCGGTTCAGGATAAAGTCCACCTCCACGCCATCAGAAGTCCGGTAGAATTGCAGTTCCCCGGCGGCGCCCCGGTTTCGCCAGAGTTCAAGCATAGCGTAGTTTTCAAAGAGAGCCCCCCGGTCGGGACGGTATTCGATGTCGTTGAAATTTTTTTCGATCAGGTTCCGCAGCCCCAGATCGCAGAAGTAGACTTTTTTCATCTTGCTGATGGCCTTACGTTTATTGACAAAGTAAGGTTCCAGCAATTTGATTATCCCCATCTGCTCAAGAATGTAGAGATACTCCTCGCACGTCTTCCGCGGCAGGCCGGATGTCAGGCTTACTTCATTCACATTGAGCAGATTCCCTATTTGCGCAGAAACGAGCCGCAGCATTTTATTGAAGGCCACAACATCACCCTGGGAGATATAGTTCCGTATATCCTTCAATAAATAGGTCTGATAAATGTCATCCAGTATCTGAATCTTTTCTTCCCGGTCCGCAGTCAACGCCCCACGGGGCAGGCCGCCGTAAACCAGGTATTCCGAAAACAGGGCTTCGATGGGGGCGGTAAGGGGGGAACTCCCGGTATCCATATCAAGGGTTTCATGGAGCGCCGCAAGTTTGGGGTCATTGAAAAAAAGGTATTCGGAGAAAGAGAGGGACAGCACCTCCAATGTCCGTACCCTGCCTGCCAGGGATTCCTCAACCTGCTGCAGAATGTCTAGGGAGGAACTGCCCGAGCAGAGGATTTTCAGGTCCCGGTGCTTGTCCGTGAGGAGCTTTAACATGGTGGATACCCCGGGGATGTACTGAAATTCGTCCACCAGGAGATACCCCTTTAGCTGGGGGTTAAGGTATACCTGGAGATATTTTTCCAGTTGAGACAATTTCTCGAAGAGCTGGGCGGTTTCCGGGTCCTGGCCGTAAAGGGTCAGGACCTGTTTGTCCTGGCTAAAGCCTTCCATTATAGAGGTCTTTCCCACCTGCCGTGCCCCCAAAAGCACCACAATGGACACTTGCTTAAAGGCATTGATAATTCTGTCGGGATACCCGGTTCGTTTAAGCGCCATGCAGCCAGTATACTATAGGGCGATGAAAAAATGGAAGTCTAAAACCGAGTTTTTTGTCAGTTTTGATAAAAATATCGCGAGAATTTTTTTGATTTTGATAAAAATATCGGTTTTAGAAGATGGCAACCTGCACTCACCCAATACTACCCAGTTCCAAAATTAGGGAAAGGGCGGCCTTGACATAGTCTACTATTGCGGTCTAGAATACGGATCATGGATATTAAATTTAGCGATGAAGAATACCAAAAATACCTTGTAAGCCGGGTATACCCCAAAAATGAACGTATCAGGGGTGAAGACGAAACCATCTGGGATGCGGCCATGGAAGGTTCCAAAGTATTAAAATCCACCCCCGAGGGACGTGCCGTTTTGGAGTCTCTTGCTAAAGCTGGTTTGTAATTGCCAAATAAACCCCATCAATTCCCCAAATTTGAACCTCTTGATCAGTCAACGGTAAAGATTTGGTGTGCTAGGACCGGTAGCTTCTTGCGATCCTTTGAACAGGATACGGGTATAAATGATATAGTTACAAACATGGAAGTTTTATTGGATATTTTTGAACGGATAGAGAAACGCCGGATATATTTCCACATTTTCTATGATGGGTGTACTCTTGGCGAGCTAAACGAAGCTGCCCTGCTATGCTTTTGGATAGTCAAACTTAATCCGTTTTCAAGACAGAATGGCGTTGCGAATTTAATAAACGCTAAAATTGCGTTGCATTTTTTGGTCCATGTACTTGCATACCATGCGGCAAAGAAAGGAAAGAAAATTAATTTCACCGATCAAATTGCAGACGAGTTCCTTTACGCTTTTCGTTATAGGGATTTAAGCAAAGAGGCGATAATGGCATTAGCGGCAAGCCTTATTTATTGATCCTGCAAACCACCGGTCCTGAGCCATAGGGAAAAGACCGGCCCCCAATAGGGCTTGGCCTTCCCCCCGGCCTTATCAATAGGCACGGACGGCGTCGGTATCGGCTTCGATGGTATCGCCTTTTTGGCGGAGTATACCAATACCCAGTTCATGGGCTTTTTTAATGACGCGGTCATCGAAGGACATACTGCCGATGCCTAAGTATATGGCATGGTCCCGGTACTGGGGAAAGAGGGTGCGGAAAACCGGTACTTTTTTGGTAACCATGCTTTCCAAATCGTCTTTACACGCCTTATTCTTCACTTCAACGATGGCCACCGCAGTGCAGTTGTAGAGGACTATATCGAATTCTCCCCTGAGACCTCCGGATTTCCTTTTGACATTAAAATCTATGCCATCGAAGTGCTGCCCGGCAAACATCATTTTGGATTCCAATGAGGTGGCGAAGAGCTCCTCTGCAGCATCCCCATCACTGTTGGCCATGCCGCCGAGTTGCTTGTTGACATTGCTTATCTGCCGGTCAGTCTTTTTTTGGCTCCGGGTTACTTCTTTAATCATCTGCTCTGTTTCCTTGAATTTCAGGTCTGTTTCTTTCTGGCTCCGGGCGTTCTCTTTCAGCATCCGGTCCGTCTCCTTCTGGCTCCGCCCTATATCCTGAAACATTTCCCGGATCTGCTCATAGGTCATCGGGGCTTCGGGCTGTACTTGCGTCGTGGTCATGGCGTTCTCCTCCCTACATTATACCACAATTCTCCCCCGTCAACCACACGCAAGGGGCGGCGCCGTGCCTTAGGTAATCACGATGGTTACCGGGTCGCTCCAGGGGCCCGGGCCGGTGTGGTTGACATAGCGGCCGTAGACGACTATCTCCCGGGTCTTATCCGTGGAGGGGACTTCGATGGAAGCGGTGGCGCTAAAGGAGATAACGCAATGGGTGTGGAGGATTTCTCTGGCCGCCGGAAAGGTGCCGTCCGCGTTTTTATAGTCCCAAAGGACTTCAATAATATCGGCAAAGTCTGCCAAACCGGTTCCGGCCACGCCTCTACACCGGCTGTGGGCCTTGATATATCCGCCGGGCTTTCCGTCAAGGCTCATGATGGGGCTTGCTTCAATCTTCCCTCCGCCGGGGGCGCTCTCCCGGGGAAACCCCGCATCGATCAGGTCTGCCGCCGTCCATTTCTTGTTCGGGCGGACCCAATTGCCTATAAATTCCTCAAGGGCGCTTATGAGGGCGGCCCGTGCTGCGTCCTTCACGGCTACATCGCCACTGCCGAAGTTACCATCCTCGGCCACCTTTAGGAAGGCAACCTTGTAGGGGGCAAAAATCGCCTGCAGAGCCTCTATCACCGGTGTCGGTATAGCGAGCCGGGGTCCATGCAGCATACAAAACACTATCATCCCTTCCACAAACAGCATTAACATGCTATCCGGTAAAGCTTGATAAAACGAAAACAACATACCTGTCCTCCTTGCACACAATGTGCGGCCTGTCTACACCTGTAGATGGCCTGTTCTCACCACAGGAAGCCACGTCCCGACCACAGGAAGCCACTTCCTGACCACGGGAAGCCACTTCCTGACCACAGGAAGTCACTTCCTGACCACGGGAAGCCACTTCCTGACCACAGGAAGCCACTTCCTGACCACAGGAAGCCACTTCCTGACCACGGGAAGTCACTTCCTGACCACGGGAAGCCACTTCCTGACCACGGGAGGTCACGTCCTGACCACGGGACGATTTTTCTCCACTAATCTGATAAAGGGGTAAATTACGAAAGGAGGGTTCCAAGGACCTTCACGTAAGGTACGGGTACCCCGGGTTTCGTGCCGGGATAGGGGGCCGGTCCACCAGGCCTTTTTATGGGTCCCGGCATCACCGCCTACGCACAGCTATATGGCTGCCGCGTTTATATCGCAGGGTTAACAGGGCGGGAGCCTGAGCCCCCGCCCTGTTATCCAGTGCCGGCTATGAATACCGCCGGCGGGTAACGGTTATGGGGTCTGCCAAGCCCCTGCTGAATCGGGTTTGTAAGTAGCAGCAGTTGTTATTACTGCAACAGCAGGAAGGGTTGCTGCCAACTTAGCCGTTTTTGCCTCACTACCTTTCGCAAAGACAACCCTCTCGGTACCATTTGAGGCTGTCTTTGACTTAATAGGGTTATTTGTTGTATCACCGACTCCCTGGCTACCGGCACCAAAGGTTAAGATAACACCATCAAGTGTAGTACCACCACCAGAACCTCCCGACCCGATTGTTAACAATCCCGGAATAAGATTAAGAGTGGCATTGCTGGCATGACCAGTTGCTACTATAACTTTACCATCTACTGTAGAAGATGCAGCTTTAAGCGTAATACCGCCTGCATGGATAGTAGTAGTACTCTTAAGTATTACGGTAGCGTCATTAGTACCAGTAGTGCCACTGTTCACTAAGAACCCCGTAGTGCCAACAATGAGATCTCCGCCGCCGGCCAAGGTAAGCGCTAATGTACCAGTACTACCACCGGTAAAGCTAAACTGTTTAACATCAAAACTCTTACCGGCAGGGATGGTCAGTGTAGTGTTGGCAGTCAATGCAAAGTTGCCTGTGCTGACCACTCTATTAAACTTAGCATAAATGGCGGTGAGACCTGCAGCTGCAAAGTCCTGCGTTGCTGTAGTAAGTCCACTTTGAAACACGCCGGTAGACCCTGCATTAAGGGTAGTGGCTTTAACTACACCAGTACCGGCCACAAGTGTCTGAGCAGCCCCTGTAGTACCAACTAATGTACCATTCACCGTGAGTGTACCGACATTAACCACGCCCGCAGTTGCAATAGGACCAAGGCTGAATGTACCACCATTGTTCACGGTGATTGCGGTTGCCTTTATACCATCAGTGGTGGTGAGAGCATATGTTACGCTGAATTGTCCGCCGTTTTCTATGGTGATTGTCCCTGCCTCAATAGTAGCACCAGCAGCAGTAGATGCAAGGAGTATTCCATCGTTACCTACGGTAATGCTTTTTACCTTGACAGAATTGGCCACCTTCGCATCAATCTTACCGCCCTCTAGAAGAACAATAGCACCCGCAGTGGTTGGCGTTGTGGCGCTACTGGTAATAACACCGGTGGCGGCGGTTACGATACCATTTGTATTATCGCCGTAAACAATCAGCGTACCATCAACAATAAGGTCCTTTGCTAGTGTAGTAGCGGCGGAAGGTTGCTCAAAATACAACGTTTTCCCTGTGGGTATTATATTATTGCCAGGCAATACGCCTGCACTCACCGCAGTCGCACCTTTCTCCCACAGATACACAATATCGGAAGCATCTTCTGCTACCGGTATACTCGCAGGCGGTGCCCATACCGCATCCTTACCATCCGCACCCTTCGTACCCGTACCATTCGTACCATTCGTACCATCCTTACCAGGCGCACCTGGGAGGCCATCGGCGGCTTCGGGGTTTTCGCACCCAACGAAAGTTACTGCCGCCAAAAGGAGTACGGCAAGACCTACTATGAGACCATGATTAATTCGCTTCATGGTTTCTCCTTTATTTAGTGATCCCCCCCTGCTTCTACGCGGGTCAGAAATCACACTTTGAAATTACCTACCTATACAGGCGGGTATTAACTCCCTCAGCCAACGGCTGTTGTTCGGAAGCGTATAAAAAAGCCGCTAACCGGCCTTTTTTCATTGATGAGGCCGCCGGGGAGCTTAACCCCAAGCAGCGTTCCTCCCGCCACCGGGCCAGGCGGCGGCGATACATTACCCGGCGGTATTCAAAGACCGGTCTGCCAAAGTTGAGGATGAGTCCCAGGGGAATGTCTGCGGCGTACATACGCCGCCACATATCGCGGCAGGAGCCTTCCGAAATGCTCTGTTTATAGAAGACAATTCGGACTAAGACATGCCGGTTAAAAAAGGTAAAGTCCGCCCTGATGCTTTGGGGCCTGGGGAAAACAGAGTTCCATTCGGCTTCCGGTATGACACAAGGCAGGGCTACGTTCTGCTCACAGCCGTACCTGCCGCCGCTGAACCGTTTGGCCAGGGCCATCTCACAGTGTTTTCGTTTATAGTCGGAGCCGACAAGCTGGGCATGGATTTCCCCTGCGGCCCGGTAGATGGTGCGAATGAATCCATAGGGCCGGCTCATGGGCGGCCCCCTATGCAGTTACTTAGTAAGCAATGGTCACTTGCTGGGGGGGGGGGGGGGTTAGTTTGTTGTTATATAAGAAATTCCGTAAACATGTCAAAAGTTTATTACACTT
>BNUX01000039.1 GCA_025997675.1 Spirochaetia bacterium | reverse complement strand
GTCGTCGGTCCAGCCGGTGGCTTTCTGGTCCGGGCGGAGCCGGTTCTTCATGGCGTTGTGCCCCGCAGTGCAGAAGGCCATACAGCGGCCGCAGAGGGTCGCACCGTAGGTGGCTTCGGCGGATTCGCTCGCCCGGATGCTGCCGTCACGTTGGTTCCAGAGCTGGTCGTAGAATTCCGCGCCGCTGGGATTTTCGACAAAGGGAACGTCAATTTTCGCATTAAAGGGCGCCCCTTTCCAGGCCTTGGTGCTGAGCCCACGGGACACATGGATGCACTTGTCGTAGTCGCTCCGTGCGTAACGGTATATCTTACCGCCCATGTGGCATTCGTGGGGCGGATTGAGGGTCAATGCGCCGGCGGAACAGTGGCCGATACACTCAAGGCAGCCATCACACACCTCTTTCTGGTCAAGGAGGCGCTCCGCGGGATGAAGCGGGGCGGTGGTGGGCACGGCGACAAACCGCTGCCGGCTGCCGTATTCGGGGCTCAGCGCGATGCCGCTCAGACCGAAGGACGCAAGCCCTGCGGCAACGGCGGCATGGCGGTAGGAGATCATCCCGTACCCCTTTTTCGGAGCGCCCACCGCCGCGCCCCGGGCCGGTATGGGCGTGGTGGCATACCCCTGGGCCTCCAGGTAATTAGACATCCGGTAGATCATAAAGTCCAGCTCGCGGTTGAGGTAGGCATAGCCGAATAAATTATAACTATAGGCCGATTTGCCCCGGCGCAGTATTTCAAGGGAGCCGTCGGGAATGTGCAGTGACATCACCACCAGGGAACGGCAGCCGGGGAGCACGTCCTCCGGGCGAAAGTGTTCTTCCAGGGTCTCATTCAAAACATCGGCGCCGGCGATGCCGGTTAAACAGGAGCCAATTTCACCGGCGTATTTTTTTACCGCCGCCGTCAGATCATCATCATAGGACCTTTGGTCCTCTTCGTTTGCCATATTTTTCTCCTTTTTTCATGTTACTTGACTTTTCCTTTAGGGTATACCCCGGCGGTCATCCTAGTGTCCATAGAGGTATTTCAAAAAAGCACCGGGCGATTCTATCGCAAGTACGGACGGGTCCACCGGCAGTCCCCCCGGAGTGCGGGAAAGGAGGGCGGCAAAGGCGAGGGGTTCCTTGTCCGCCGGCCTTAGGCTGCCGTATTCTTCCGGAACAAGTTCGTCGGCGTAGACAAGGACGGTGCCCTCCGCATCGCCGCAGAGAATAGGGGAAGCGGCGGCGAGAAAGCCTGAGTCAAAGCGATCCTCCGCAGGGTAAATAGCGGAATACCCGGCGCGCAGGTTCAGGGCGATTGCAGCGAGGGCCGGCGGTGCATTGAACACGGAAAGTGAAAATGCTGCGGGGGTTACCTCGCCGTCTTCTATCAGCATCCGGTTGATCCGCAGCTGCTGGGTAATTTCACCACGGAATGACACAAACACTATCTTTGTATCCTCCCCGATGGGCAGAATGTCGTGGATTACCTGAATGGTCATCCGGGAGAGCTGGCTCAGACGGCGGCGGAACAGGGGGGGGGTAAACTCAAGGCCGGGGCTGTCCTTTGCTGCAAGGATGTTCCGGTTTCCCCGGGCCCATTCCCGCCAGTCGGCGGGACCTGACAAGCCGGGCGCCCAGGATGTAAAGCGGGAGATATACAGGGGCAGGGCTTTCATGATTTTTTATGAAAATGGAGGAGTGAATAACTGTTTGAACCAAGCCCGTGGTGGGCACACACCAATTCAAACCCGGCTTTTTCAATTGCCCCGGTGAGTTCCGCGAAACGGTACATCTTACTGGCGCCGTTTGCCATGCAGGTAAAGTACAGGGATGTTGCCTGGAGAGAATAGGCGGCGGCCTCATGGCGCTGCATATCCCAGAGCGGTTCCAGCACGTAAATATCGGTTGACGGCGTCACTACAAAGTGGATTTTCGTCAGTATCGCCGTAACCTGGTCCAGGGAAAAACAGTCCAGGAACTGGCTCATCCAGAGGGCGTCCGCCCCGGCGGGGAAGGGGGAGGCAGGATCAAGCGCATCCCAGGGATACTGTTCAATGCGATCCCCAAAGCCTGCCGCCGCGGCATTTTTTTCCGCCGCCGCTATCTGGCCGGGGAGGTCTATAATGGTAACCCTCACCTGGGGGTCATAGGCGCAGCACTTGATGGCCCACTTTGCGGTATTGCCGCCGATGTCGTAAAGGCGGCGGGGCGGGGATGCAAATACAATGGGGAGCGCCTCGGGGAAGGCGATGTCGGAATAGAAGTGATCAAACTCAAACCAGCTTTTTTTTGCCCGCTCAGGTAAAGAAGAGAGCGCCTCATAAATAGTATTCCAGTGCTCTCCAAAAACCGTAAGCCCCCTTGGTTTACCGGACCTAACCGATTCAGCTAAATCGTATGCGCCCTGATAACAAATATCCTTCGTAAAATTAAAGTTGACCCTGGTCATATCATCTTCCAGCAGGAACCAGCCGGTCTTGCCCAGGACAAACCGTTCTGTTCCCTCCGTATCGGGCCGGAGCTTAAGTACATTCATGCCCAGGGCAATTTCCGCCAGAACCCCCACACCGTAAACGGAAACGCCGGCCTGTTCCGCCGCCTCTTCCCGGGTAAGGCCCGTATCGCCGGAGTCAGCTATTTTCCGCAGAATCCCCAGTTCCAGCAAGGCCCGTACCGCTTGAAAGGTCAGGGGAGCAAAGGCGATTTTCTGCGCTTCAAACTTCGCGTCCACCGCGCGGATTGTATCCCGGGTATAATCCTGCACGGCATTACGCTACCTTATTTTTCCACCCCGTGGCAAGTGGATACCTAGACTTTAACCCTCCCTTGGCAACGAATCCCGGCTCTGTAAACGTTCTACAGCCTTAAAGCATGTTTTTTGGAAAATAACTATTGACGCTAAATATAAAGTGCCCTACAATGAGGAGAGCTAAAAAATGGATGACTTAAAACGTCAAGTAAAAGAATTGATTATAAACGCCCTGGAGCTTGAGGATATTACCCCTGAGGCCATTAAAGACGCCGAGCCTATCTTCGGCGCCGGGCTGGGGCTTGATTCCATTGACGCCCTGGAACTGGGGGTGGCGATTAAGAAGAAATTCGGGGTGAAATTTTCGGCGGAAAGCGCAGACAACAGGAAGCATTTTGCTTCGGTGGATGCTTTGGCGGCGTATATCGGTTCGGCAATGGGTAGGGATGGACACGTCTAAAAAGGCCTTTCCTCTATCGCAATTTACCGCCGCGTCCCGTGCGCCGGAGACGGTTCTCTGTTATAGCGGTACCTGGCAGGCGGGAGTTTACAAGACCTGGGGGGATTTCCTTGAGGATACGGCCCGGCTGCGCGCGTTCATTAGGGCTGAAGGATCGGCGAAATGGCTGCTCCATGTTGAGGATTGCTGGTATTTTCTGGTTGCCTTTACCGCGCTGCTCCAGTGCAAAAAACAGGTGCTCCTTACCGCCAATGTATCCCCGGCCTATATCGCGGAAATTCGGGAGCCGGGCCTTGTCTTCCTTTCGGATCAGGCCTTTCCCCCCCTGGTACATGAGGCTCCCCCGGAGGCGGCTCCTCCGATAAACGCCGATGAAACGGTAATTATACTGTATACCTCGGGTACCACCGGGAGGCCTAAGGCGGTACGGCAGCGGCTTACGGAATTTGAACTTGATAACCGCTTTATATTGTCCAAATGGGGTGAAGAATTTCTCAAGCGCAAACTGTGTTCCACCGTAAGCCAGCATCACATTTACGGACTCCTCTTTTCAATCCTGCTCCCTTTTACGGCGGGTGTTCCCTTCCGCCGCGAACGGATTCAGTATCCGGAAAGCCTTGAAACCCTGGTTGACGATTCCTACATGATCATTACGGTTCCTGCTTTCTTGAAGCGTTCCGTGGAAGCCCTGCCGGGCCGCCTTCCACTCCGGGAGCCCTTTATCTTTACCTCCGGCGGGGTACTCCCCCCGGAAGTCGCGCAGAAAACCGATGCGGCATTCGGTTTCTGGCCGGTGGAGGTATACGGCAGCACCGAGACCAGCGGTATCGCCTACCGGCAGTCAAAGAATGGGCTTGCCTGGACGCCCTTCGATAACGCGGAGATTCGTCTGAACGATACGGGCTGTCTGGTGATTCGTTCGCCCTACATCAAGGACCTTGAAGGTTTTACCACCGGTGATTTGGCGGACATCCTGGAAGACGGGCGCTTTATCCTCAAGGGCAGGGCCGACTCCATCGTTAAAATAGAGGAGAAGCGTATATCCCTGCCGGAAATGGAAAGCCGCATCCTGCAATCGGGGCTTGCGGCGGACGTGTGCGTTGTCGCCCTGGAAGACAGGCGGCAGTACCTTGCGGCGGCGCTGGCGCTGAACGGGGCGGGGATAGCAACATTTCAGGGCTGGGAGAAGCACCGGATAAACCGATACTTTACCGAATATCTCATGCAGTTTTTTGAGAATACCGTACTGCCGAAAAAATGGCGCTACCTTGAGACGCTTCCCCTGGACGCCCAGGGCAAAAAGAAGAAGATGGATATCCGGGCCTTGTTTAGGGGAAGGCATGGTATCCCTGCCGAAACAGTTCTGGAGAAAACCGATGTCTCCGCAATCATCGAGATATTCGTACCCCCGCTTAGCGACTATTTTGACGGCCATTTTCCGCAGTTCCCGGTGATGCCCGCCGTTGCCCAGCTTGGGGAGGTAATTCGGCTTGCGGCTCGCTATCTGGGACGCGGCGTCAATGTGGCGCGGATCAAACGGATCAAGTTTTCTGCTCTCATCCGTCCTGGTACGCGTCTTCGCATTGAACTGCAACACAATGCAGAGACAGGAATGCTTTCGTTTAAAATAACCGGTCCCGGTGGTGAACCGGCCTATTCTTCCGGGTCGGTAATCCTGGGGGATACTCCGTGAAGCACTGGTCGGAACTCCCGGAACACGCTTCCCGGTATTGGCATGTCAGGATGGCGCTTATTTTGTTTAGGTATCTGCCCATGATTGTTGTGCGGATCCTTACTTTTCCGGTGGCCCTGTCGTATTTCATTGTTTATAAAAGCGTCCGTGATGATTCCCGCCGGTATCTTGAACGGCTCGCCCGAGTTGTACGCAGCGACGGGCGGGGGAGGAAATTCCGGGCCAGCGTTTTTAAACATATCCATGCCTTTGCGCTCACGGAGCTTGAAAAAGTTGAAGCCTGGGGAGGGAAGGTTTTACTCAGGCGCATCCATTTTCAGGATGATGATAGGAGCGATCTGGTAGGGCGCCTTGAAAAAGGGGAGGGGGCGCTGCTCATCTGTTCCCACCTGGGGAATGTGGAACTGCTGCGGGCCCTTGCCAAGTTCAACCGGACCGGCGTTTCCCGGGATATCCCGGTTACCTCCATCGTTGACTTTTCCGTAATCCCCTACTTTAGCCGTATGTTGAAGGAAATCAACCCCCAGTCCATGACCCGCCTCGTAAGCGCCAATGATATCGGTCCGGATACGGTTATCTTTTTACAAGACAGGATTGCTGCGGGTGAACTGGTGGTGATTGCCGGGGACCGGACATCCGCTCATACCAGGGATAAATATTTTCTGTTTCCCTTTCTGGGGGAGGATGCCCCCTTTGGATACGGCCCCTTTTTTCTGACCGCCCTGCTTAATGCGCCAACCTATTTTATTTTTGCCCTGCGTCAAAAAGATGTGTCCCTGTCATCCCAATACGATATGCACGTTCATAAAAGCCCCGTCTCTTTTGATTGTTTCCGTAAGGAGCGGGATAGCCGGATAGCGGAACTGGCCCGTTTGTTTGCCGAGTATCTTGAAACTTATTGCAAACAGTATCCCTATCAATGGTATAATTTTTACAATTTTTGGGCGGAACCGGAGGAACAACCTAATGGATACCAACTATGTAAGCGCTGAACTGGAATTTGGCGTTGAGTTTTATGATGTGGATCCCATGCAGGTTGTCTGGCACGGAAACTATATCAAGTACTTTGAAAAAGCCCGGTGCGCCCTCTTAGATACAATCGGCTACGGGTATTTGGCGATGCGGGATTCCGGGTTTGCCTTTCCGGTAACCGGAATATCGGTTAAGTACATCGGCTCCTTCCGGCTGGGAGACCGGGTGCGGGCCCGTGCGGTCCTTGAGGAATACGAAAGCTGTATCAAAATAAAGTACGAACTGTTTAACGCCCGTACCGGCGAACTGTGCACCAAAGGATCGAGCACCCAGATGGCATACGACATTGCCGCCGACGCCTCCCGCTTCTCCTGCCCGCCGGTTTTTATTGAGAAGGTTGAAGCCCTATTGCGGGAAGGGGGCGCCCGGAAATGAAGCGCTTTCTTTCTTTTTACGCATTTTTTCTCCTATTCAGCGGCGTAGTGTACGCAGAGGCCCCCACCGGTTCCGAAGAGGTCTTTGCGTTTCCCCTTGGGGAATCCAACCGCGCCCGTTTCAACGAACTATGCGCCGCCCTTTCCGGCCATCCCTTTGTCCGGGGAGCCTTTTCGCAGACAAAAACGATTAGCCGCCTCCACCGCTCCCTTGTTTCGGAGGGAAATTTTATCATCGCGGCGGATATGGGGATGGTGTGGGAAACTTTGGCGCCCTTCCCCTCAACCTTGGCAGCAGGGCGGGATTATCTGGTACAGTCAACGCCTTCGGGTACAAGGACAAGGCTTGACGCCCGGGGCAATGAGACTTTCCTGCGCTTCTCCGACACCATAAGCGCGGTCTTTTCCGGCAACGCACAAAAACTGCTGGATAACTTTACGGTGTACTTTACCGAATCAGGGGATGTCTGGATCATGGGGCTGGTTCCTTCGGAAAAAGCGATGCGTTCATTTGCGGCCCGGATTATTATGAGCGGCGAGGCCCCGCCGGGCCATGCCCTGATCCGTACCATAATCCTCCACGAACAAAACGGCGACAGTATCCGCTATACCCTGTCCGGCCACCGTTTCCCCGACTCTTTGAGCGTGGATGAAAGGAGTCTCTTTGTCCTTCAGTAAGCCCCTGCTCGTCTGGCTGCTGCCCCACGCGGGAGTAGCGCTTGCCCTGGCGTTGTCTATCCTGCTTGCCGGGCCGGTTCGGGTTAACACAAACCTCTTCGACATACTCCCCGTATCCCATGCCCAGGTGGCGGCGGCAGAAAAAACCTTGAGCAGCCGGAGCGGCAGGCAGGTCAATA
The DNA here is from genome assembly GCA_025997675.1 of Spirochaetia bacterium. Lineage (GTDB taxonomy): Bacteria > Spirochaetota > Spirochaetia > Treponematales > Breznakiellaceae > Termitinema. The sequence continues at coordinate 19,191 of BNUX01000039.1, read as the reverse complement.
TTCTCGTCTCAAGTGCGGATTTTGACGAGGCCAGACGAGGGGCCGCCCGGCTGTACGAGACCTTTGCCGGGTCCTCTGCTTTTGAATCCCTGTCCCTTTACGTTGGTGCAGCCGTAATGGATCAGTTCAGTGCGTACCTGCACGAGTACCGCTATATGCTGTTGAACGGGGACGACCGGTGGCTCCTTGAGAATGGTGGGGGAGGATCGATTGCCGAAGACGCCCTGTCCGCAGTCTTCGGGGCCTTTACCCTTGCCCCGCTGGACAATCTGGGGACGGATCCTTTTTTTCTCGCCGGCCGGGGGATGAACCGCTTCCTCGCCTCCTCTTTGTTAAGCAGCGGATCACTGTCCCTCAAGGATGATGTGCTGGCCGCCCAATACGAAGGCCGCTGGTACGTGATGCTCCGGGGCGCCCTTACGGCCGCGGGGGTTGCCATCACCAATGAGGATAGCGCCGTGGAAAAAATATATGCCGCCTGCGCCTCCATTAAAGCCGACAGCCCTGATCTCGGCTTTGTATACTCCGGCGTACCGTTCCACAGTTACGAAAGCTCCTCCAAGGCACAGCGGGAAATCTCCCTCATCTCCACCATCACCCTGATCATCATCCTGATCCTCTTTCTAATCGTATTCCGTTCGCCATTGCCCGCACTGTTTTCCATTCTGGCTGTCGGCGCTTCCCTGCTTTTAGCGGCGGGAACCTCGCTCCTTGTATTCCGGGAGATCCATGTCCTTACTTTTGTCTTCGGCACCACCCTCATCGGTACCTGCGTAGATTATTCTATCCACTACTTCATCCACTGGAAAGGAAACCGGGGTATTACCATGAGTTTCGTTTCCACCGAAATCTGCTTTGCCGCCATGTTCTTCGCACCCTTCGGTATACTCAGGCAATTCGCCGTGTTTTCCCTTGCGGGTATGCTGAGTTCCTTCCTCACCGTGGTTTGCCTGTATCCGTATATCATACACAGACCCGCATCTATTTTCGCCCGGGTTCCCCCTTTCAACCGCCTTCTTCTTAGTCGGTGCGGCCTTGCGGCTATTCTTATATTCTCCCTGCTCCTACTCTGGGATAACCGGGACAAGGTGCGGGTGGAGAACAACATAAGCAGCCTCTATACCATGTCCGGTACGTTGTTGGAATCCGAAAAGATCGCCGCCAAAGTCCTGGACCACGGTTCCTCCGGCTGGTATTTTATTGTTTCCGGGTCAACGGCGGAGGAGACCCTGGAAAAGGAGGAAGCCCTCTGCCGCCGGCTCGCCTTGGGTTCGTATCTGGCCACCTCCCTTTTTGTGCCCTCAATACAGACTCAACAGCAAAGCTACGAGGCGGCGCGCTTACTGCTCCCCCTGGCGGAAAAACAACTTGCCTCCTTAGGTTTTCCACCGGAAGTCGCCGCTGAATTCAGCGCGGACTTTAATGCGGCACAGGGGCATTACGTACTCCCCGGAGAGGGGCTTCCTCCCTACCTCCGGGAGCTCATCTCCAACCTTTGGATTGGAAGTCCCGCTGAAAATGAGTACTATTCCTGCGTACTCCCCCTACACGCACAGGACGAGGCATCCTTCCGTGCAATCGCGGCGGAACTTCCGGGGGTATTTTTTATGAACAAGGTTAAGGATATTGGCGGTGAACTGGACAACCTGACCCGTATCATGCTGATTATCTTTGTTGCCGCCTACATAATTATCGCCATAGTAATCCGGTTCTTCTATTCCTGGAAGCAGACCTTTCGTATTTGTGCCGTTCCCTTCCTGCTCGCCTTGGTCACGATAACGGTTCTCGCTCTTCTGGACATTCCCCTGGGCTTTTTTTCGGTAACCGGGTTGGTACTGGTTTTCGGTTTGGGCCTGGACTATATGTTTTACCTAACGGAAAGCGGCAAGTCTGATGGTGGAGACCGCGCTCTTACCATCCGGGCGATAGGGCTTTCCTTTGCCACCACCGCCCTATCATTCGGGGCGCTGGCCCTGAGCGGCTTTGTGCCGGTTCATATATTCGGGCTTACGGTATTTACCGGATTGACCACGGCCTTTATTACGGCGATGCTTCTAAGCGGCGGTGGGGACTAAGCAAATATATCTTTTCGCATGCTGATAGTTTTACGGTTTTTGTTGTTCATTTCACTATTGAGAATAAAGCCGTTTTTTTCGTAGAACCGCAGTATGCTCGCGTTGTTTTCGATGTCTGCGTCAACGGTGAGGAAGCGGCAGGCGGAATAATCGGTGTTACAATCAATGGCAAGGCCCCTGGCGGAATCAATCATGAAAGAACCAATGCCTTTGTATGTTTTGCTGAATGATTGGGATACGGCAAGTTTGGCAATTTTCATGGCGGGGATGGTCTTGAAAGGGTAATGAAGGTTATGGAGTTCTTTTTCTGACACCGATAGTTTGATGGCGTCGTTAATGATGGACATATACGCAATGATACCCCCGGTGGATAGATCGTAGAGAAGCCATGTAAGAGCAATATGGTCATCCCGGGAACGGAGGGCGTCTTGGGTCAGATAGTCGTTGTATTCCTGGACAGGACAGGAAAAATCCATAAGTGAAACACCGGAAATAAGTGGCTCCAGATGGAAATAGGTATCACCGTTATTGCTGGTGATCGGGATGGGGGAATTCATGCTATTTATGAGGCGCCCGGCCGGTCAATCTCCGAACCATTTCAACCAGCTCCTGATTCCGCTTTTCAACTTCCGGTGAGATTGGTTTACGAACCTGCGCTATAGCTTCCCGAACGATTTTAATGTCCTTTATCTCGGTGGGTTGCACCGGTTTGACTCTCGTACCCATGTTGGCCTCCAATGGTTATATAGTAGCTTAAAACGAGGAGTTTGTAAACGGCATAATTAACCGTCAGCGTGCCCCGCCCATACTCCCTTTTTAGCATAAAATTTTGATGCTTTGAACTACAGGTGGCGGCGGGGAGTGAATGCCCTTGGAGTACCAGCGGAACTCCGGGGAAGGGCCATAGGCGCCGCCGTTTTCCTGTGCCGCCGCCAGCAAATACCGTTCAGTACCCTTCTCCCCCAGTTCGTAGAGAAAGAAATGCAGGGGCGCGTTGACCTCAACGGCCAGACCTTCCGGGCCGGCAAAAGAAGGGGCGGTTCTCATCTCAAAAACCGAAAGTCCCCGGGCTTTCAGGAAACATTCCTTTAACACCCATATCCGGTAAAACCTTTCAAGCTGTTCCGGTTCGCCGGGAGCGGCGGCGATATAGCCCTGTTCTTCCGGGGAGAAATAGCGGCGGGCGATTTCCCCGCAATTCTTCATGGGTTTCACATACTGAATATCACAGCCGGTTCCCGCTTTTTTTTCCGCTCCATACGCGACGGCGGCTATGTTGCGGGAATGGGATATGCTGAAATCCGCATGGGCTGCAGTAAAAAAGGGGCGCCCCCCTTTTTCTGTCCCTATCTCCTCCGGCCCTCTTCCGGGGAAACAGCTTTCATTGAGAAGCTCCAGGATCCGTCTGCCCTCAAGGTGCAGTTCCCGGGTGTTGGGATTTGACAGAAGGGATAATCCTATATACAATGACTTCATTCTCCATTGTAGGAAATTATATATTGAAACAGAACCGCTGCGGAAGCGCCTCAAGACGCTTTATGGTTGTCCAGCCCCTGCTTATCCTTTGCATGGTTTCCTGTGTAACAAAGCTTGATTCTTCCCCTTATTCGCCGGTCTATGTTACAAACCGGGCGTACTATGTTTTGCTGCCGCCATCAAACATCGAAATTCCCCTGGATATGGCCCAGCAGGTTACGGGGCGATATGGTAAACAGGAATTTGTACTGGATGCCTGGGTCAAGGCCGATGAAGGGGGGATCACTATTGCGCTTTTTAACGCCCTGGGCGCCGATATGGCACAGCTTTCCTTTGACGCGGCGGGAATTTCCTTTGTTTCAACGGTTTTCCCTTCCACCCTCAAGCCGGAGTATGTTGCGGCGGATTTTCAGTTTTGTTTTTATAGAGCGGATGCGCTAAGACGGGCGCTGAAAGATTCCGGCCTCACCCTGGTTGCCGACCCCCAGGTGCGTACTATTTACTCCGGGAGGGAACGCATAATTGAAATCGTTAAAAACAGAGAGACGGTTCAGTATACCAATTTTCTACGGAATTATTCGTATACCCTGCGGGGGGATTTCTAATGCGGATTTGGCTTTCCATGCCGGGTCTCCTCTGTTGCGCCGGAAACAACCCTGCGGCGTTTTTTGACGCCGCTGTTCAGGGCAGTCGCATACGCCCGGTCGGCCGTATCGCCGACGATGATTTGCCAAGCGGCGATTTGCCGGAAAACCGCGCCTTCCGCATTGCCGCCGCTGCGTTGGAACAGATAGGCGGCACGGTGGAACAGGCCCGCGCCGCCTATGGTGTGCGCCGCATTGGGGTCTGTGCCGGCTCCTGTGACAACGGCTCCGAAGGCTCCCTTTTGGCCCATAAAGCGTATTGTGCAACAGGCGTTTTTCCTGCTGATTACGATTTGCGTTATCAGAGCGCACCATTCACCGCCGAATATATCGCCCGCACCTTAGGTGTTTCCGGCCCCGCATGTACCGTTTCCACCGCTTGTGCCTCAAGCGCCGGGGCCATCGTAAAAGCCGCACAGCTTATCCGGGCAGGGATCTGTGACGCGGTCATCGCCGGTGGCGTTGATATCGCCTCGGAAACCGTGCTGTTGGGGTTCTCTTCCCTGGAAGCGGTTTCCGATTCGGTGTGCAACCCCTTCAGCAAAAACCGCAAAGGGATAACCCTGGGGGAAGGGGCGGCGTTTTTTGTCATGTCAAAAGACCCGCTTGGATCCAATGAACCGGGGATAGAATTACTCGGGTATGGGGAAAGCGCCGACGCCTCCCACATGACGGCCCCCCCGTGCCGATGGAAGCGGGGCCATCCGCGCCATGCGGGAAGCCCTTTCCAATGCCGGGAAAACCCCCGGTGAGGTGGATTACGTCAACCTCCACGGAACAGGCACTTTGCTAAATGATAGCATGGAAGCCCTGGCTATGGCGGCTGTATTTCCGGTTTCACCGCCGGTAAGTTCTACCAAGCCCATCACCGGCCATACCTTAGGCGCGGCGGGAGCCCTGGAGTTGGCGCTCTGCTGGATGGCGCTGTATGCTGCCGCACACACGACGGAAGGAACGGGGAGGGCGCCCGTTCACCGTTGGGACGGCGTGCCGGACGAGGCGCTTCCGGCTCTGCATTTTGTCGGTACGGAGAACGGGGCGCAGAAACTCCGTATCTGTATGAGTAATTCATTTGCCTTTGGGGGCTGTAATACCAGCCTCATTATAGGAGGATTAGCCTTTGAGTAACCGTATCATTGAACGGGACGAACTTAGTACGCTTCTGCCCCATAAGGGCAAAATGTTTCTTCTCACCCGTCTTGTGTCTTATGACATCGCAGCGCAGCAGCGCAGCCTGAGGTCGGAATACGATATTACCGGAGAGTGCCTCTTCTACGATCCTGCCCTTGGAGGTGTTCCTGCCTGGGTTAGTTTTGAGTTTATGGCCCAGAGCATTGCCGTTCTATCGGGGCTCACGGGCAGGGAGAAGGGGGAGCCGCCCAAGCCGGGCTTCATCCTGAGCGTTTCAAACATGGAAATAATGATCCCCGTATTACGGGCCGGAACCACGGCGTGTATACAGGTTCAGGAAGATTGTAGAGTTGAAAGCGTTTTTACCTTTGATTGCGTTGTATCTCTGAACGGAACAACGGCGGCGCAGGCGAAACTTACCATTATGGAGGCGGATGATATGTCCGTATTTGAAAAAAGAGAGGTAAATAGTAATGGTGCGTGAAAAAAGTGTCCTTGTAACCGGTGCGAGCCGGGGGATAGGACGGGCCATTGCCCTTGCCGCAGCGGACGCCGGTTACAAGGTTATTGCCCATTATAACCGGGGCGAAGAAGCGGCGGCCGCTTTGCGGGAGGAGATTCAGGCAAAGGGCGGGAACATCGAATTGATTCAGTTTGATGTGGCGGACCGGGATCAATGCCGGGAAAAACTTGATGCGTATACCGAAACCCACGGGGCCTTCTGGGGCATCATCTGTAACGCCGGCATTTGTGCGGACAACGCCTTTCCTGCCCTCACCGGGGAAAACTGGGATTCGGTGATCCACACGAACCTTGACGGCTTCTATAACGTGCTCCAACCCCTGATCATGCCCCTCTGCCGCAAGAAGCGGGGCCGGATCATCGCCATCGCATCGGTGTCCGGATTAATCGGCAACCGGGGGCAGGTAAACTACAGCGCCTCCAAAGCGGGAATCATCGGGGCAAGCAAAGCCCTGGCGGTAGAGCTGGCAAGCCGGTCCATCACGGTCAACTGCATAGCCCCCGGTGTCATTGAAACGGATATGATTAAAGACGCCCCTCTAGAAAAGATACTGCCCTCTATTCCTATAGGCCGGGTGGGGAAACCGGAGGAAGTTGCCGCCCTGGCAGTATTCCTGCTTTCCGACGCCGCCGCGTATATTACCCGGCAGGTTATTTCCGTAAACGGCGGTTTGATATAATGAAGAGACGCGATTCCCCAATCGAGATAGGTAAAGACCGGCTCACCATTGAAGCATTGGTACGCGTGGCAAAAGGGCAGGGGAAGATAACCCTCTGCCCCTCAAACGAATTCGAGGCAAAGATCGACGGCGGCGCAGCCTTCCTTGACCGGACACTGGCGGAGCATGGCGGCATTTACGGCGTTACCACCGGCTACGGAGACTCCTGCACAGAAATTGTAATGCCCGAGCATTACTGTGATCTGCCGGTACACCTGACCCGCTACCACGGCTGCGGCCTTGGCGCCTACTTCGACAAGGAAACCACCCGGGCTATCATGATTGTCCGGCTCAATACCCTGGCCCAGGGCTTTTCCGGGGTCAGCATAGATCTATTGAAGTATATCGCGTTCTTCATTGAAAAAGACATCCTGCCCCTGATCCCCGAAGAAGGCTCCGTGGGCGCTTCCGGTGATCTCACCCCCCTTTCATACCTCGCCGGGGCGCTCATTGGCGAACGGGATGTGTTGTATCAGAACAAGATACGGCCTTCTGCGGATGTGCTGAAAGAGTTGGAAAAGCCCCCTTACCGGTTTCGTCCTAAGGAGGCCATCGCCATTATGAACGGAACAGCGGTGATGAATGCGGTGGCTGCCCTTGCCTTCCACAGGGCGCAGTACCTGGCTGCGCTATCCTGCCGTATTACCGCCATGAATTCTGTCGCCATCAGGGGAAACGCCTATCACTTTTACAAACGTCTCTTTGAGGTTAAGCCCCATCCCGGGCAAATGGAGGCGGCGCGAAGAATTCGGGAATCCCTCAGGGAACAGAGTGCGGAGGATAGGGAGCGGGGTATAGTCCCCGAACGGATACAGGATAACTATTCTATACGCTGCGCCCCCCATGTGATAGGCGTTTTTTATGACGCAGCGGATATGCTGCGCAGCCTCATTGAAACCGAAATGAACAGTGCCAACGACAATCCCATCGTGGACGTCGAATCCCGTTCCGTATACCACGGCGGTCATTTTTACGGAGGCCACATTTGTTTCGCCATGGACGCATTAAAGAATATCGTCGCAAACATCTCCGATCTGATGGACCGGCAGCTTGCTCTCATGGTTGACGTAAAATTCAACCGGGGCCTTCCCCCGAATCTTTCAGGTTCAAAGGAAAGTTTTGCCTACAACCACGGCTTCAAGGCCGTACAGATAGCCGCCTCCGCCTGGACTGCCGAAGCACTAAAAAACACCATGCCCGCCGGCGTGTTTTCCCGCTCCACCGAATGTCACAACCAGGATAAGGTGAGCATGGGGACCATCGCCGCCCGTGACTGTGTGCGGGTCAACTGCCTCACCGCCCAGACCCTTGCCGCCTCCCTCCTTGCCGCAACCCAAGCCCTATATCTCCGGTTGCAAAAAGAAGGCGAGCTGAGCGCAGAAGCACTGCGGGGTGTGGAGCAGACCTATAACGAAGTATTGTCATACTTCACCCCGTTGGAGGACGACCGCCCCCTGGATAAGGACTTACGGAAGACGGTGGCCCTGATAGGGGAAGGGTTTTTTTCAGTCTAATAGGATGAACAAATAAATGAACAATTCGCTCCTAACCCCTTGCTTTTTACCGGCGGATAGACTATTATATAAGTGTGAGTAGATTATCCAATCCTACCAAAAGCGCCCCCTCATCTTAACCCTTCTGACGCTGCCTGTGACCGGCAGATTGACGTTCATTGCAGCCCTTTTACGCTCCTTTTTCATTTTGCGTGATTCGCTCTATATAGGCGAACTCGCTAAAACCGGTATTTCAACACCGGAAAATTCGAAATTCCTCCAAAATAGCCCGGGCTTTTTTCAGAGAGCCCGAACCGGCGGTATAATAGCCCGGGCTCCCACCCGGATAGCCCGAACTCTCAACCGGAAAGCCCGGACCGGGGTCGAAAAGCCCGAACTCCCAACCGGAAAGCCCGGACTGATGCCCAATAGCCCGGGCTCGTACCGGGAAAGCTCGGGACATTGCAAAAAGGCCTGGGTTCTTACTTCGATAGCCTGGGTTCTTCCCCCGATAGCCTGGGTTCTTCCCTCGATAGCCTGGGTTCTTCCCTCGATAGCCTGGGTTCTTCCCTCGATAGCCTGGGTTCTTCTTCCGATAGCCCGGGTTCTTCCCCCAATAGCCGGGGCTTTCCGGGCGGGAGTTTCTTGCCGTCCGACGGGTTTGATTGACACATATTAAAAAAATTATTACATTCAACACAGAAAGGGACATTATATGATAATTGAGGAAAAAATCCAACAAAAAGCCTATGAGCTTGGAATACATAAATGCGGTATAATCAAACCTGAAGCCATGCTTGATTATGCGGATCGATTGCAGGAACGAATAGACCATATCCCGAATTTAGAAATGCCTTACAAGAAATTCCTTCTCTTTTCGGACGTAAAGAAAAATATTCCCTGGGCAAAATCAATTATTGTTTTAGTATCCCATTATGGACACTACCGTGTACCGAAAGAATCAATTACGGAACATTACGGAAAATATTATCTGGTAGATTCAAGATTTAATCAGGATTCCCCGGAACGGCAAAAGATTTTTGAACTTGAAAATTATGTGCATGACCTGGGTATCAAAACTGCCTGGAATGAACATCCCGGAATTACCGCAATGCGTTGGGCAGCCTATAAAGCAGGATTAGGTATTATCAGGCGGAATAACTTTTTTTATACCGAAAAAGGTTCATGGGTAACTATTACCGCTTTAGCTGCCGATAGAGAGATGGAACGTATTGAAAAGCCTTCACTTTCGGAATGTTCCGATACGTGTAATAAATGTATTACGGCATGTCCAACAAAGTCGCTCTCAGCTCCCTATGTAATGAATATGACTACCTGTGTCAGTCCTATTACCACATCCAATGACAAGACTTCCTTTGACGATGAAACAAACCGGTGTTTGGGTAAAAGCGTATATGGATGTGATGTTTGCCAAAACGTTTGTCCGCAAAACGCCAATAAATGGGAAAATAAAGATACCTTCCCCGGTTTAATGGAACTTGCAAAACACCTCTCTCCGGAAGCTATTCTTACCCTGAATTATGAGGAAATAGAAAAACAGTTAAGCCAAAAGTTTTTCTACATAAAAAAGGAATCCCTTTGGAGGTGGAAAACGAATGCAATTAATGCAATGGTCAATGACTATAGGGAAGATTATGGTAACCATATTCGGAATGCCCTTGAAGATGAATTTGAAATGGTGAGGGAAAAGGCACAATGGGCCCTGCAGAAATTAGGGCAATAATGTCATCGAATAGATATTGACATTTTCCGTTTGTTTATATATATTACTGTTCAGGTCTCCTTCGTCTAGTGGTTAGGACATCGGGTTTTCATCCCGACAACGGGGGTTCAATTCCCCCAGGAGATGTAGAGTTAATTCCTTGTAATATAAGGAATTAGCAAAAAACCGCCGGGAAAGCCGCGATGAAAACAAAACAAGTCCGTATCTGCCTTTTGGCATGCCTCCAGGCGATGATAATGGCGGCCTGCAAAAGCTCAGGGCCGGCGGTGGGCGGTGCAGGTGCAGGCCCTGGACAGGAAAAGGGTGATTATATAGTCCTGTCCAAAGAGCGGACCATTCTCCTCTATCCCGATGCGCCGAATACCAGCCCCAGGATGGATATTTCCCTTTCAATAGTGGATAGCAGGCGGCCGGAAAACCGGTTCATCCTGGATGCTTTGTACGATGGTCAGGGTACCGAAGAATACGCCGATAAACGGCTCCAAGGCTATGATGCCCGGTACGGGGAAATGCGTAGGGTGGCGGAACAATTTCCCGATATGCCCGCCGAGGCGCTGAATTGGTATTATACTGAAACCATTGTTCAAAGCGCCGGGACTGCAAGGGTAGCGGTATTTAGCCGGAAAACGGAGTCTTTTTTAAGCGGCGCCCACGGTATGCAAACTAATGACTACTATGTCTTTAGCCTGGAGGACAAGCGCCGGCTTAGTCTATGGGATATCATCCGGAATGATGCAAAACAGGCCCTGGATGAGCAGGTGGAGGGAGCGCTCCGTACGTATATGGAGATACCCTCCTGGATACCCCTCTCCGAAGGGGGCTTCTTTGAAGATTCGGTGGATAGGCTGGAGGATTTCTTTTTAAGCCCCCGGGGTCTGGGTTTCCAATGGGACCCCTATGAAATTGCCCCCTATTCGATAGGCCTTATAGAAATAATCCTTCCCTATGATCAGCTGCAAGGGCTGTTTACCGAACGCGGTATTGTCCTGACAAACGAATTCCGGTGAAACAAGCGCCCTGGGTAGTGGCGGAGACCGCAAGCTTTTTAGTGGTCCACAAGCCTCCCCTGATACATTCTGCCCCCCTAAGAGATGGGGACGAATCTTTGCTGGACTGGTGCGGAGACCGTTACCCCGAGGTCCGCATTCCCCGGGGCCGGCAAAGACGGGAGGGGGGCCTTCTGCACCGGCTTGACTACGGAACCTGGGGACTGGTCCTGATTGCCCGGACTCAACCGGCGTTAGAGTCTCTGTTAATGCAGCAGGAGCAGGGGACCCTTGTTAAGGAATACGGCGCCCTTACCATGTCCGCTCCCCGGCCTCCCTTGCCGGGATTTCCCCCAATGGAGCTTCCCGGCCTTCCTGATCCGCCGTTTACTATCGAAAGCAGTTTTCGCCCCTATGGCCCCGGAAGGAGGGCGGTACGCCCCGTATCTATAGAAGAAAGTGCCAAAAAGCCCCGCCGGGAGTTTGCCCTGGACAGGGGCAAGGCCTACAAAACCGATGTTCTGGAGCTGAATTCTACCGGAGAAGTCCACTATTTCCGCCTCCGGATTGCCCGGGGATTTCGCCACCAGATACGCTGCCACTTGTCCTGGCTGGGGTATCCCATCCTGAACGACAGGCTGTATGGGGGGCAACCGGAGGCTGACGGCATGGATCAAGCCTTAGCGTTAAAAGCCCAGGGGCTGTTCTTTCGGGACCCCCTCTCCGGGGAGGAGCGGCAGTATCAACTCCCGCCTGTTGAAAAAAAAAGCTTCCTGGACTACCATTTACCGCATGAACTTTGAGAAACTTCTTGCCTGGACCGGCTCCGCCGGTTCCGGAACCGCACCACTCGTTTATTTCATCGGCATCAAGGGTACCGGCATGTGCGCCTTGGCGGAATTACTCCACAATTCGGGATTCCCGGTTACCGGTTCGGACAGGGACGAGGTCTTTTATACTGACGGGATACTAAAGGAACTGGGCATCCCCTATTACGAATCCTTTGCCCCCGAACATATCCCTGCAAATGCGGGATTGGTGATCCGCTCGGCGGCATATACCCGTGACAGCAACAGCGAAATTGCGGAGGCGGAAAAACGCGGCCTCCCGGTGCTGAAATACACCGATGCCCTGGGGGCCTATTCCGCGCGCTTCGACTCCTCGGGCATTGCCGGGGTCCACGGGAAGACCACCACCACCGCCATAGCGGGAACCCTCCTACGGGGGGTGGGCGTTTCGGCGCGGATCCTCGCGGGAAGCGCCGTCAACGGTTTTGGCGGACGCTCCACCCTCACCCTGGGGGACAAGTATTTTGTGGCCGAGACCTGCGAATACCGCCGGCACTTTTTGTCCTTCCATCCCCGGCGTATCGTCCTGACCGGCGTGGAAAGCGACCATCAGGATTACTATCCCACCTACGAATCAATCCGGGACGCCTTTATCGAATACACCAAGCTGCTTCCCCTGGGCGGCGAACTGATTTACTGCGCCGATGATCCGGGAGCCGTGGAGGTTGCCGAATCGGTCAACAAGGGTCGGGTCCGCCTCATACCCTATGGCTTAAACGCCAAGGGGGACTTTAAAATAGTATCACTGCAAGCCGGGGAAGAGAGGACCTCCCTGCGGGTAGCTTCCTTTCCCGGAGAATTGAAGCTGCGCCTTCCCGGACGGCACATTGCCCTGGACGCCGTCGCCGCCCTGGCCCTGACGGATTCTCTGGTAAAGGATGAATACGGCGGCTGGACCGATGCACAGCGCGAATCCCTCAGGCGCGCCCTGGAGGACTTCCGGGGAAGCAGGCGGCGGCAGGAGATCATCGGGGAAGCAGGGGGCATACTTTTTATGGACGACTACGGCCATCACCCCACCGCAATCCGGACAACCCTGGAGGGGCTGCGGGAATTCTACCCCCGCCGCCGGATTGTCCTGAGTTTTATGTCCCATACCTACACCAGAACAGCGGCCCTGTTGGATGAATTTGCCGCTTCCTTGGAAAAGGCAGACCAGGTGATATTACACAAAATCTACGGGTCCGCCAGGGAAGCATACCGGGGCGGCGTTACCGGCCGGACCCTCTTTGAAAAAACCAAAGCCCTCCGGGATGGGGTTCTGTATGTTGAGGAACCCCCGGAGGCGGCGGAAGTTTTAAAGGGTATCCTTAAGCCGGGGGATCTCTTCCTGACTATGGGGGCCGGTGACAACTGGAAACTCGGAACAGCCCTTTATGGGTATTACCGGAACGCGCAATGAAAAGCATGACCGGCTTTGCCAGCCAGGAAAGTCAGGACGATAGTATTTCTCTTTCGGTGGAAATTAAAGGATACAACAACCGTTTCCTGGATCTCTTCGTCAATCTCCCCCCCTTTCTGTCTTCACTGGAAAGCGAAATCCGGGACTATATAAGCGGCCGGTTCAAGCGGGGAAAGATTGAGGTGAACATCCGTGTCAAGGAGCGTAATTCCGATATTACCCTTTCGGTGAACCACCGGGCCGCCAGAGCGTACCATGATACGATTCTGGGCTTAGCCGGGGAACTGGGGCTCCGGGAAGTACCAAGCCTTGCTTTATTGCTGGGAATGGAAGGGGTGCTGGAGATTGAAAAGAACCGGGACGATGAAAAGTACCGCGCGCTTATTGATCCCCTGCTTAAAAAGGCGGCGGACCAGTTCGAGGCGGAACGGGTTCGGGAGGGGAATCACACCCAGGAGGATATATTGGGTCACATCGCATCCCTGGAAACCTCCCTTAAAACCGTAAGCTCCTACGCGCCTGCCCTTGAAGCGTCAATCCGGGAAAACCTCCAAACCCGGTTCGCAGAATTGCTGGGGGACAAAATTGACGAAAACCGTATCCTTGCGGAAACCGCCGTATTACTGATGAAGTACACCATTTCTGAGGAACTCTCCCGGCTGTCCTCACACCTGGCGGAGTTCCGCTCCGAAACGGAACGGAACCCCAGCCCGGGGAAAAAGCTTGACTTCCTCTGTCAGGAGATCAACCGGGAGATAAACACCATTGGCTCCAAAACACCGGTCCTCCCGGTAAGCCGGGCGGTGGTGGACATGAAGGACGCCCTGGAAAATATCAGGGAACAGTTGAGGAATGTGGAATGAAAATCGCCATATCGGGAAAAAGCGGATGCGGGAATACCACGGTCTCAAGGCTTGTATCGGATATGCTGGGAATCCGGTTTATCAACTTCACCTTCCGCAGTATAGCGGAGGAACGGGGGATGAGCCTTGCGGAGGTGCTTGCCCAGGCGGCAAAGGACGATTCATGGGATCGGGAAGTGGATAGGCGTCAGGTGGCCTTAGCGAGGGAGGAGGGCGGCTGCGTTCTTGGTTCCCGGCTAGCCATCTGGATGCTGGAGGAGGCCGACCTTAAGGTATACCTCAAGGCGGCGCCCCTGACCCGGGCACGGCGGATTGTACTACGGGAAGGGAACACCCTGGAGTCGGTGGCGGCTTTTACGGCGGAACGGGACCGGCAGGATAGGGAACGGTATTTGAAGATATACGGCATTGATAACGATAATTACGGCTTTGCGGATCTCATCATCGATACCGATGTCTTCGATCCTAAGGGTATTGCGGATCTCATCGTGGCTAAGGTCAATAAAAACTAAACGAAGTGGATACAAGGGAATTCAGAAAGATTATCTACGCCAATTATAAAGAGGCGGGGAGGGTGTTCCCCTGGCGGCAGGATGGGCGGCAGGACATCGCTTGGGGGGTTCTGGTGTCGGAGTTTATGCTCCAGCAGACCCAGACCCACCGGGTTATCCCCTACTGGGAGCGGTGGATGGGCTTATGGCCAAAGCCTCCGGACCTGGCAAAGGCTTCCCTGGAAACGGTGCTCCGGGAATGGAGCGGTCTGGGCTACAACCGCCGGGCCCGGTACCTCAGGGAGTGCGCTAAGGTTATCACGGAAGAACACGGCGGAATGGTGCCCGGCACCCCGGAGGAACTCCTCCCCTTGCCGGGGATCGGCGCCTATACCGCCGGGGCCATTTCATGCTTTGCCTATAACTACCCTGCGGTTTTCATCGAAACCAACATACGGGCAACCCTGATCCACTTTTACTTTCAGGGATCCTCCGACAAAGTGTCGGCCGACAAAGTGTCGGACACCGAAATCTTCCCCATCCTTGAAACCGTCCTGGACCGGAAAAATCCTCGGAAATGGTACTGGGCGCTTATGGATTACGGGGCGGCATTGAAAAAAGTCACGGTAAACCCCAACCGCCGCAGTGCCCATTATACCCGGCAAAGCCCCTTTACCGGTTCCTTCCGGCAGACCCGGGGCCGCCTAATCCGTACCCTGGCCTCCGAAGGGCCCGCCTCCGCAAAGGAACTGGCCGCGAGGACAGGGATAGAAACAGAAAGCCTTTATGAGGCCCTGGAGGCGCTGCAAAAGGATTCCCTGGTAGCGGAAGAGGACGGAATGTACCGGATAGGCGCAATGTAAGATTATTATTCAGGCTTCATAGCTTTATACCGATACTAATAACGTGAGAATTTCACTACGTAAAGGAGAAACGTCATGGCAAAATGCCCTCATTGCGGAAAAGAACTGGAATTTACGGTAATCCCCAGGAAACCCAAGGCTGTTAAAGCGGCCCCAAAAGCAAAGTCCAAAACGGCCCCGGCCGCAAAAAAAGCCGCCGGAACAAAAGCAAAGGCAACCGCACCTAAGAAAGAACCCCCCAAGCGGCCCCTTTTAAAAAACCCCGACTTTTTGAACCCCGGAACCTGAAAAAAAGAGGCTGGGTGTATCAATACACCCAGCCTCTTACAGCGGATGAAGGGAGTCGGACCCTCGTCACGTTTCGTAACTCTATATGTAGCATAGAGTTACGAAGCTGGTTTTTGCCTATGTATTAGACTATGTACTAGCCTCCTTTTAGTAAAACCATACACCTTCTTTTCTCCCTCAGTCAAGACTTTTTTTTTTCAAATAAGGTATTTTTTTTTGTCTACTATTTCCCCGCCGCTACTATGACAAGCCCCCCACCATAACCACCGCCACGGCCATTTTAGACACCATAAGCCCCCGCACACACCACCCGATAGTCTAAACAAAACAAGCCTCCGGAATAAAATCTATCTCTTACTATTAAACTATTAAATTAAGTTTATGTTATCAAAAAAACCAGAAACAACTAACTACACATTATGACAAATAAATACAATTACCAAAAAGCGTACTACGAAAAACACCCCGAAGCACTAGCCAAAAAGAGACTATTACAATCAAAAGAATACCGGGAACTAAGAGCAGAGCGTATAAAACTTTACGGGGGTAAATGTGAAGTATGCGGGACAGAAGACAATCTATGTCTAGCCCACCCTCAACATCCAGAGAATGTAGAGGGATACAAAAATAAAATAGCAGATGAAAACAAAGAATTTCTTTTATGTTCCTCACACCATAAAACCATAGATAACCGTGTAAGAGCTTTACTTAAAAAACGCCCAGACTTAAAGCCCATAGAAGAAGCCATCTTTTTAGAAATATTGGAAGCAATACAAAAAGATTTTTCGATCGAAAGGCGCTTAGGGACTAGTTTTTTTGTTGATCTATGACTAAATAAAAGTAAGTTTGCTACTTACAAAAAAATAATGCTCCTTGGTGTTCAGTCCGGACAACATTGAGCACTAAGGAGTATTTTATGAACTACAAAAGAAACCCATCAAACACAGAACCCTATACCATCTATCCAAACAATAAAACCAGGATACAAAGAATTACGGACCTTAAAGCCCTTGAAGGTGAAATCTACTTACAAGTCATAGAACAAATGAAAAAAGATTTTAAGGAGGGTAATTTTTAATTATGAAAACAATAGTCATTAGCGCCCCGGCTGGTAGTGGTAAAAGCTACTTTATTAAAAACTATCTAACCACTTTACCCCAAACAAAGATAATTCTAACCACTACAAAAAACGCAGCAAGTCAATACCCTTCAAGTATGAAGGTTAAAACTATAAATAAAGCGTTAAAATGGTATGGTGAAGACAAAATAGACAAAGACGGAAATGTCATTCATAAATGGGATATGGAAGAATTACAAAAGATAAAACCAAAAAGCCGTAAAGTACCGGAAGTGGTTATTGTTGACGAAGCATTTTTTTGGAATCAACAAGCAATAAATGAATTAAAACGGATTTACCAAAAAGCAAACTTCTTGATCCTAATAGGTGACCCCCAACAGTTTAGACCGGTAGGTAACGGAATACCGATTTATGAATGTGATTATCATTTTTACTTGAATGACCAACACCGTATGGATTATAGCCTAACCACTTTTTGTAATAACTTGAAAGAAGGTATTGTAGATAGAGATACCTTAAAATCATTTTTCAAACCGGTAGATAAAAGACGCCACTACTTGTCATTTACCAACAAAGAAGTAACCGACTGGAATAAAGATTTTGATTGGTCTATACCCGGAACTTTACTAATGGCGCATAGAACTAAAAAGCGTTTAGACGGTAAAGGTAGGTGGATTGGAAACATCCGTTGTGATAATAACAGGCTATGGATAGACAAAGCGCTCTACAAGGTAGTAGAAGCAGACCGATACATTACCGTGTTATTAGGACCGGATGACGAAAAAATAACGGTAACAAATGATGACCTTGAAGATTATTTTTCGTGTAGTCAAGGTTTAACTACTCATTCCACACAAGGATCAACTATTGAAGATGGTTTAACTATAAATGTAGGTGGTTGGATTGACCGTAATTTTGATAATGATAGTTTTACAAGATCGTTATATGTTGCTTTTAGCCGTTGTCATAGTCTAAATGATTTTTGTTTAGTGGATACTACTACCAATTTTAAAGATTTTGACGGAAATGTAATACCGCAAAGAACCATAGACGAAACGATAGACGCTATTATAGAGCGTGTTATACCAATAAGGTCCTTCTTACCAAAGCCCGACTATACCGCTAATAGTCAAGCGGATTTATTTTTAAAGGCTATGGCGGTATTAGAAAAAAGAGAAACCAGATTTAGATCGTCACGTTTCAGTGACCTTACGGATGCCTTAATAATGGCACCCCTAAATTCACTAAAACGTGACGATCTAAATAGGTGTAGAGTAACCCGTGGATTAAAAAAACTATCCCCTCATACTATAATAAACCTACGAAAATCAGGTTTTACCGACTTTGAAATAGTTTATTACAACCAAACAGGAAAGAAAAAAAAGATAGCACTACCCAATAAAACCGAAAGAATGGAAAACGCCTTTAGAATGGTTTTAACAGAAACAAAGCAACCGTTTCCGGAAGGCAATAACGATCTATCATTATGGAATGGTTGTAAAGCATTTTGGAACATACCGGAAATAAAAGATGGTGAAAACATTATACAACACGGAAACCATAGACAAGATGATAACGCAAACTTTATCACAAAAAATCCGTTGAAGGAAACAATAGACGGATTCTTTCACGAAAACGCTTTATTATTATCTATGAATAATTTTTGTTTTGAATTTGACGACATTCCAATACACCAACAATGGCTTTTATGGTCTAAAAACCGGTCAAAGATTCATAGTGTAGTTTTTAGTGGAAGTAAATCGATGCATTTTTGGATCAAGTTGAATAATGGACCAACAAACATTGACGACTATCATAAAGTAGTAGAATACATAAACCGACATTGGTTTAATAGTTTAGCGTGTAGTAGTTGTAAAGCACCCAGCCAGCTAATGAGGAGGCCAAACTATTCCCGTGAAGACGGTACACCACAATTACTAATGGTAAATGAAATGAATACAATAGATTTTGACTATGACTTATTACCGAAACCAATACCGGTAATACCCCCGCCAGTAAAGCCAAAAAAAATAACAACCCCCGCCCCGGACTGGAAATCAAAAATAAATGATAACGCAAAATCATTTATCGAAAACGATCAAAGCCCCGGACGCCATAAAAGACTACCTTCCGCAATCGGTAGCTTTAAGGCGCACGGTTATACATTAGAGGAAGTAATAGCCATAATGGAAACGTATAATCGAAATAGTAAAGATGATAGCGATTTTTGTAGTTATACAATGAAACTATGGATAGGAATTAAAAACAATTAGATGAAAATAAGTTGTCAAATTTGACCGTTAAAGCACACACCCACACCTATACCCTAATGAGGTAGGGGTTCTAATTAAAGGGGTTAATCTCTTGAAACACGCATCTATAAAAAAATTTTAAGCCCAATAGTTATTTTTCCTTAGTCCTTTTTTGAACTTTTTGAATCTCTTTTATTTGCGTCAAAATGTAATCTTGAAAAACGCCGTCCAATTCCCCAAAAATGTCTATCATTTGTTCCAACTTGACATTAGGGCGATTGCTAAACATTTCCCCTTTTCCCGTCAAAAGCCAATC
>BNUX01000038.1 GCA_025997675.1 Spirochaetia bacterium | reverse complement strand
TTCCATTCTAAGGAGGGAATACAAGATGAAGAAATGGCAATTTTTACTGACAGCCGCCCTGGCTCTTTTGCTGGGCGGGGCATTGGCCCTAACCGGGTGCGACAATGGCACAACAAGTAACAGCGACACCACCGGCACCACCACCCCTACGGTACCCACCGTCACCACCACCGAGGACACCGAGGACACCGGGGACACCGAGCCCACCGAGCCCACTGAGGCGGAAATGAACGCAGGGGACTTCGGTGCAGGCGTGACACCCACCACGTTCAACATCCCAGCCGATGATTTTACGGCCGCCAAAACCGCAATAGAAACTGCCGGCGGCGGCAACTATGTGCTCAATATCACCGGTACGGTAGATGTTGCGGGCGTATACATAGAACTGGCGGAGAACGCCATCGTTTCCCTGCGGGGCGGCGGTACCCTCAATCAAACGGGTACGGACGGTTTATTCGCCCTTGAAAAGGCAGGCAGCAAGCTTATACTGTGGGATGCTGGGCTTAAAGGGAACAAGGACAGCGATAACCCCCCGCTGGTGTATGTGGACAATAGCTTGGCGGAGTTTGTTATGCACGGCGGGACTATCACCGGCAATACCGGCGGCGGGGTGTTTGTCGTCGACGGCACGTTCACCATGAAGGGTGGAGAGATCAGCGGTAATACCGCCACTGGCGGCGGCGGGGTGGGTATCGCAGGCGGCACGTTCACCATGAGTGGCGGAGAGATCAGCGGCAATACCGCCACTGGCGGCGGCGGGGTGGGTATCGAAGGCGGCACGTTCACCAAGACCGGCGGAACGATCAGCGGCAATACCGCAGGCATAGGCAAGGAGGTAGTCTGGGGGGACGAAGAAGGCGACTATTGGATAGTTAACGAACCGGTTACGGGACCCCTTTCCACCGCCAATAAGAATGCCCCCTGGGTGGCTTTCCCCTCATAAGCGGACCCATGCGGGGGCAGCCGGCGGTCTCCTGACCGCGCCCCCGCTTTCCGGGTCAACTAGCGCTCCCTACGAGTAGGCCGCTTCCGGGAAACCGGGGGCGGCTTTTTAAGAAGTGTGGAAAGGTGATTCGATGATAGTTAGAACAGATCGGCGTGGGTGCCGAGGCGATGGAAGGTGACGGTATCTTCGGTAAGGATATACGTCATGAGCAAATCCCCTTCCACATGACATTCGGTATAGACTTTAAGATTGCCGGACAAACCATGTTCCTGGCAACGGGCCGGAAGGGGCTCGCCGCTTATAAGGAAGCTCATGATCTCACTGATAGCGTCCATATCCCGGTGTCGCCGTTCCATCAGCTTGAAGTCCCGTCTGAACTGCTTGGAAAACGTATAGTCGCGCACCCCCTAATCTTCCATTGCTTCCCTGATAGACGCCAGGATGTCCTCCCGGGAATTGCTCTTGGGGCGATGCCACTTGACGGGGATGTCCCCCCGCATTATCGCATCACATTCCGCTTTGGCGGCCAGGGTTTCGGCGTTGGGCGTGTGATCCGGGGGGCACTCCCCGGCTGGAGCCGGGGTAAAGGCGAGTATAGTCCTCCCCGCCGGTATATCGCGGGGCACATCAATCGTCAGCCGATGGCTGGCGGGTACGTCTACGGTTTGCTCTATAGTCATGTTCTCAATTATAGCATGAAAAAGAAGGTAAAACAAGGGGACCAAAAATGCGGAAGGATACCGATTTTAGGTGACACGATACCCTATGCCGTATCGAGCGCATACCGCCTTTACATTCTGTGCTTTTTAACATAGTGGATCAGGTAAAATAGGGAAATTGAAGCTCCTATCAACACGATACCCAAAAACAACTGCATAATACCCTCCTACTTAAACCATCCCACAACATTATCCGCTATGGCGATAACACCGGCGGCCCCCACGATGGTGGCGATAACCCCAAATACCCTCATTACTTTGCTTTCAGGTTTCGGGATAGCCGCCGCCAGCCGGTCAACACCCTCGGCAATCCGCCGTAAAACAGCTTTATCATCAGCATCCATACTAAAGTATACCCCCGCTTATGCGGGCGGTCAATCTGCCCCCCTAAGGGGGAAGCAGCGCCGTTTTGTGAAAAGGCCGTGCGTGTTGCGGTTTTGGCAGGGGTGTGGTAGAGTAGAGGGAGGAGATAACGGGATGGGAATAACGTATACGGAAATAACGCTCAAGAACGCCGGGGATGTAATTATGGTTAACCGCGGGCTTATGCAGGCGGAGGAAGTCCGCTCGGTTACCGTATGGACGGTTGCGGATACCGGGGCGGCGGGGATGGTTATCACCGAAGAGGTCCGGGAAAAGCTGGGGCTCAGGGTTGAGCGGAACCGTCAGATGTCCATGGCAAATGGTCCCATAGAAAATTGCCCGGTAACCGAAACGGTGGAAGTCCACTGGAAAGACCGCATGATGACCTGCCAGGCCGTGGTGGTCTCCGGCGAGGGCTTTCCCCTATTTGGCGCAGTTCCCATGGAGGAGATGGATTTGATGGTCAACCCCTGCACCCAGGAAGTGGTGGGTACCCACGGGGACGTTCAGATAGGATTGCTCTTGTGAATGAGGTAAGCCGGGCGCTTGTTAAAAAACTTGGTATTATAGGCTTGCTTTTTTCATATCCAGCGGTTAAACTGTCCAAGTGACTATAATTAAACGAGGAGCCTATGGAAATCCAACTGCAGGAACTTATTGATAAGATAAAGAAAGACGGGATTGCCTCCGCATCGGAGGAAGCGTCCCGGGTAAAGTCCCAGGCCGAGTCCGATGCCAGGCGGATCACCGACGCCGCCCAAAGGGAGGCCCAGGATATCATCGCCAAGGCCAAAACCGACGCGGAACGCTTTGAGAAGGCCGGTATCGCTGCGGTGGAACAGGCTTCCCGTAACCTGATCCTTGCCTTTAAGGGCGAAATTGAGGTCCTGCTAGGCAAGATTATCGCCGCCAAGGTGGAAACCTCCTATGGCGAGGACACCCTCAAGGCTATTATTCCCGATTTAGTAAAGAACTGGGCTCTCAAGGGCGCCGATTCCGTGGACCTCATCCTCAGCGAGGATAAGCTGGGCACGCTCCGGGGCTATTTCAACCAGGAACTTGCCGCCGAAATAAGCAAGGGGGTGGAACTCAAGTCCGACCGGAACCTGGGGGAAGGCTTCCGCATTGCCGGCAAGGACGGGGCCGCCTACTACGACTTTTCCGCCGAATCCGTGGCCGCCCTGCTCTCGGCCTACCTTAATCCCCGGCTACAGGGGATACTCAAAGCAGCGGCAAAAGGAAACTAAGCGGTGGGGTCGTATTATTATTTAGTAGCCCAGCTTCCCAACCTCGTGTACGGCCAGCAGGCAACCATGTCCGCCGCCTATTTCCGGACCCTTGCCAAAGCGTATTTGACCGCCGGTGATAGCGCGTTGCTGGACATGGTCAGCCTGGACCCCCACCTGTCGGACCAAAACGGTCCGGCCCCTGCTTCGGGCAGTGAGTTCATCGACAAGTGGCGGGAATGGGAAGGCAGTCTGCGGCTGAACCTGGCCCGGAACCGCTTCCAGGCTTTGAAACGGGAAGGGGCTATCCCGGATGCGCCGGACCTTCCGGCGGAGGCTGCGGCCGCTGCCAAGGCGGCGGTGGTGATGGATTCGCCCCTGGAGGCGGAAATCGCCCTGGACAAGTTCCGGTGGGATGCCATCGAGGCGCTTCAGGGATTGACCTTATTCAGTGAAAATACGGTCTTTGCCTATCTGCTCAAGCTGCTCATCCTGGAGCGGCGGCTGTCTTTTAAAACGGAAGAAGGCTTCAAGGAATATAAAGCGCTTTACGCGGCAATACTGGGAGAATCTAAATGATTGGAACAAAAGGTACGGTAACAGCCGTTAACGGCAATATGGTAAGCGTCCGCTTCGACGGCGCGGTTTCCATGAACGAAGTGGGCTTTGTCAAGGTTGCGGACAAGCAGCTTAAGAGCGAGGTCATCCGCATCCGGGGTGACATTTCCCAGCTCCAGGTCTTCGAGGTCACCAAGGGCATTACCGTGGGTGATACGGTGGAGTACACCGGGGACATGCTTTCGGTAGAAGTGGGCCCCGGCCTATTGGGCCAGGTCTACGACGGCCTCCAAAACCCCCTGCCCCAGTTGGCGGAGGTGGCGGGCAAGTTCCTGGAACGGGGTGTCTACCTGGACCCCCTGTCCTCCGATGCGGCCTGGGCATTTACCCCGGTGGCCAAGGTGGGGGATACGGTGGAGCGGGCGGATACCCTGGGCACGGTGCCGGAAGGGGCCTTTACCCACCGGATCATGGTTCCCTTCACCCTTTACGGAAGTTACACGGTTTCTTCTATTAAAGAAGCCGGTTCTTATAAGCTAAAGGACACCATCGCCGAGCTCAAGGACGAAAAGGGCAACATCCATCAGGTGACCCTCAGTTTCCGGTGGCCGGTAAAGCGGCCTATCGACTGCTTTGTGGAGCGCTATAAACCCACGGAACCTATGGTTACCCGGGTCCGGCTTATCGACACCTTCTTCCCGGTGGCCCGGGGCGGCACCTACTGTATCCCCGGACCCTTCGGCGCGGGGAAGACCGTCCTCCAGCAGATTACTAGCCAGCACGCCGATGTGGACATCGTTATCCTCGCCGCCTGCGGTGAGCGGGCCGGTGAAGTCGTGGAAACCTTGAAGGAGTTCCCCGAGTTAAAGGACCCCAAAACAGGCCTCTCCCTCATGGAGCGGACCATTATCATTTGCAACACCTCCTCCATGCCGGTTGCCGCCCGTGAAGCCTCGGTGTACACCGCGGTGACCCTGGCTGAATACTACCGGCAGATGGGGCTGAACGTCCTCCTCCTGGCGGACTCCACCAGCCGTTGGGCTCAGGCCATGCGCGAAATGTCCGGCCGCCTGGAGGAAATTCCCGGCGAAGAAGCCTTCCCCGCCTACCTGGAATCCACCATCGCCAGCTTCTATGAGCGGGCCGGTACGGTGCGGCTCCGGGATGGGACCATCGGGTCCGTCACCATCGGCGGTACGGTCAGCCCTGCGGGGGGTAACTTTGAAGAACCCGTTACCCAGGCCACGTTGAAGGTGGTCGGCGCTTTCCACGGCCTTTCCCGTGAGCGCTCCGACGCCCGTAAGTTCCCCGCCATCCACCCCCTGGATTCCTGGTCCAAGTACAAGGGCATCATCGGCGCCGAAAAGGTGCAGTACGCCCACGGCTTTATGCGCCGGGGCAGCGAGGTTGAGCAGATGATGAAGGTCGTCGGCGAGGAAGGGACCAGCACGGAGGACTATGTCATCTATCTCAAGGGGGAACTCATCGATTCGGTGTACTTCCAACAGAACTCCTTTGATGCGGTGGACGCATCGGTCAGCCCGGAGCGGCAGAAATACAGCTTTGACCTGCTTTTGAAGATAATGGCGACCCGGTTTGCGTTCCCGGATAAGAACGAAGCCCGGAGCTGGTTCAACCGGCTCAGGCAGAAGTTCCTGGATTACAATGGATCGGAATGGCAGAGTGAGCGGTTCAAGGGCTTTGAAAAGGACATTGAAACCACCTTAGCCGAGCAATCCAAGGGCCTGGATAAAGCGGCCGACAAAATACTAGCGGAATAGGACGGAGCCATGAACAAGGTATATAGTAAGATAGAATCCATTACCGGAAGCGTTATCACGGTGAAGGCCGAGGGTATCCGTTATGGGGACCTTGCCGAGGTGGACACCGTATTCGGCACTTCCCTTGCCGAAGTCAACCGCCTGAACGGGGACCTGGTTTCCCTCCAGGTATTCGCCGGGGGCCGGGGTATTTCCACCGGCGACACGGTCCGCTTCCTGGGCCGGCAGATGCAGGTATCCTTTTCGGAAAACCTCATGGGCCGGGTCTTCAACGGCTCCGGGAACCCCCGTGACAACGGCCCCGCCCTCCACGATAACCCTATCCCCATAGGCGGGCCATCGGTTAACCCCGCCAACCGTATCATCCCCCGGAACATGATCCGTACCGGCATCCCCATGATCGACCTCTTCAACACCCTGGTGGTCTCCCAGAAGCTGCCCATCTTCTCGGTCTCCGGCGAACCCTACAACGACCTCCTGGCGCGGATTGCCATGCAAGCCGAGGTTGACGTCATCATCCTGGGGGGCATGGGCCTGAAATACGACGACTACCTCTTCTTCAAGGACACCCTGGAAGAGGGGGGCGCCATTTCCCGCACGGTGATGTTTGTCCACACCGCCTCTGACCCCACGGTAGAGTGCCTGATGATCCCCGATATGTCCCTGGCCGTGGCGGAACAGTTCGCCCTCCAGGGCAAGGACGTGCTGGTCCTCCTCACGGACATGACCAACTTCGCGGACGCCATGAAGGAAATCTCCATCATCCAGGAGCAGGTCCCGTCCAACCGCGGTTACCCCGGCGACTTATACAGCCAGCTTGCCAGCCGCTACGAAAAGGCGGTTGACTTTTCGGACGCCGGTTCCATCACCATCCTGGGGGTCACCACCATGCCCGGCGACGACGTTACCCACCCGGTGCCGGACAACACGGGGTACATCACCGAAGGCCAGTACTACCTCAAGAACGGCCGTATCGAACCCTTCGGCTCCCTTTCCCGGCTCAAACAGCAGGTTAACGGCAAGACCAGGCCGGACCACCGGGCCCTGATGGACGGCATGATCAAGCTCTATTCCAATTTCAAGGATACCCTGGAAAAGAAGGCCATGGGATTCATCATGACGGCTTGGGACGACAAGCTCCTCAAGTACGGGGAACTGTTCGAGAAGAAGATGATGGACCTTACGGTCAATATCCCCCTGGAAGGGGCCCTGGACCTGGGCTGGGAAATCCTGGCGGATTGTTTCAGCCCCGAAGAAACGGGACTGCGGACGGAGCTTATCACCAAGTTCTGGCCTAAGAAGGACTAAGCGGGCGTCATGGCAAAGATCAAGCTTACCAAGAATGAGCTTAAAAAGCAGAAAGACTCCCTGAAGATGTACAAGCGGTATTTGCCGACCCTGATGCTGAAGAAGCAGCAGCTTCAAATGGAAATCCGTACCACCGAACTCCGGATCAAGGAGCTGATGGAGCAGAAGAATAGCCTGGACGAGACCTTCAAGACCTGGGTCGGCGTCTTTAGCGAAACCGGCGTCTTTACCACGGATATTTTGAAGGTTACCAGTATCAGGACCTCCCAGGGAAACATCGCCGGGGTGAACATACCCATTTTCGAGGGCGCGGACTTTGTACTCGCCCCCTACGATCTGGTCCGGAAGCCCCTGTGGCTTGACCTGGCGGCGGAGAAGATGAAGCAGGTGATACTTCTGGATTTGGAAGCCCTGGTGCTGGAGGAACAGCGTAAGCTCCTGGATCACGAATTGAGGGTTACCACCCAGCGGGTGAACCTGTTTGAAAAGATAAAGATACCCGAGACCAAGGGCAACATTAAGAAGATCGGGGTGTACCTTGGGGACCAGCAGACCGCCGCAGTGGTCCGGGGCAAGATAGCCAAACGGGGAATGGAGAGGGCCGCCACATGATTGTACCGATGAAAAAAGTTTCCCTGGTGGTTATGGAAAAGTACCGGGAAGCGTCCCTGGAAAGGCTCCGGGAACTGGGGGTGCTGCACCTGGAAAGCCATAACGGCGTTTCGGAAACCCTCTCCAAACTGCTGGAACAGAAAGGCCGTATCGAGGCCGCTCTGGGCATTTTGCGGAACTATGAAGCGATAGCCGCCGCCCCTGTTGCCCCAGCATCCGCAACACATAAGCGGCGCAAAACCGACATAGCCGATGGGGATGATTCCTATAACGCCGAGGCGGTGGTGACCGATGGTTTCCCCCAGGACCCGGCGGATCGGGCGCTGGCCCTGGTGGATGACCGGAAAAGTATCCAGGAACAGCTTGCCCAGGATATAAAGGAACTGAACCGTGTTGAAAAATGGGGGGACTTTAGCCCCGCAGATTTTGAAGCCCTGAAAGAGGCGGGGGTGACCCTTATCCCCTACGAACTTACCCGGAAAAGCTACGAAAGTTTAGGGGAATCCTCCCCGGTATTGGTCCTGTCCAAGGGGAAAACCCTGGTGTACTGCCTTGCCTTTGGCGGGGCTCTCCCCGGTGAAATCCCCTTTGCCCTGCCTGCCAGGTCCGTCACGGATATCAAGCGGGGGATTAAGGAAAAGCAGTGGACCCTGGGGAATATTGAAAAGCAGCTTACCGCGCTGGTTGCCGAGACCGGCGCCATTAAGAAGAAGCAGACGGAAACCCTTGAGGCGATTGAATTCGAGAGCGCCCGGGTTAATATGCAGAGCATAGATGATGAAGAAGTACCGGGCGCATTGGCCGTCACCTATCTTACCGGCTTTGTTCCTGCGGACCTTGCGGGGGTGGTTAAGCGGGGGGCCGTGGAAAACGGCTGGGCTCTGATGATTGACGAGCCGGAGGACACCGATAATCCCCCGACCCTGTTAAAGAACAACCCCTTTGCCCGGATCATCAAGCCCCTGTTCGATTTCCTGGGGACCCTGCCGGGCTACCGTGAATACGATATCAGCTTTTCCTACCTGCTCTTCTTTGCCCTGTTCTTCGCCATGATATTCGGGGACGCCGCCTATGGGTCCCTGCTATTTGTCATCGCGATTATCCTGGGGATTAGCAATAAGAAGAAAAGCGGCAAGGTGCCCGATGCGGTTTGGCTTTTAACCCTGCTCTCCGGCTGTACCATCGCCTGGGGCACAATCAACGGGGCCTGGTTCGCCATGCCCCAGGATAAGCTGCCGCACTTCCTCCGGGCGCTGGTCATCCCGCCCTTTGACTCGGCCCTGAATAGTGCCAAGCAGGTGCAGGCCAACGTGCAGTTCCTCTGTTTCTCCATAGGGATTGTCCACCTTGCCTATGCCCATATTAAGAACATCAGGAAGGCCCTGCCGTCCCTTGTTGCTGTGGCCCAGTTCGGCTGGCTCTGCATGATGGCGGGGCTCTACTTCCTGGTGCTCTTCATGCTCCTGGGGGAAGCGGTTACCCTCCCCTTTATCGGGAAGGTTGTTCCCCTGCCCCCATTTGTCGTGCCCCTCATCGGCGGCGGGCTGGGGCTCTACTTTATCTTTGTCAAGCAGACGGGGGGCAATTTCTTTGCCAACATCGGTAAGGGGCTCGCCGACTTCCTGTCCACCTTCCTGAGCGCCGTTTCGAGCTTTGCGGATATCATCAGTTATATCCGGCTCTTTGCGGTGGGGCTTGCCGGGGCGGCCATCGCGGAAAGCTTTAACAACATGGGCCTGGGAATACCGGGATTGGCCCTGCGCTTTACCGCGGGGGTCCTGATCCTGATCTTCGGCCACGGACTCAACATGATGATGAACGTACTTTCGGTGGTGGTTCATGGAGTCCGCCTTAACTTATTGGAATACGCCGGCCACCTGGGATTGGAATGGTCCGGTTATTCATATGCGCCCTTTGCGCGTAAAGCAAAAGAACAAGACAAGAAATAATATATTAAGGAGCCTTTTATGATTGGTACGTTTACGTTGGTTGGAATTAGCGCGTGTTTGGGGTTCGCTGCCCTGGGGTCCGTCTTTGGGGCCGGTATTGCGGGGCTGGCGGCCATTGGAGCATGGAAGAAGTGCTTTGTGCAGAACAAGCCCGCTCCTATGACCCTGGTGGCCTTTGCGGGCGCCCCCCTGACCCAGACTATTTACGGGTTTATTCTGATGAACGTCCTTAGGGGCGCAACCGGCCTTGAGGGCTGGCTGATTTTGGGTATCGGCGTGTTCGCCGGGATAGCGATTGGCGGTTCCGCGATTGCCCAGGGCAAATGTTCCGCCGCCGCCTGCGACGCCTTCGGTGAAACCGGCCAGGGCTTTGGTAATTACATGCTGGTTGTAGGTCTCTGCGAAACCGTCGCCCTGTTCGTGATGGTGTTCGCTATCCTGATAGCAAGCGCCGCCTAAACACTCCGTTACGGTGAAGGTCGTCAGGATTGGCGGGTTTGACCATGTCAGGCCTGTCTTTGTGGGGGGGAGCCATCCCGTGGTTATCCAGACCATGTGGAAGGATCGCCTCTGTGCAGCCGATCTTGAGGGGTGCGCGGAACGGATAGGGCGCTTGCAGGCCATGGGCTGCGGGCTGCTCCGTTTTGCCGTTCCGGACCTGGCGGCCGCCGATGTTCTCGGCGCTCTTGCCGCCATGGTTTCCATGCCCCTGGTGGCGGACATTCACTTTGATTACAAAATAGCCCTCCGTTGTCTTGATTACCCCATAGCAAAGATACGCATTAACCCCGGCAATATCGGCGGGCGGGATCGGGTGGAGAAGGTCCTGTCCGCTTCCGCCGCCAAGGGGATACCCATCAGGATTGGGGTCAATGCCGGGAGCCTGCCCCGGGACCTTGCCGCCCGCATTGACGCGGGGGAACTGACTAGGGCGGAAGCCTTGGTTCTGGCGGCGGAACGGGAACTGGCTATATTCAGGGACTTTGATTTTACCGACTGCCTGGTATCCATGAAAGCCTCCTCGGTGGCGGATACTATCCGGGCGAACCGGCTCCTTGCGGAGCGGACCGACTCGCCCCTCCACATCGGGGTTACCGAGGCGGGGCCGCTGATTGCCGGGGTGGTGCGGAATACGGCGGCGCTCCTTGCCCTGCTGGGGGAGGGGATAGGGGATACCATCCGGGTCTCCCTTTCGGATACCATGGAGAATGAGGTGATCGCCGGCAGGGAGATACTGAACACGGCGGCGGAAACTTCGGAACGGGCTAAGAAGCGGCAAGGGGTGGGGAAGGGCGGGGTCACCATTGTTTCCTGCCCGCGCTGCGGAAGGAACGGCTTTGACACCCACGGTTTTACAAGCCGCTGGCAGGATACCTTGTATGCCCTGGATAAGGATGTCACCATTGCGATCATGGGGTGCGTGGTGAATGGGCCGGGGGAAGCCAAACACGCGGACCTGGGGATCACCGGGTCGGGGAACAAGGTGCTGTTGTTCCGGCACGGCGAGGTGATACGGACCATCACTGCGGCGGAGGCGGATGGGGCCTTCCGGGAAGAGCTGGAAAAGTTATAGGACGGCCTGTTTGTTGGGTTTGCTTTAATGGTGGTTTAGCCGTATACTGAAAGCAAGAGGCAAAAGATGACCACTACCGTAGAGCAGAAAGACGAGCCGATGACCTACGAACAGATCCGGGAAATGTTCCGGGAGATAGGCCGGAGCCAGAAAGAGACCGGTGAAGAGATAAAAGAGACTGGCCGGGTATTTGAGAAGTTAGGGAAGGAGACTGATAAACGGATCAAGGAAATCTCCGAGCAGCTTGGCGGAATGGGAAATAGCAACGGGGCATTTGCGGAGGACTACTTTGCCAATGCCCTGAACGAAAAGAAGCTGTTTGCCGGAGTGCTTTTTGATGAGGTTGAAATAAACCTGAAGGGGAAGCAGGGAGCTCTAAGAGACGAGTTCGACATCGTGATGTACAACGGGACCTCCGTAGCGATCATCGAAGTGAAATATAAGGCGCAAACGGAGGACCTGGAAAAGATGGTAACGAACAAGGTATCGAATTTCCGTACCCTGTTCCCGTATTATGCCGGCCACAAGGTGTACCTTGGCATTGCCAGTTTGTCCTTCAATGACTATGTGTATGCAAAAGCAAAGGAACTGGGCATCGGTATGCTAAAGCAGAAAGGCGATACCATCGAGTTGGACACCAGTTTTGCGCGGGCATATTAAGGGGTATGTTCAATCGGGGAGCGGCGGTGAGACGAAAAACCTTATTATCCCTTCTTATTCTATCTCTCAGTGGTGTTTCAGTTTTTGCCCAACGGCAGGCGGACCGTCCCTATTGGTATACCCTGGAACGGGGGAAGCTCCATTTCCGGAGCGGGGAGTATGGGGAAGCCCTTACCGCCTTTGAGGAAGCACGGGACGAGCGGCGGGCCATGTATAGCCGGATGGAGCAGGACCTTATCACCCTCCTGTCCCTGCCTGAGGTTCGCCGTATGGGGGATTCCCTTGCGCTAATAGAGCCGTTTATCGCCGAACGGGGGCATGTTGACGCCAGGGTCGCCCTTGATGAGCTGTATTACCGGGTGCCGAAGGCGTCCCTGGGGGATTCCGCCCTGGCGGCCCTGGAGGCAATAGGCCGGTTTAAGGACTTTCCGGATGCCGAATACTGGATTGGCGAGGCCTACCGGGTGGAGGGGGAGTCGGGGATTGCCCTCCGGCAGTATGAAAAGGCCTATGAACAGCGGGCCTTGCTGGAAACGCCGGGGTTTGACCTGGAAATATTGTATAAAATTGCCGATACCCAGAGGCTCAGACGGGAATATACCGCTATGGAAAAGCGGCTCCTGGAGATTTTGCAAAGGGATACCCTCTGGTCAGAGGATTCGGCAGACCGAAGGTCTGACTCTTTTGTCAGGGCTGCCATGATGCGGACCCTGGAAAATGAAGGGGTGGGCCGGTTTTTGACCCTCTACCGCTACAATAACCAGGATGTGGAACGGGCGCACCGGCTTTTGGGGCTCTATTACCATGCCCTGGGTCGGCATGACCGGGGGGTGGAACATCTGCTTTTTGCTTTTTTAATCCAGAATAGCGTGTTGATTGAGGAAATCATCAAGGCCCGGTTCGACTTTTCCTTTACTACCCTGGACGCGGTTATGGAGGAGACCCCCCGCCGGCCTGCGCTGCTATCGTATATAGAGGAGGTTGAATATTACAAAACCCTCTACTACCTGGGTACAAGCCTCTACGGGAGCGGCAGGCTGCCCCCTGCGCGGGAACTCTGGGACTTTTTGTCCCGCTGCGGCGCAGCGGCCGGGGAGTGGAGCGTCCGGGGCGCGGCCCAGTTACGGAGCCCCTTCCTGGAGCGGGCCGTGCCAATGCCCTGATAAGGGTGTGTGGTGTTGATCAAAGGCCCATTACAAATTATGATGATCCCATGAGCAAGGTCGTACTGAAAGCGGAAGATTTGGACGGGTATCTCACCGACGCAGATAAGGGCAACCTCGCGAAGATGGATACGGTCTATCGGGAAGTGCTGGGTTGTTTTACCATCCTTGACAGTACCCGTTCGGTTACGGAACGGAAACAGGCTGAGGATAGGCTTATCTGTCTGTATAACGACATGGGCGACATGATGCAGGAGATATGTAAGCAGGACACGGGTATTCAAGTCTATTCCTTTTCGACCCCCCATGAAAGCCACGCCGAGGCTTCCCGGCTTATCGCTAAGCTGCGGGATGTGCGGACCGAGAATCAGGAGTTTGTTTATTATACCCAGCGGGCCTTCGAGATGCTCTTTACGCTTGCCTACGGAGGGTCTGCGGGGGAGAACAAGAATCACCTTATTGTGAAGACCCCGGTGACAACGCCGGTGCAGAATTACGCGGTGCATAAGATTACGAATATTGATGGTAAGATTGAAAACGCGGTGATGTGCGTCATGCTCCGGGGCGCCCTGCTTCCTTCGATGATCATGAGTAAGGAGATACAGGAATACTCTTCCCACGCCTATGTAAGCCCCTTTGCCCTGTTCCGTATCCGCCGGGATGATTCCAAGCACGAAAACGATATGGAGTATATCCTGGACCTGGACCGGTCCTACTTTAACCTGGCGGACCTGGACGGCAGGGATCTTATTTTTGCAGACCCCATGAACGCCACCGGGGGGAGCCTGGTGACCGTGGTAAAGTACCTCTTGGACCAGGGGGTTAAACCCCGGTCGGTGCAGTTCTTTAACGTTATTGCCGCCCTCAAGGGGGCGCTCCGGGTGGTCCGGGCTTTGGATAACTGCCGGGTGTACACCCTCTGGATGGACCCGGTGCTGAACAACGCGGCCTATATCATGCCCGGCCTGGGGGACGCGGGGGATCGTATCAACGGCAGAGATATGGAGGAGTATCCCCGGAATATCATTCAGCTCATCGCCGACTACGGTTCAAACATAGCAAAACTGTACCGTGCCCAGCTCAGGGAAATTGAGCATACCGTGCTGGGCATACAAAAATGAAAGCGCCGATACTGTTTTCAGTACTAGTGTTACTGTGGTTCTCGGGGGGCATTGCCGCATGCGCCTCCATTGGGGTCGCATCGGCGGAGGAATACTATTCTATTGGGATGGCCTATTTTGATGTGGGCAAATACGAGGATGCGGAGCGGTGGCTCTATCGGGCCCGGTCGGTGGATAAGACTAAGCTTGCCTCGGAGTATAACCTGGGAAGGATAGCCTACGAATTAGGCCGTTATGATGAGGCCCTTAAGCTTTTTGAAAAGGTCCTTGCACGGGATAAGGATAATGTGCTGGCCCTCAAGGCTGCGGCGTATGCGCGGATAAAGCTGGGGGATCTCAAAACGGCGGTGACCCTGTACAGCCGGGTTCAGGAACTGGAGCCGGAAAGCGCCGACCAGGGGTACAATTATGCCCTGGTGCTGATGGCCCTGGATAGGCCGGAAGAGGCGGAAGAGGTCCTCCTGAAATATAAAATTACTATGGCGGATAATAAGGATACCCTGCTCCTCTTTGCGCGGGTTCTAAAGGCGCTGAATAAGGTTGAGGCGATGGATGCCTATAATCAGTGGCTCAAGGATAATCCCGATGCTAAAGTGCGGTATGAATATGCCCAGGTTCTGGAGTCCGCCGAGTTTTATGCAAAGGCGCTGGCGGAATACCGGGCGGTGCTGGAGGCTCTCCCCCAGAGTAATACGAAGGCTCCTGGCGAGATGGAGGTTCGTTTTACGATGGCCCGGCTTTTGCTTATCGCCGATCCGGAAAAGACCGACGGTATCACCGAGCTGGAAACTGCGGTGAAAGAAGGCTTCTCGGATACAGAAAAGCTGACTACCCTCCTTGATGAAGCGGGTATTTCTGCGGCGAATAAAGATGAGATACGCCGGGTTATTGAGGGTATTGAAAGGGCTGCCGCCGGCAAGGACAAGGACAAGGACAAGGCCGAGGAACCTGATGCGGCAGGCGGCGAAACCGAAGGCGCCGCACGTCCCTAGGGGGCCGGAATGGTTGTTTCTATGATGCAGGTGATTTTTCAGATACCCGATGTGGATAGTATTAAGGCGAAGCGGCAGATTGTCCGGTCCGTCAAGGATAAGCTCCAGCGCCGCTTCCACCTGAGCGCCGCCGAAGTGGACCTCCAGGACTCCCTGTCCTTTGCCCAGATAGGCGGGGCGCTGGTGTCCAATTCCAGGACATTCGGGGAGTCGGTCCTCCAAAAGGCCTTTGCGATGATTGAGAACGAAACGCCGGTCCGTATCCATGACGTGAGTATCTATTCTGAAGAGTTTTAGGGGAGTATCGATGAGAAACATTGCGCTTGTCCTGGCTGCGGCTTTTATGCTCTGTTCCTGTGTGGGCCTCGCGTCGGAGATAGTGCTGCGCCGGGATGGTTCGCTGTCTATGAGCCTGGAATACCGGTTCTCCCGGGAGCTTGAAAGCCTGGGAAAGCTGGACGGGAATGAAAACTGGCCCCCGCTGCCGGTGGGAAAGGCGGACTTTGAGCGGACCGTTGCCCGCATTGAGGGCTTGTCCCTGGGATCATTCACCACAAAAACTGCGGGGAAGGATGTTGTCAATCAGGTAAAACTGGATTTTACTAACCTTGAAGCCTTGGTACGGTTCCTTGATGCCTCGGGGCAGCGGGCTTCCCTGGCGCGGGAAGGGGGAAAGACCCGGCTTACCCTGAGCTTTGGCGGCGGCGGCGGCGGCGTGGACCCGGAACTGCTGGCCCTGCTGGCCTCCGCTACGGAGGGCTACTCCCTGGACTTCGGCCTTACCTTGCCCCATGCCCCGGAACTGCGGGAACGGCCCCAAACGGGAGCGGTCGTCCTTGAAGGGAACAGGGTTGGCTTTTCGATGCCCCTGGCGGAACTACTCTCCGGAGCGGAGCCGGTTACCCTGGAAATCCTCTGGTAAGCCGGTACCTATCGGATACCGGCGGATTATCGCCTGTTCTTCATACACCGCCTCCGCCCGGAGGAATCCGGCAAAATCATTGGGTAACACTATTTCTGTGGTAAAAGGATTGGGAGGCCCCTCACCAAGGATAAACTCGACGGTGTTCCCAAGATACCGGAACGGCATGGGGGCGGCATAGATAAGCGGTGTTTCACCCCCGCTCTCCAGGTACAGGTTGAACCGTAAGGGGCTTTCCGCCGCCTCCATGTTGATGAGGAGGATCCGCCGTTCCAAAAGGATACGATCCCGCACCGTCATCTTCAAATAGTCCCCCTCGGTATCATCGATAATCCGCATCTCAGGCTGCATCACCGGAGGGTCCCGCCTTAAAGAGGAGCCGCTTACCCACAGAAGGACGGCGGCGGCGGCGAGAAACAAAAACCGGGGGATCAAGAGCTCCGCCACCTTGCGTTTAGTCAATTCCCGCATCCGGCGGCCTGAAGTGTTGGCGGCATAGGCTTTTAAGAGGAGGGTTCCCCGTTTCAGGATGAAGAATAGGGGTAGGGCCATCAGGGCGATATAGAAGATAAGCGGGGTGTTGTTTGAAAGGATG
The DNA here is from genome assembly GCA_025997675.1 of Spirochaetia bacterium. GTDB lineage: Bacteria > Spirochaetota > Spirochaetia > Treponematales > Breznakiellaceae > Termitinema. Next base: position 10,745 of record BNUX01000038.1, on the reverse strand, counting down.
AGGATGGCGAGCTGCCGGTGCCCGGTTTGGATAAGGGTCCGGAGGGAGGAGAGCCCCAGGAGGACCGTCAGAAAACAGCAGAGCCATACCAGGAGCGGCTTTCTGACACAGGCCGCCAGGAAGATAAAGATAAAGGCCCAGACAAAGATGGGGATGAAGGTTATGTCAAAAACTGCGGCCAGGAGCATTTCCAGGGCGCCCAGGATTACCGAGGCGCTGCCGTAGAAATTGGCCTGCCAGGGGATGTAGACCAGGTCCACCACCGGGGATAGCAGGGTGAAGATGGCGATTCCAAACAGGAGCCGGGCCGCGGCGACTCCGTAAAAAAGCCCGGCGGTACCGCTCCCCGGGTCGACGGTTCCGATGTTCCCAATTACCGCCGCCCCCTTCAAGGACAGGATCAGCAGGGCATAAAACAGAAACACTATCCAGGAACGCTTGAGGAAGATCCTCCATTGGGTAAGCAGCCGAAGCCGGAACACGACGGAATAGACCAGAACCCCCAGGAAAAACAACGCCGCAACGGCCAGGAAGAACACCACCGTGGTGTATTCCGGCACAAAGAAGGTCCTTCCGGCAAATTGGAAGATCAGGTAATGGTAATCGGGGTTTTCCACGTCCGGGTTCAGTGAAGCGGCATAGTCGAGCAGCATGGTTGCCAACATTACCGCGTCGCCGGGAGTGTCGGAACCCGTCAGGTACAGGGCCGGCCATTCCCGGTTCAAGGCAAATGCCAGGGCCGGCTTTCCATCCGCTAGAGCCAGCTTGTACAGTTCATTGGAGCCGATGGCCAGTGAGTAGGGGATTTCCCGGGCATCGCAGAGCCGCACCAGGCCTTCCAGGAGGTTTAAGGGGGCCAGGGCCTCCCGCACCCCGTGGTGGATGACCAGTTCCCCGGAAGGAGCGTTCATATCCAGGTATACCAGGGTGGTCCCCTCGGGAACTTCCTGCAGAGCATAGAGATCACGGAGTCCCCGGTGGGGGGGCCGGGCGCCGGGTACGGCAGACCATTCGTCCGCCAAAAAGGCCACCAGGATGTCTGTTTTCAGCTCCCCTTCCCGGGCCGTATCTATGAAGGCCAGGGCGGTTTCAAATGCGTAGGGAAGGTCCCGCCGGTCATCCCCGGTAAAGGAAAGGGGAACGGCCAGAATGAAGGTACCCTCCTGTTTTGGCGGGGGGGGGCCCCGGCCTTCGACCCCGCCGGAGGATACCGGGGCGGCGGGAAGGAAAACATGGAGGGATGAGCCGAAACCGCCGTATTCGGCAAAGAGGGGGCGCTCCTCAAAGGGTATCTTCCGCTCCGTGAGGATGCCTTTTAGCAGGGCCCGGCGGGAATCTTCCAGGCCGTGAAGCATGGCGGGCAAACAGCAAAGGAGGAGCAGCGTTAAGCGCCGGCGCCGGGTAGGGGTCATCGGTTAACCATAGTCCTTAGGGGCGGGTCTGGTCAAGAATCGCCGGATGCCGCCATTGCCGATGGGGATGCGGAAACGATCTTTCCGAATTTCTGAATAATTCTCCCGATTTTTTAGATAAAACTCCCGAATTTCCCAATGATTCTCCCGAATTTCTGGATATTTCTCCTGAATTTTTAGATATTTCTCCCGAGTTTTTAGACAAAACTCCTGAATTTCCGGAAAAAACTCCCGAGTTTTTAGATAAAATTCCCGAGTTTCTGGAAAAAACTCCCGAGTTTTTAGACAATATTCCCGAATTTCCGGAAAAAACTCCCGAGTTTTTAGACAAAACTCCCGAGTTTCTGAATAAAACTCCCGAGTTTCTGAATAAAACTCCCGAGTTTTTAGACAAAATTCCTGAATTTCCGGATAAAATTCCCGAGTTTTTAGATAAAACTCCCGAGTTTTTCCGGGATAGGCTCCAGGGGCTCAATCAACAGCTTATCAATCCTATTCCCGTCCATGCCCACCACCTTGAACCGGTACCCCTGCCGGTCAAACACCGCCCCGGTGCGGGGAATCTCCCCCGCCAGTTCCAGGATGAACCCCGCCAGGGTGTGGTATTCCTGGGGCGCCCCGGGGAAACCGGCGATGGGGAGGATCTTGGCGATATCGTCGATGTTTACGCTGCCGTCAACCAGGTAACTGCCGTCATCCTGGGCCAGGATGACATCATCCCCGGCAGCCTTGGCGGAAAGCTCCCCCACTATCTCTTCAATAAGGTCCCGCACCGAAAGCACCCCGGCAAAACCGCCGTATTCGTCGATCACCAGGAGGAAGTTCGATTCCCCCCGCTTGAAGGCTTCAAAGGCCCGGATAGAGGACATGGTTTCCGGGACAAAGTGGGGGGGGCTCATGAGGGATTGGAGGCCCCTCCAGGTCTCGTTCATGAAGGCGAGGAGGATGTCCTGGACCGAAACCACCCCGGCAATCTCGTCCAGGGTGCCCGAGGCCACGGGGAAGAATTGCTGGGCCCGGTATTCCACCGCCATCTCCCGCACCTTTTCCGCATCCGCATTGATATCCAGCCATTGGATTTCCGAGCGGTGGGTCATGAAGGTTCCCACGGGCCGGTCCCCCAGGTAGAAAACCCCCTCCACCATGGTCCGCTCTTCACTTTCCACGATCCCCGACTTTTCCCCCTCCGCCAGGGCAAACTTCAATTCATCTTCGGTCATCCCCTGGCCGGAGAGGGGGCTTACCTTGAGGATATGGAGGGCCAGGGCGGAACTGCGGAGGGCGATGAAGATTAGGGGGGCAAAGAGGATGCTGAGCAGGCGGATAAGCGGGAGGGTATGGACCAGGATACTTTCCGGGGCGGCCCGTGCGATGGGCCGTGCCAGGGCATTCCGCAGCAGGACCAAGAGGATGGTAAATGCCAGGGCGGTAATAAAAGCGGGAATAATGAAGTGCGCCGACGCCGCCATCCTGACCCCCAGGATTCCCCCCAGGGCCCCCGCAAAAACATTTGCCAGGATGACCCCCACCCGGAGGGCGGTAAGCAGGGCGTCGGGATTTTCCGCCGCCCGGAGAGCCCGGCGGTATCCCTTAGCCTGCAGCCGGGATTTCCGGGAGGAAACCAGGGCGTTCTCCGCCAGGGTAAAAATAACGCTGAGGACAAGGAGCAGGAGGATGCCCGGAATCATCCCAGTTCATCCTTTCCCAGGGGCCGGACGATATGGAGGCCCTTTTGAGATGTCTTCAGGATAGTGATCTTCCCATCGGCGGCCGCAGCCCCCAGGGGCTGAACCAGGGGATACCGGGGAGCTTCCGGGTTTACATCCACCACCTGGCCCTTCCTGCCGTCGGAAAGGAGGACCCGGAGGCCGATGGGGTAGATGGAAAGGGAAAAAACCAGGGCCCGGATAACCGTATCGTCGTATTTCTTCCCCTCATTCTTCAACATATCCACCATCCCCTCAAACCCGTCCTTGGTCATTTTATAGGGCCGTTTGCTGGTTTGGGCTTCGTAGGAACAGGCCACGGCGACGATCTTGGAGTAGAAGGCGATCTTATCCCCGGTGAGCCGCCGGGGGTAGCCTTCGCCATTTTCCCGTTCATGGTGTTCCAGGGCGGTGACGCTTATGGTCAGGGGCATGTCAAAGGACTTGAGGAGCTTGTACCCCAGTATCGGATGGGAAAGGATGGCCTTTTGATCCTCCGAACTCAGGGCGCCGGTGCCTGTGTATATTTCCGGGGAGAGGGAGAGCATTCCCGTTTCGTGGAGTACGGCGGCAACCCCCAGCTCAATGAGGCGGTGGTTGGCCAATTTCAAGTAGGAACCGATGATGATGGCCAGGATGGTGGTTTTTACCGTATGGGATATGAGGTAGTTTGTCGACGGTTCGGTAATCTCCATGACCCGCAGCAGGTACCGGCGATCCTTTCTGATGATATCGCAGAGCCCCCTTACCCTATCTGCCATTCTATTAAAATTAGGGGAGATAAAGGCAGCCATTTCGCCAAAAAGGGTTTCCACAAAGCGCTGAAAACTCAGGTACAGCGCTTCGGCCTTCTTGAGGCGTTCACTTTCAAGGCTTTCCAGGGAGTCTGTCGACTCCACTTCGGCGGTGGGCCCCCCCTGGTCTGCTCCTTCCGGAGAATGTTCCTCCTTGGGCTCCCCATCACTTTGAAGGGTCTGGAACCCCCACTCCAGGAGGGTCTCTTTCATCGCGGCGCTGACGGCCGTTTCCGGTGCGGCGATAACAAAGTGTTGATCCAGATACAATGGCTTGGAGAAAAATTGTTCCGGGACCAGGTCTTCAACCGTATAATCCGTCATACCCATAAACATACCCTATTTGTTTTTAATAAAAAAGACGGTGCGCCTGGACGTCGGGGACAAGCCCCATGCGCACCGTCTTTACGTGAGGCGTTTGATGACCCCGGTACTGTATGTATCGGCTAAAACATTTAGGATGTTGAGGTGGTATTCCGTAGTTTCAGCCAGGGAACGGTAGAGTTTTGCCGATAGTTCCCGGTATCGTGTGTAGGGGTCGGTGGTGTGGATGTCCGTTTCCAGTTCCGCTATGGGGGGAAAGAGGAAGCCCGCCACGTCCTTTACTTCGCTTTCCCGGATACGGCGGTTCACCGTCTCCAGCCGCGCAAGGAGCCGGTCCTGATCCTTGGGGAGGGCTTTTTCCGCCAGCTCCGCCGATTCGCGTGAGAGGGTTTTGAGGGTTTCCAGCCCCCGCAAGAGGGTTTCCCAGGCGGTGTTGTACCGGGCGGCCCGTGTTTCCTGTTCCGCCGGGGAATTGAATTCGGTGTCGATACGGGCGAAGGTTTCCGACAGGAGGAGGTTTATTTCGGCGCGGCGGGGGGGGAGGGCGAGGAAAACCTCCACGGCGCCGACCGGGAAGCCGGGGATGGCCAGTCCTTCCGGGGAAAGGCGGTGGTTTTTGGTTTCCGGGTAGAGGCGGGCCTGGTGTTCAAACCAGCTTGCGTAGAGGGAGAGCCGTTTATCCGTAAGTACCGTGCCGCCCCCGGCGGAGGGGGCCCGGAAGGGATAGCCGTCACGGAGGGCGCGGACGGACCAGGTTTCGGCGGGGTTGAAACGGCGGGATTCCGAAAGGGAGCGGGTTTCAAAGAGGGCGCCCTGGAAGTGGGTTTTCAGGCCGGGGAAGGCAAGGTCCAGGCCGGCTATCCAGATATTCCCCCCCCCCAGGATACGGGCGAAGTCCCAGGCGGTGGTGGCCACGGACCCTCCGGCGCCGAGGCTACCCTTGCTTTCAAGCCGGTCCTCAATGAAGCGACCCAGGGGAAACAGGGAGGTGCAGAGGAAGGCCCGGGCCCAGGGTTCACGAAACACCGGCGGGTAGACCGCAGATTCGGCGATGAGGCAGGTTTTGGGGGCCGGGGCACGGTCCAGGTGGCGGGCATTCCAGTATTGGGGGTCCACCACCACGGTAAAGTCCGGGTCCACCCCATGAGCCAGGAGAAACCGTTGGGAGGTGTCCACCGCCACAATCACCGCACGCTCCGCCAATGCCGGCAATAGGGGGGCGAGGCTGTCCAGGGAGGGCCCCGCCGCCGCCAGGAGTACCGGGATGCGGAGATGCGCCAGGCATCCCGCCAGGCGGGATACCCCGGGCAAATCCCGGATAGCCCACCGGTTCACCGCCAGGTTCCTGACCCACCGCTTCCCGAACCTTTTGAGGGTGGCCATATTCACTTCTTCCCGGGATGACCAACTCTTTATCCGCCCTTCCACGGCGGCATACCATTCCTCGTCCACCTGCAAGAGGGCGCGGTTCCGAACCAGGGTGAGGGTCCCCCCCCGGTTTTCCAGGAGCCGGAGCGCCCCATTGATGGCCTCGCCGCTGCCCCCCAGTACAAAAAGAACCTTGCCCCCCGTAAGAAATGCCCGGAGGTCCCGGTTTTCCAGGGCTTTTTTCAGGATGAGGGGATGCCGTTCCACCACGATAAGGGGCCGGTTCGGAGCGGCCGCTGCCGCCGCTTCCGCAGCATACCCCAGGCCGAAACCCAGGACGATGACCGGGCCATCCCCTTCCGGATTTTCGCCCAGCCGCCGGCCTTCCCGGACCGGGTCACGGGGGGAATGGACGTGGATACCCCGGAACCGCAGGGTAGGGTCTCCGGTGGCGGCGCTTTCAATGCGGAGATCCGCTTCCCCAAGCCCATCATCCGGCGCGTGCAGAAGAAGGTCTGCCAAACCGGGGTATTGGGCTTCAATAAGGCGGAGATTGGCATCCCAAATACTATTCAAGTTCAAGAATGATCACCGTATCTGCGGAAAGGGGGCTCCCCGGCGGAGGGCTTTGGCGGCGGACCCAGCCGTCACCTTTGATTTCTATACGGAGATCCTCCCGAAAGAGCAGGGGAAGGAGTTCCCGTTTGGAGTAGCCGCTGAAGTTGGGGACCACCGTGTCCACCACGGGGTTGAGAGCCGAGGGCAGGCTTATGGAGCCGGAATGGCTTACTTGCCGGTTCCGGCCCCGGGGGATGCCAAGGTAATCAACCAGGGCTTCCGCGGCTTCCCGGATGGGGGGGGCGGCGAGGCGACCCCCCAGGATCTCGCCCTTGGGTTTTACGATTGCCAGATAGAGGATGAGCGAAGGGTTTTCGGCGGGGAGCAGGGCGATACAACTGGCGATGAAGTCCGTTTTGGAATAGGCCTTGGTTATTGGGTCGATCATTTCGGCGGTGCCGGTTTTTACCGCCAGGGACAGGTCCCGGATGTTGGCCCGCCAGCCGGTACCGATGTCACTGGTTACGTCCACCATGTAGGAACGCAGTGCCCGAGCGGTTTCCGCATTGAGGATACGTCGGCCTTGACCTGTTTGATAGGAACGGATGATTTCCCCCTTGGGTGAAACGATCCGGGAGATGAGCCGGGGGGAGACCAGGACTCCGTCATTTGCCACTGCGGTGGCGGCCTGGATCATCTGGAGGGCGGAAACGGATATTTCCTGACCCATAGCGATGGTCGGTTTGCTCCGGGCGGACCAGCTATCCGGGGGAAGGAGGTACCCTGCGGACTCTCCGGGACTTCCCGCGCCGGTCCGGGCGCCGAAGCCGAAGTCTTTGAGCAGCTCGTAAAAAGCCTCCATCCCCAGTTGATCCGCCGCGTAGGCCGTCCCGGCGTTACAGGATTTGATGATGATATCCCGGGCCGTTACGGGGCCGTGGGCATCGAGGCAGTTGATCACCACCCGTTCCCCCCGGTTGGTAAGGTGTTCATAGCGGCCATTACAGACAAAAACGGTGTTGTCATTGATCGCCCCGGCATCCAGCAGGGCAGCCATGGAAAACACCTTAAAGACCGAACCCGGTTCATAGGCCCAGATGGCGGGGCGGTCCATCCGGGAGGATTCATCCGAGGAATTAAGATCATTGGGGTCAAAATCCGGGAGAGAGGCGGACCCCAGGATATCCCCGGTGCGGGGGTCCATTGCAAGGAAGAGCACCGCCTCGGCCTGGTTTTCCTGGCGGAGGCGCTCCCCGATGTCCTCCAGAATATTCTGGACATTTTCATCAATGGTAAGAAACACCTGATTCCCCGCCCCTCCCGCAGCCTTTACCGACGAGGGGGAGAGCTCGGATTCCAGGGCGTATTCTATCCCCGCCAGGCCGTTGTTGTTTTCATTCCCCACAAAGCCGATGATCTGGCTGGCCAGCCGTTTTTTCGGGTAGATACGGCCCACGATAGCCTCGATTCCCACTCCCCGGAGCCGCCCTTCGGCCTTGAGGTTTTCGACCTCCCGGACGGTGGATTGCTCCACCTGCTTTTTAAGGTAGAGGAAGTCACTGGGGGAGGTGGCGATACGGGTCTCAATTGTTACCGGGGGGAGGTCCAGGATCGGGGACAGGTCCCGGCCCAGCACTTCCCGGTCGATAACGTCCGGGCGCCACACGGTGATATTGCCCAGCCGGGTTTGCAGAGCCAGGACACGGCCGTTCCGGTCCAGGATGGGCCCCCGTTCCACAAAGGGCCGGGGGGCGGTGACCCCCCCGGGATCCGAGGGGCTCAGCATAAGTATGGCGTAGCGTATCAGGACGGCGACGGAGAGGAGGGCAAAAACGGTAAGGAAAATGATGAGCCGTTTTCTCCGTTCCTTTTCCAGCAGGGGCTTTGATTGTTCGTCTATCATTTTATTCCCAACACCTTCCCTATAATATGATTCACCGGAACGGGACCGTAAAACCGGGAATCATAGGATTCCCGGTTATTATCCCCCAGAGCAAAAAACGCATCCTCCCCGATCATGGCGTCGCATCGTTTTACCGCCCTATCCCCACGGGGGGTGAAAAATACCACCACATCACCGGGCTTAGGCTTGGACCAGTGCAGGAGGTAGGTCAGGGACCAGGGCAGGCGAAACCCGTAGGCGGTACGGATCACCACCAGGACGGCGCCGGGTTTTATGGCCGGCAGCATGGATTGCCCATCGGTAATCATAAAGTCAAACAGAAAAAACTTCATCAACAGGGCCGCGACACAGGCCCAAAAAACGGCCTTTCCGGGATGATCCATAGCTTTGAAGTATAATACTTCAACGGAATTGTGTCGATAAACGTACCATGCAGTATATAATTATGGATCAGTACGTTCAACGCCGCCAGAACCATCCCCTGATTTCCTTTCCAAAAGCCGGCGCGCGAACGGCCCATAAACCCTATAAATATATTGATGGGGTTAAACAGAACCCTGCGCCGGTGAAACGGTCCCGGCGGAAACAGGGACCCGGCAGGTTCCCCGCGTTCCAGCTTCCCCCGTTCCACCTGTTCAAGGACGGCGGCGTGGCGAAAGAGAACACGGCGGTGGCCGACCCGGCACAACAAGCGCCGAAAAAACCCTTCTGGGAAACATCTATCCCGGTGTGCGTACTGGTGGGGATAGCCGTCTTTTCCGCCCTTATCTTAGGTCTGCAGGATACCCCGGTTATGGCCCTGTCTCCGGGGGAGGATCCCGGCATTGCCCTGCGGGTAAACCTTGCCGCATATGCGGAAACGGGCGTTTCCGGGGCGCAGGGCTCTGTCAGCGAAGCGGCTCTTCCTGATCCGGATGTTCCGATACCCCTGGACCTGATGGAAACCTTCCAATGGGAAACGTACCGGGTTGCCCGGGGAGATTCGGTATCGAAGATCGCCCTGGACCATTCGGTTTCCATGGACGCCATCATCGCCTCTAACGGGATTACCAATGCCCGGCGGCTCCGGGAAGGGGAGACGATACGGATCCCCAACATGGACGGGATACCCTATACGGTAAAACGGGGTGATACGATTTCCAGGATTTCCACCGCCCTGGGCGCCCCGGTGGAGGCCATTCTGGACGCGAATGACCTGGAAAGCGATACCCTCAGCGCCGGGCAGTCCCTCTTTATCCCCGGCGCCAGGATGGCTAAGGAGGACCTCAAGCTTGCCCTGGGGGAACTCTTTATCTACCCCATCCGGGGGCGGCTGACCTCCCCCTACGGCTGGCGGAATGATCCCATAAGCGGTGTCCGGCGCTACCATGCGGCGCTGGATTTGGCGGCCCCTACGGGAACCCCCGTCAAGGCGGCTATGGACGGCAGGGTCGCCACGGTGGGGTACAATGGGAATTATGGTAATTACATCATCATTTCCCATTCCCGGGGTTTTCAAACCCTCTATGGCCATTTAAGCGCCGTTTCGGTGAAACAGGGCGCCTATGTGTATCAGGGCGGAAAGATCGGGGCGGTGGGCAGTACCGGGTACAGTACCGGTCCCCACCTCCATTTTGCGGTCTATAAGAACGGAAAAGCGGTGAGCCCCCTTGAATATCTTACGCGATGAGGTTAATATGAAAGCGATTTTAGTTCAAAAGATGTTTCGTTCGAAGAATGCGCCTTCGCAGAACGGGAGGTTCTATGCGTAAGCTGGTGTTTATTCTCCTGGCGTTTATCGCCGCAGTTACTTTTATCCGGGCCTATGACACCGCAGGCAACCCGGACCGGGATATTTCCGAAGCGGCGATTACCCTGGACCCGGCGATACACCGGTGATGCAAGGCGGCGAAGCGGCGGTCCTTCCGGACACCGCCTCATTCAAGGAAGTGGTTGATGAGACCTGTAACCGCCTTTGGGATCGGCGTGTCCGGGAACTGGAGGATGCGCTTAAGACCCTGGAATTGGAACTGGATTTGATGATCCGGTCTATTTAATAAACAGTTTACCCTTTCTTTACCCCTAATTTACCTTTTCTCCGTATGGTTGAACTAAGGAGAAACAATATGAAAAAGAAAGTCCTTATTGGGGTGATAAGCACCCTTATCGCGGTGGGGTTTATTTTTATCCCCTCCCTGTTGGCTGAAAGCGGGAATACCGCAAACAATGGGGGAACAATGGAGGCAGTGGCGGTGACCGAACCGGTGTTTGCGGTGCGGGTTACTGCGGCGGAAAACCGGACTCTCCAGGCTATCCTCGAAATAAACGGCGATATCGTCAGCGAAGGGCAGGTAGCGGTTTTGTCCGAAACGGCGGGAAAACTGGTGACGGTAAAAGCCGCGCTGGGAACACGGGTGTTAAAGGGGGATCTTATCGCCCTGGTTGACCCGTCCAGCGCCGGCGCCCAGTATATGGCAAATTCCGTGTACGCCCCGATTTCCGGCATCCTGTGTGCAGTACCGCTTGCGGTTGGTTCTACCGTACAGGCGGGGAGCGTTATCACCAGTATTGCCCGGGCGGATGATGTGCAAATTGAAGCGCTCATACCGGAACGGGAAGTGAGTCAACTGCGCATTGGCCTTACGGCGGCAGTAACGCTGCCGGCATTTCACGGCGAGGTTTTCACCGCGAAGATTACCCA
>BNUX01000037.1 GCA_025997675.1 Spirochaetia bacterium | reverse complement strand
ACCGGGACGGACTTGCCCTGGGGGCGATAGTCGCCGCCGAATGGCTGGTCACGGATGCCGGGCCGGGGGTACACACCATGGATAATTTAATGGAAGCTATTTTAACGAATTCACTTGCTTTTCCCCAGGAACGGTAGTACTATAGAAGAAGCGGCAGTTGCACCTGGAGGTTGACTGCCGGCCCACCGGTATCCGGCGCGTGCGAACCTTCGGTTCAAAGCCCTGCCTATCGTCTCGTCTGACGCGACGGATCGTCCGCCCAACGGCAGTTCACCCCCCCATTTTCAGGTTCCCGGAGCTTGGTACTACATCCAGGGAGCTTGGTATCACATCCAGGGAGCTTGGTATCACATCCAGGGAGCTTGGTACTACATCCAGGGAGCTTGGTATCACATCCAGGGAGCTTGGTACTACATCCAGGGAGCTTGGTACCACATCCAGGGAGCTTGGTACTACATCCAGGGAGCTTGGTACTACATCCAGGGAGCTTGGTACCACATCCAGGGAACGAAACAGTGTGCGAGCCGTTGGTTCGCTTCCAATTGCTGCTTGTAAGGAGTGTATATAATGCACAGTGATTTAATCCCCATGTCGGGAATTTTCTTGTATCCGTTTTTCTTAAATATCATGACGATTATCATGATAAACGCCCCCGCCTGGGGGATTTCCACCGCGCTGGCCGATGCCCTGCAAGCCGGTATTGCGCCTTTCATGCAGGCATGGCTGGTCTTTATCACCCCCAATTCCGGGAAGGTTGACCGGGACAACATGAATGTGGCCCTAAAAGCCGCACGGACGCTCATGGCGACATTCGCCAGGACTCACCTCCTCTATAACCCCCTGATAAGTGACGCTCAGAAGGCGCAAATGGGATTTGGCCCGAAACCCAAGCCGGCATCAGGCTGGAGTAATCCCCCGATCCTGTGGGTAGAAACCGCTATCCGCCGAATCAAGTTCCGGTTCAAGGGTTCGGAGTCCGCACGGCAGGGTAAGGCTGTCGGCGCCAAATACCTGGAGTTTCGTTTCAAACGCGCCACAGACAGGCCGCTGAGCGTCGATGATTACACCGGTGTGGAGATAGCCTCCGGATCCCCCCTGGTCATCACTTGCACCGAAGAGCAGCGGAGAACCCGGATATGGTTCTGGGCCCGCTGGGTAGCCAACACGAACGAGAAAGGCATCTGGAGCGAAATGTACCCCGTGTATTTTACCTAAGTGGAGCGCCCGGTTTTGCCATAGACCGGGCGTTTTTTTATTGAAAAAACACTTGACACCGTCATCTATGGCGGTGTATAATAATCCCATTACCAAAGGAGGGTAAGAATGAAGAAGACTGTACTATTTGCATTGCATTGCATTGCATTGGTTATGAGTTTTTTGGTTTTCGGTTGCGATACGGGAAACTGTCCTGGAGTTGAAACAAATGGGGATGAAATTGTTGAGCCCACAAATGATCCTGTATCTAAAAATGGTTTTATCGGTCTTACAATATCAAAAGAATACGACGCTGTTAATGGTGATGGTACAGCCAGAACCTATGATAAGTGCGTCAGTTTTTTTTGGGATGAATCATCAACACTCGCTGCGGTTTTCAGTGGTAGCCCGCATAATGTGAGTATAGGCACCAATAACAAAATAACTTTGGAAATAGGACCGCCCGCTAATAGTGAGTTGTACCCTCCCACTAACATTGATCCTGTATTTGTAAGCTCTACCGGTTTAAAGATATACGAATTGTATGGATTTAGATACGGCAGTAAACCAGCCCCTTCAATATATTGGGCACATGAGACAGTACCTGATAATACGGTTTTATTCATCTATGCTAACCAAGATGGAACGATTTCAGGTACCGGCACTTATGCAGAAAGCTTCCCTCTTACTTTAGATATGGAACTGAAACAAGGCTGGAATACCGCTATTCTTACTATCAGCAGCACGATCACAATTGTCACAGGCACGCCCTCAAGTAGCTATAAATGGCAGATAGGGATAGACGATTAACGTTGTTTGAAACCAATGGAGCGCCCGGTTTTGTTATAGACCGGGCGTTTTTTTGCTGGTTGACAAAAGAGAAAAGTACTAATAGAGTTAAATAATGTTATCAAGATGCAATAAAATATTGTTTATTATATCTTTTACATTTTTGTCAATTATTAATGTATCCGCACAACAGTTTACCATAGGATTAAAACTTACCGGATTAAGTATTCATCCTAAAGGCGCTTTAAACGCACATTTGATGCCTTATAAATTGGATAAAAGAGCTATCTTTGTAATAAACCCGGGAATAGTATTAAGTTTTGAATATTTCTTCTATGAAGATATCGCCTCAGTAAAAATAGAACAAGCAATCTATAAAGATTGTTGTAATCAGGCAGCGGGATTTACCCATATAGGTGTAAGAGGCCGGATATTTCAAATAGAAAAACATTCACTAAATGGTGGAATAGGGCCAACATTTATTTATAGAAAAAATTGGTATAAACTGGAAGGATATAATGATGCTTTTGATTTTTTCAAAGGAGGAGACGCCAAAAGTGATTGGCAATGGCGATTTATCTGGTGGGGAGGAGAATTTGAATATAATTATAGACTAACTGAAACAACAGAATTGTCATTTACAATCGTACCTTTTATCCCTGAATTAATAGAATTATATTTTGGTACAAGAGTAATAATAAATAAACATAAATAAATGCTTGACAAACGTAGGACAATGGTGTATTGTATAAGAATAAGGGGTTAATATATGAAATTTGTAACGGTAAGGGATTTTAGAACATCTTCGGCCACTATTTGGCAAACATTGCCGGAAGAACAAGAAATGGTAATCACCAATAATGGGAAACCGATTGCCTTATTGACTCCTATAAGTGATAAAACACTTGAAAACACCCTTTCTTCAATAAGGAAGGCAAAGGCAATAAATGCGGTAAAATTAATTCAACAAGAGTCTATAGCAAAAGGTATGGACAAAATAACGATGGACGAGATAGATGAAGAAATTAAAAGGATTAGGAAAGAATCTAAAAAATGAACGTTGTTTTAGACACAAACGTCATTGTTTCAGCCTTTTTAAATCCAAAAGGAATACCCGCTGAGATAGTATCATTAGTATTATCCGAAAAAATCATCCTTTGTTACGACAATAAGATATTATCAGAATATACGGATGTTTTAACCAGATCGAAATTCAATTTCAACAGGGAATTAGTTAATGATTTTCTGGAATTTATAAAAACCTATGGTGAATATATAGTAGCGGAATCTCAAGATATACAATTTATTGATGAAGATGATAAAATATTTTATGATGTCTTTAGAAGCAGTGATACAAATTATATAATTACCGGAAATAAAAAACATTATCCCAAAGAAAAAAATATATTATTACCAAGAGAATTTAAAGAAATAAGATAAAGCACGGGCACTGCACATGACATACAGTTTACGCGCAGACCGAAGGTCTGACGCCGCAGCAGCGGCTTGGCCTACGAAAAACCCCAAAAAGGACTTGACACATAAGTCTTAATATGATGTTATATAAATACTGGAGGATTATTATGGCAATAAACTTGAAAAATGATATAAAACCGATTTCATACATTAAAACAAATGCGGCTGAAATGATGAAATATGTGAACGAAAGGAAAAATCCTATTGTTATTACTCAAAATGGTGAGGCGCGGGCAGTTTTGGTTGATATAGAAACATATCAGGAAACCCAGGATGCTTTTGCGCTTTTGAGTCTTATACGCATTGCGGAACACGATGTACAAAATGGGAATACAGAACCGGCAAAAAAGGTTTTTGCTGAATTAAGGTGAATGTGTTATTGATAATAGATTCAAGAAGAAATACACAAGATATATTAATAGAAAAATTGTTAAAATAAAAGTACGGCCCACTGCACACAACATAACCCATAGGCATCTTGCAGCTTTTACGAATACATAGTATAAAAACCTTATGGAAATTAACTGGAAAAAGAACACCGTATTGTTTTTAGCAGGACAGGCTTTGTCGCTTTTTGGATCAACGGTGGTTCAATATGCCATTCTATGGCACATAACCCTTAAAACCCAATCGGGAACCATGATGACCATCTTTACCATAGCCGGATTTATTCCTCTGTTTCTAATTTCGCCTTTTGGCGGCGTGTGGGCGGATAGGTTTAACCGAAAATATATTATCAATATAGCGGACGGAGCAATCGCCCTTGCCAGTTTGATTGTGGCGGTTTTTTTATTTTTTGGATTTGATAATTTTGGAATTTTATTAGTCTGCGCCGTAGTTCGTTCCTTTGGGCAGGGTGTTCAAAGCCCGGCGGTAGGGGCTTTTATTCCAGAGATTGTACCCGAAGAACATTTAACCAGAATCAACGGTATACAAAGCAGTATATTTTCCTGTGTTACCCTGACTTCTCCCATGATAAGCGGCGCGCTTATGACTTTTGCGCCCCTGGAACTGATGTTTTTGCTTGATGTGGTTACCGCCGCCATAGGCATTGGTATACTGTTCTTTTTTGTAAAAGCGCCATCTAACGTAAAAAAGGAACAGGCGAAACTATCCTATTTCCATGACTTGAAAGAGGGACTCACCTATATTAAAAACCATGGATATATTTTGCGGCTCTGTGTCTTTATGGCCCTCTTTATGATACTCTCCGCGCCTTCTGCTCTGTTAACTCCCCTTCAGGTAACAAGAAAATTTGGCGCCGAAGTTTGGCATCTCACCGCCATAGAAATGACTTTTTCAATCGGTATGCTGCTGGGGGGACTCCTCATAGGCGTTTGGGGAGGATTCAAAAACCGTATCTATACCATGACCTTTGCTTTTCTGTTCTTCGGCCTTGGAGTTATCTTCCTTGGGCTGGTAGCCAATTTTTGGATTTATCTTGCTATTTTTGCATTGATTGGCATAACGATGCCGCTATTCAACATGCCTGCTACAGTTTTAATACAAACAACCGTTGAAAGCGGGTATATGGGAAGGGTATTTTCGGTTATTGGCATGATATCCAGCGTTATGATGCCGGTGAGTATGTTGGTTTTTGGTCCCATTGCTGATAAAGTGTCTATAGATATTATTTTAATTGGAACAGGTATCGTATTGATGTTATTGGCTATTCCTTTTGTAGCCAATAAAACATTGCGTGAAATAGGGATAAGCCATTCAAAATAATTATAAAAAATGCTTGACAAAATCAAAAAATACACGTATTATGTGTAAAGAGGCTTAAAAATGAAGAATATTACCTTGGCAATGGACGAGGAAATTATTGTTTTGGGGAGAGAGTATGCAAAAAGACATAATTTGTCTTTTAATGCCCTGGTAAGGAAATCTTTAGAAAAAACAGTTAGGCATACATCTAAAGACTGGTTAGATGAAATGTTTAAAGACATTGATAAAGAAAATGCAAACTCGAAAGGGAAAAAATGGACAAGGGAAGAGTTGTATCGTGGATAAAGTATTTATAGATACGAATATACTTGTATACACCGTAGACAAATTCGACAAAAATAAACAAATGATAGCCAGAAAAATAGTAAAGGAGGCTATTTTTAATGATGTAGCCGTTATATCAACTCAAATATTGCAGGAATTTTATAATGCTTGTACAATTAAATTACATATGAAACCTTTAAAGATAAAAGGGTATGTGCATAATTACATTGAAAATATTGAAGTAGTACAAAATGGATCCGCAATAATTGAACGGGGAATAGATATAAGTATTATGTCTAAAATATCATTTTGGGATGCATTATTAATAGCAGCGTCAGAATCTGCTCATTGTACAGAATTAATAACAGAAGATTTAAATGATGGACAAATAATTAATGGGGTTAAGATAAAAAATCCATTTTTGAGGCGGCTAGGGGCCGCCCCCCTTGTTTGACCGCCCCCTTTTATGGAATACTATCCCCACGGCCTCTACGCCGTACAACCTACAAAGATGGAGCATGACATGAGTCAATCCCAACAAGCGCTTTGCGCCAAGCTGCGCGGGGCCTTTACCGCCCTGGTCACCCCCTTCAAGGAAAACGGGGATGTGGATTATGAGGGATTCAGGAAACTCATCAAATTCCAGATTGATGAGGGGATCAACGGTCTGGTGCCCCTGGGAACTACCGGGGAAACCCCGACTATGGATGATGATGAAGAGGAAAAGCTCGTTAGGATAGCGGTAGATGAGGTTAAAGGGCGCCTTCCGCTGATTATGGGGACCGGTTCCAACGACACAAAGCATATGGTGGGCTACACCAAACGGGCGAAAGACCTGGGGGCCGACGCCGCCCTGGTGGTGACCCCCTACTACAATAAACCCAACGATACGGGGCTTATCAAACACTTCGAGGCCGCCGCCGCAGTGGGCATCCCCGTGGTGATCTACAACATCGGTTCCCGCACCGGCAGGAACATCCCCATCGCGCTGATGAAACGGCTGGCGGAAATTCCCGGCATTATCGGGGTAAAGGAAGCTTCCGGGGACATCAACCAAATGGGGGACACTATCCGGGAGATAGCCCTGCCCCGGAAAGCTGCGGGGAACCCCTTTGTAGTGCTTTCCGGGGATGACGGCCTCACCCTGCCCCTGATTGCCCTGGGGGGGGACGGGATCATTTCGGTGATCTCCAACCTGATACCAAAGAAAGTTACCGCCCTGGTTAAGGCCTGTCTTGAGGGGAACTTCGAGGAAGGCAGGAGGCTGCACTATGAGTTGCTGCCCCTTGCCAAAACCGCCTTCATCGAAACCAACCCGATTCCCATAAAAGCCGCGATGAACTGGGCGGGCCTTCCCTCGGGTACTACGCGGCTTCCCCTGGGTCCCCTGGAAACGAAAAACGAGCCGCCTCTTAGAGCGGTGGTGGAAGCGTTGGGGATTACGTTGAAATAAGAGGAGGAGTTATCATGGAAAAGATTCCTGTAGGAATATTGGGCGCCACCGGTATGGTTGGGCAGCAGTACATTGCGTTGCTGGCTAACCACCCCTGGTTTGAGGTGCGGTATGTGGCGGCATCCCCCCGGAGCGCGGGGAAGGTGTATCAGGAAGCGGTGGGGGGGCGCTGGAACGCTACCAGGGGAGACTTGGGGGGACCGAATTCTCCCGCAGTAGCATCACTAACCGTGGAGGATGCCAACGATGTGTCCCGGGCGATGGCGGCGGTGAAGCGGGGGGACTTAGCATTTGTGTTTTCCGCCCTGGAAATGGAGAAGGACGAAATCAAACACCTGGAAGAACGCTATGCAGCGGCGGGAATCCCCGTGGTGTCCAACGCCTCGGCAAATCGCTGGACCGGTGACGTTCCCATGCTCATCGCCGAGGTAAACCCGGACCATGCGGATATCATCCCTATCCAGAAAAAAAACCGGGGCTGGGACAAGGGCTTTATCGCGGTCAAGCCCAACTGTTCCATACAGAGCTACATGACCCCCCTCTGGGCGCTGCTTCAGGCGGGCTACGAGGTGCAGCGGATCATCGTGAGTACCCTCCAGGCGATTTCCGGTGCGGGCTACCCCGGAGTACCGAGCCTGGATATTATTGATAACATTGTGCCCTTTATCGGGGGGGAGGAAGAAAAGACCGAACAGGAGCCGTTGAAAATCCTGGGATCGATTACCGGGAACAGTTTTACTAATGCTGCCGGACCTGCGATCAGCGCCCACTGTAACCGGGTACCGGTGATAGACGGCCACACCGCTTGTGTCAGCCTGGAGTTTGGCGCCAAGAAACCCTCCATCGACGAGATTAAGCGGATATGGACCAGTTTCAAGGCATTGCCCCAGGAACTGGACCTGCCCATGGCGCCCAAACAACCCATCATCATCCGGGAGGAGCCGAACCGGCCCCAGCCGCGGAAGGACCGGGATAAGGACAAGGGCATGGCGGTATCCGTGGGACGGCTGCGGCCTTGTAATGTCTTCGATTTCCGCTTTGTCGCGGTGTCCCATAACACCGTCCGGGGCGCTGCGGGGGGGGGGATACTCAACGCAGAACTCCTGAAGGCTAAGGGGTACTTGGGGTAATACTATTATGATACTCCCGCAAATCGCACACCGCCTGCTCGTAATCGATCAGCGTAGTGATGGTGGGCCGTGTCCCGCAAACCTGACAGTCGTGGTTTGCCGCCAGCTTCACCTTGCGGAATTCTGCGGTTAGGGCGTTGTAGGTTAGCAGGCAGCCGTTGAGGAGGCCCTCCATCCCCAGCAGGTACTTTATCGCCTCCGTAGCCTGGAGGGTGCCGATGACCCCGCCCATGACGCCGATGACCCCCGCCTGACGGCAGGTGGGTACCGCGTCCGGGGGCGGCGGGCTCCGGAACACGCAGCGATAGCAGGGGCCCTTGCCGGGGAGGTAGGTCATGAGCTGCCCCTGGAAGCGGATGATGCCGGCGTGGGAGAAGGGCTTGCCCAGCATCACGCAGGCATCGTTGATGAGAAACTTGATGGGGAAATTGTCGGTACCGTCGATGATGAAATCGTAATCCTGGTCTTTGATGATATCGGTAATGTTGGTGGAGTTGATCCACTCATAGTAGGTCACCACGTTTACGTCGGGGTTCATGGCGTTCATGGTTTCCTTTGCGGACTGGACCTTGCGCTTCCCCACGTCGGCGGTGCTGTGGATGATCTGCCGCTGGAGGTTGGAGAGGTCCACCTTGTCGGCGTCGGCGATACCGATGGTCCCTATACCGGCGGCGGCGAGATACATGGCGGCGGGAGCGCCCAGGCCCCCTGCGCCGATGATGAGAACCTTGCCGGACATCAGATTCTTCTGTCCCTTAACGCCCACTTCCTTCAATATGATATGACGGGAATACCGCTCCAGTTGTTCATCCGTAAATGCCATGATCTCCTCCTTTAGCTTACCAGTCCGCTTTTTACCACGGTGAGGAGCCAGGTTCCGTCATCAGTTTTAGTAACGCCGGTTACCTTATGCCCCTCATCCTTGAGACTCCGGGGCACATTCCGGATGGGCTCACCATCGTTAAGGCGAACCTCCAACACCTGACCATCCTCCAGTTCTTCCAAGGCCACCTTTGTTTTGACGAAGGTTACGGGGCACACAACGTTAGTGATGTCTACCTTGGCGTCAATCGCAGCGTCACTCATTTCACCGCCTCCTCGACGTCCTTTTTCAAACCCTCCGCCCCGAGCCGGATGAGGGTCCGTCCCAAGCGTTCCCCGCCTTTGGCGTTGTTCTGGTAGAATGTAACCGTGGCGTCCACAGCCTTAAACACCTGTTCCTTGTCAAAGAGCAGAGGCAGCAAGTGGAGCCCTTCCTTTATCTCGTTGCCGAACATACCGCCAAAGGAAAGGAAGTAGCCGTTCTTGCCCTGCCAGGCGTTAGCGGGACAGCTCTTCACGCATTTACCGCAATAGACGCAACCGGCCGCAGTAAAGGTGAGGGCCGATGCATCCTTATCGACCTTTATCGCATTGACGGGACATACCGCTTCACAGACGCCGCACCCGGTACACTCCTGCTTGTTCCATTCGGGGGCTATACCGCCCTTGATACCCAGGTCGTTTTCCTCCGCCTTGAGGCAGTTGTTCCTGCAGCCCGTGATGCCGATCTTGAATTTGTGGGGCAGCTCCCGGCCAAAATACCGGGCGTCCAGTTCTTCCGCTAAGGTGGTGGTTTCGATGGCGCCTGAGGGACAGATGGCCGAACCCTGACAGGCGGTAACCGTCCGCACCCGCGGCCCGCACACACCGATACTAACCCCCCCGGAGGCGAGTTCCTTCTTCACATCCTCAATATCCTTGAGTGAAATGAAGGGAATCTCCACCCCCTGACGGCTGGTCAGATGAATATAGCCCTTGCCGTATTTCTTCGCCACCTCGCCAATTTTCCGGAGGTGTTCAGCCGTAACCTGACCACCAATCACCTTGAGCCGCAGAGAAAATTGATCCTTCTGAACTTGCCGCATAAAACCGCCCTTTTTAAGGGTGGCATAGTCAACATCCGCCATCACTGCCTCCAATACTATATTAAGTACCTAGTTTTGCTATGCTATCGTTTTTCCCACTATAATTCAATATCCCCGGACACCCTGTTTCCCCATCTTCTTCCCGTCCGCGAACCGGTAGGGATTGCGGCGATTCTTCAGGTAGCTCTGATAGGCGGCGCTGCTTTCGTAGTACCCGTCCAGGCCCTTGAAGGATGAGGATTCGTCACAGCGGTAGAGTTCCAGCAGGGTGGGGAACAGGGGAGATTCCAGGATTTCCCGGGTCCTGACCAGGGGCAAGCGGGGCAGGGCGGCGGGGAGCATGTGGTTTTTCACCAGAAAATAAATGTCTTCTATACACGTCCTATCGAATCCCAGGCGTTCCAGGAATTTCCGGGCCGCCCGGGCGCCCACCTCGGCGTGACCGTTGAACCGGTGGCTTCCGGCGCTGGCCGACAGGGGCTTCCCCACATCGTGGAGCAGAAGCCCCAGGGAAAGCCGGAGATCATTAGTTTTCCGGTACCGGAAGGTTTCCAGGGTATGTTTCCACACATTACCTTCGGGGTGAAATTCCTTGGCGTGATCCACATCATCCAGAATGGCAAGTTCCGGCCAGAACTCCCGGATAAACCCGGCGGCTTTGAGGAGTTCCAGCCCCCGGTCCGGGCGGGGAGAAACCGTCAAGCCGGTCAGAAGGAGCCGCTGGGCTTCGGGCTTGGGGGGGAGATCATCGGAAAGATTCGCCAAGGACCGCAGGATTTGGGCGGAGATGGAGCCGCTATGGCCGTCGTAACGGGCCAGGATGAGGGCGGCGTCCATGAGGGCCTGGCAGCGGTTAGCGCCGGGGTCAATGCCGCGGAGCAGGGGATAGGTAAAATGGGGGTCCCGGAAGCATTTGGTGGTCCAGTCCTGGGAGAGGGACAGCAAGGCATAGGACGGTGGGCGGATATCATCGGGATCAACACAGCGGAAGTACCAGCTTTGTCCATCCACATCCACAGCCCCATCGGCAATGTCCACGCCGGGGAAACGGAGGCCCTCCAGGAGGCGGGCCAAGGCGGGGATATCCGCACCGGTTTCCGCCAGGGTAAAGGGCAGGGGGGCCAGTCCCATGTAACTATCCAGGGCGCTGAAACTATGGAGGCGTACCGAGTAGCCTGCGGAGATCAGCGGGTCAAAGATTGCGGCATGGTCCATAGTAGTTTGATAATGAACTTAGAAGGGAGTCTCGTCTATACCCTTTATAAAGCTTCATGGCTGATAAAAAGTCGGCGAGTTTGTAGGCGCCGGACATTATACCCCATTATTTATATTTTATTATTCTCTATTGGTTTTTTATTAAATTTTAAGAGTATAATATCATGATAATATGAGTGGTCAGTTACTATTAATAGACACAGAAAATGAGGAATTTTTGACCCAACAACTAATTACTTATATAGGAAATAAGCGTTCATTGTTGGATTTTATAGGGAAAGGGGTCAGGAAAGTACAGAACAGGGTAAATAAGAACAAATTGACCATGTTTGATGTTTTTAGCGGCTCCGGCATTGTTGCTAGATATTTTAAACAATATTCCGATCTGTTACTAGTCAATGACCTGGAAAAATACTCAACCCTTATTAATCAATGCTATTTATCAAATGAGGATGATTTAAATATTACTAAATTAAAAGGGTATTATAATGAACTCAATAATTATTTAATTCCTGAAAATTTACAGGAAGGCATTATTTCGGAATTATATGCTCCAAAGGATGAGAAAAATATACGAGTGGAAGATAGAGTGTTTTATACTATTAGGAATGCAATGTATATAGATACTGCACGCCAATACATTGAAACTATTCCAAAACCATATCAAAAATATTTTATTGCACCGTTATTGTCAGAGGCCTCAATACATGCTAACACTTCAGGTGTATTTAAAGGGTTTTATAAAAACAAAGAAACTGGAATAGGCCAATTTGGCGGAAAAAATCAAAACGCTTTATTTCGTATTACTGGAAATATTAAATTGCCTTTCCCAATATTCAGTAGCTATTATTCAGATGTACTTGTTTATAATGGCGACTCCAATCAAATTATTAAGGATGTACCGGAGGTAGATATTGCTTATTTAGATCCGCCGTATAATCAACACCCTTATGGTTCCAATTATTTTATGCTTAACTTAATACTTAATTATAAGTATCCTGAAAATACCAGTAAAATATCAGGAATTCCTGAAAACTGGAATAGATCAAATTATAATAAAGAAAATCATGCGCTGGCATCGTTGACCGAGTTGGTTACAAATATCAAAGCAAAATATGTTTTAATTTCCTTTAATTCCGAAGGGTATATCGACCTTGGTGAAATGAAAAATATGTTAAATAGAGTAGGTAAAGTTGAAATACTGGAAGTAAAATATAATACATTTAGAGGCAGTAGAAATTTAATTAACAGAGATATTCACGTCAAAGAATATTTATATTTATTGGAGAAATAGAATGGCGAGTAAAGATAATTTTCGAAAAGCAAAAATCATAGACCTGTTTAGCTTTTTCAATAGCCGCTTTTGTGGCGGCTTCATCTATTTCCAGTTCATTCGGATAGCGGGATACATTACTATATTTATTTAAATATGCACATGGTTCCATAATAGTGCTGAAATCTTTATCCTTTCCGATGCATGAGTGACACAATACAAGCAGATTGTGTATTTTTGGAGGCTCAATTCCTGTAAATTGCAAATATCCCTTTAGTGCTTTTTCAGCTGATTGTTGACAGTGGTAGCATGAAATATCAATTTGTTTGGGATAAAAATCTTCAAATAAATGTTTTGCAACAATAAAATCATTATGCGAATGGTTAAACCATTCCGCTATCAAATCATTGACGTTCATATAATAATACTCCCTCTCTAATGATTTTCCTTTCCATTGTTGGTAATGTTCCCCGATCCTCAAATCTCGACTTATAATTAGCAAGGATATCAGTTGGTGTTCGCAAATCTCTATAATTAATTAGATTGCGATCAATCATCCCCATTGCTTCAATCGGTTTTTGTGGGAAATCATCTTTTAGCACCACATAAAAGTCATAATCACTATCGGCATTCGGTGTTCCATAGGCATAAGAACCAAATAAATAGACTTTCTCACACTCAACACTTTCGAGGATTATGTCTTTAATTTTTAAGATCTCTTCATTTATTTGCATTTGTTTCTCCTTCCATTTGAGGCATATTATTCTTCAAAATGACTTTTGCTGTAGCCTCGTTATATGAAGTATGCACGGACTCTTACACAAATGCTTACCTTTATCCAACAGGTGAACTAATTTTATTTAAAATAGGTAATTCACCATGCACAGATTCATATTGATTAAGCCATGTTCGCTCAAGTTTTGGTAAATTATTTATATCATATAAAAAATGATAGAACCATACTGCCTTACCAATTTGTGTTGTATTAGTTTTTTCAGGATTGTTCAGATGTTGCTGAAATCTATTAAAAAAACTGTCGGTTAATCCAATATACAAAATATCATCATCAAATGTTGCTAAAACATAGCAACCTGCTATTTTTGGAACAGACTTATATGAGGAATACTTAAAAGGTAATTTATTTTTTGGTGTTGGCTGCAACTGATTGACTTTCAAAACTAAAGCTCCTTTTCAAGTTGTGTTCCAGAAGGTGCAACAAGCGCACGAACCATTTCAGAGTTTATTTTACTTAAAGCACCGGAATTTAGCCCACTTGCGGTACCTCCTTTTGTCCAAAAGTCAGTATGCCCGACACCAACAGCAACCCCTTCAACGTTGTCAAAAACATTTTGTAACAACGTTTGCATCGTTGATACTTTGTAATCTGGCATATTCACCATTTTATTAAAAAACGGAACAGAGAATTTACAAAATAACTCGACACCATTATATTTATACAACACAGAAGGTTTATCATCACCTATGATACCAGATATTGATTTCCAATAATTTAGGAATATCTTATGTTGCTTATCACCCTCCAATTTTATTATTGGATTGTCATCCACAAGAATATACTTCTTTATTGCTTTAACAAAGCTCTTTTGATTTATTGTTCCATCATTGCTATCATCATTTGCCATTTTGATTTTGTCTTTCCATGGACTGTCATTTTCGGCATTCAAATAATCAATGTACAACAAGGCCTTTTCATCTTCGCCTTTTTGAACAGATGTAAATATCCATTTAGGAAGATTGGGCGTATCATCTACATTCATGGCTTCGGTAAGTCTTGCCCTTATTCGCTGTGCAATTCCTTCCTCGACACTTCTTTGGGTAGTGTTTACAATTAAAAAATGACACATTTGTTCAATTACACTTAGATTTATTGCAATATTGACTGGGACTTCAAAATCTAACACGCGAGAATCTTTCTCAGCTGCCATTTTTAGTCCTTCTACACGGTGCTGACCATCAACTACATTAAATGGACAGACTTCATTTATGTTTATATCAATTGTATTGTTTTCCTGGTTGAAAACAATGTTTTTATCGGTTGCCATAAAAACACTTGTTGGCAAAAATGCATCCTTTGTGTTTTGTCCTGCAACAATATAGTCAGCAAGTTTTTTAGCCCGACCTTTGTTTAGTAGACGTTGGTACCCCTTTTCATTTGCGTTTTCTGGATCAAGTCGCTCTATACTATAAAATTTAGGAATCAGAAAATCTGAAACCTTTAAGGATGTTGCATATAGACAAAGATTACCCTGCTTTACCAAGGATGCCGGGCGGGTGATTATATTAGACATTTTTTCCTCCAAATGTGAGCATTATAAACCATTGATTATTTTTGTCAATACTGTGTCCAGGCATATTTCATATAACTATACCGTTCAAGAGATATTACCGAATTTTATATTGCTGAGGGGGCGATTCCGGCAGCCTATACAACCAGACGCCGCCCATATTGCGATAACAGCCGTTAATGGATTAGACTTTATTGTGAGTGTGAACTTTGAGCATATTGCCCGGCTCTGGACGGTGGAAAAAGTCAGGAAGGTCAATATTCGAGAAGTCTTTGATGGTATACGTCGCTTCGCTCCATTTACCTATAGGAATGATTATTGACATATGCGCTAAAGCGCATTGGGTATCGGGGTATACCGTCCTCTGGAGGGAGCCAGATTTATGAAGACGGTACTTATCTCGATGTCCGCAATTTCAGTGCCAAAGCGGGAATAGGGAGGATCGTCATCAAATGTTTTACCCCAGCGGGCAAAATAGCCGGTTTTAAGATTGAAACGATAACTATAGTCCGGCGCATTAAAGCATTTCCAATCCGTCTTTTCGATATCTCCCATTTATCCTATCACTTTTTCCCCTTCCCTTTAGGCTTTTCCCCAAGCGCCATCAGGAGCCCGTCAAGCTGATAGGCGGATTTTACCTCCGCCCTGGCAAATGCCTCGTACAGTTCGCCTACCTTTGCGACGCGGTCCAGCCAGTCGTCTGCGGGAAACACCGCGGGTATCTGCGCTGTTGCCGCCGCCTTTGCTTTTGGGGCGCTCTTATTGGGAGGACGCTTAACCGTTTCCAGTGCGGCGCCGCTTTCCAGGGCTATGAACAGGGGCGCATAGAGGAGAACTTCCTCAAAGGCTTCTTTGTTGAACCAGATGGTATCCTCAAAAATATTAACCCCCAGGAGTTTCCGGAAATCCTCCGCATGGTAATTGTCCAGGATAAGGGTTTCCGCCGCAGACAGAGTCTGGGCAACCGTTTTGGTAATCACTTGATCCGGTACGGAGACCTTATCTTTTGGTGCAAGCGCCGGGCTGGTACGGGCCAACACCGCCTTCATGATTTCCAAAACCCGGTATGCCTCATCCCCGCTTATGCCGCTGCCGCCAAAACATTCCCGCAGCTTCCGGTCCAGGTTCCAGTGATCCGCCAGGGCCTTTGCTTCAAGCCCGGAGGCATCGGCGCCAACAATATTCCGCAGTAGTGATAGTGCTCCGTAGGCATAGGCGAATATCGCTATGTACGGACGGGTGATGATTTTTTCTCCCACACTTCGCAGAAAACGGATTGCCGGTTTATCATCCCCGTGAGGTGCGCCGTATCCGTATTCCACCATAGTTTTAAGGCGTTCCAAATAAGCGGCAAATTCCGTCCAGGTCTGTTCCGCCTGAATTTTTGGGAAGGTCCACGGAGTGGTAAAGGGATCGTACTGAGCGCCGTCCAGGAATCGCCCCGCGGTAGTTATAAAGTTCAGCACGGGATCCTTTAGGGAATCGATAAAGTCCACGATAGAAACACTGTTCTTTACCGGTTTTGACCGGACGGATTTTGCCTTTGCCGGTTCTGCCCGGAGCACACTGAGCAGGGTATCAATATGATCCCGCTTAAAGAGGTCGGTGAACCGGTAGTAAAGTTCTCCAAGGTAGATGTCCTGGATGGCCGCTTGTACATCCTTGACACCCCGTCCGTTGAGTTCCGCATGAAGCCGGGCAAAGCGGCCCCGCGCATCGTCTTCTATTTCGCGGATGTCGATAAAGACCTGGGCTTCGTAGCCCTTGAGAGACACAAAGAGGCCCCGCTCGGCGATTTCCTTGGAGCTGCGGATGTACCAGAGTTCCTGCCGCTGTTCCTTGAACAGGGTAAAGAAGGCGTCCGTACCATGCAGGCCCAGGGCCTGGCAGAGGCTGTCCTGGCGGAAGCCGCCGTCTTTTTGAGGGATGGCCACCGCTCCCGCTTTGATCCAGCCGCCGGCTTCGGCATAGGCGTTGTTGTAGAGCACTAAACTCCGGTCGTCGCCGGAACGGTTGGAGTAGGCGAACACATTTTCGTTCACCGATCCGCCCTGGGAGGCGTAGAGGTCGTAGAGGCAGAAGTCGGCGCTGCCGGAATATAAGTGACGGCGCTTCATCAGGGGGAAGATCTCCCGTTCATGGCGATCCAGCAGATATTGATCGGGCTTTTCATCACGGTAGGCCCGGCGGTATTCCATGCCGTACTTTTCCTCAAAGCCCTCAATTTGACCGTGGCCGAACATGGGAAGCCCCGGCATGGTTACTAATAGGGTGGCGATGCCGAAGTACTTGTCCCCCTTGCCGAACTGGGCTACCGCCGTTTCCTCATCGGGGTTGTTCATAAAGTTGACAAACCGTTTGAGAACCTCCGGGTCAAACTCCAGGGTGTTCTTGATGGAGGCCCGGTATTTGGCATTCTCCTCGTTTTTGAGCATGTTCATAAAGGCGGAATTGTACACCCGGTGCATACCTAGGGTGCGTACAAAGTACCCCTCCATCATCCAGAAGGCTTCCGCCAGGAGCAGGGTGTGGGGGGCCTCCGCAGCGCAGCGGTCTACCACTTCCCGCCAGAACTCGTTGGGGATACGGCGGTTGAATTCGTCACCGGTGAGGGCGTGTTCGGCACGGCTGGCTATGTCCCCGCCGTGTCCCGGTTCGGGGTACCAGAGCCGCTGGATGTGCTTTTTAGCCAGGGTCATGGCGGCGTCGAAGCGGACGATGGAGAACTGCTGGCAGACTCCAATGATGGTGCGGATCACCGCTTCCCGTGCTTCGCCGTTCAGAAAGTCTATCTGCGCGGTGTCGTTCCAGGGCATGGAGGTGCCATCGTTGCCGTGGTAGATGTACCGCACATCCCCGGTGTGATGGTCGATACGCTTAAAGACCACCGCAGCATCACTGCGGTTGTAATAGTGGTCCTCAATCTGGACGGTGACGCCCTCCCGGTTGGAGAGGTTGCCGCCGTTAAAGGTGTAGGTGGGAAAGGGAGGATAGCTGAGTTGGAGGAACCGGTCCGGGTGTTCCATGACCCAGCGGCTGTCTATGCCCGTGTGGTTGGGCACCATGTCCGAGCCGAGCCGGATGCCCCGCCGGAAACAGCGTTCCCGGAGGTTGGTCAGGGCGCCCCAGCCCCCCAGTTCTTCCGCAATGTCGTAGTCGTTGAGGCTGTAGGCGCTGGCGGCGGCTTCGGGGTTTCCCGTCCACTGCTTGATGGTCCGGGATGCGTTGCTCCGTTCCCAGAGGCCGATGAGCCAGAGCCCGGAAAAGCCCCGGCGGGCCAGTTCGTCCAGTTCCTCGTCAGGGATTTGGTCCAGCCGTTCAATGGGGCGGCCGTATTTTTTGGTCAGTTGGTAGAGCCACACCAGGGTGCTTTTCGCCATGAGTACTGTCCGGGGCATCCATTCCTGGTCGGGGCTGAACCGCTCGTATTCGTCCATGCCGCTGCCGTAGCTAATCACCTCGGTGGGGCCGGGACCGCCGAAGTAGGGCTTGTCCTCTTCCTTTATCACGTCCAGGCTCATGAGCAGCTGGGCGATAAACTTGCCAAGCAGCGTGCCCCACTTGTTCCGCATATACTCAAGCTGGCCGCTCAGGGAATTGGGAGAGGCCAGGACGGGAGCCCGTAGGAGATCCCAGAGGCTCTGACCCTCGGGGCCAAAAGCGGGAAGTTCCGCTAAATGGGCGCGCAGTTCGGTAATCGCTTCACTATAGGCGGTGGCGGTTTCCAGGTCCTTATCATCAAAGAGAAACTTAAAGGGGTTAAAGGCGGGGTTGAGGTTTGCCAGGGCCAGGAGCATCAGTTCTTCCAGAGCCAGGGATTTGCAGCTTTCCCCCTCATCGGTTCCCTGCAGATAACCGGAAACCGTGGTGTCCCCGGCGTATACCGGCTGGGGCGGGAACTGGGTTCCGAAGGTTTCCAGAAGCTTGGCGGTCCGGTCGTGTCCCAGGGCCGTGTTCAGCCTATCCAGGGCAGTCTCAAAGATGTCCCGTTGAATCTGTTCACGGTAAAGGGCAACCATATAATGGAGGATTTCGTCGATGAGGCCCATGGCGTTAAGCTGCCCCGCCTTGATGATTTTTTCAGGATGGGCGGCGCCGTCAATCTTGGCGTTGAATTTCGCCGTGAGTTTCCGCACCTGCTGAAAATCCGCCAGGATTACGTTGCCCCGGAGTGAAAAAAGGGCCGTCTCAAGCCCATGCTCCACCCGGACTTCTCGGCGGATATGAAACTCCATGGTAGCCCGGCGTTGCGCCGCCCACCCGGCCCGAGTAGGTCCGATTGTAAACTTCTGCATCATGTTTCCTTATTACTTCTTTTTCTTCGGCCCAACCGCAGCCAACTCCTTCACCGAATTGATCAAAGCCTCGTCTTTCCCTATCTCTTTAATAGACGCCGGAAGCCGGTAGGTCCAGTTGAAGTCATTGGCGCTGCCGGGCACGTTGATCCGTTCCGATGCGGGGTCTGCGGCGTACCACTTGGTTGAAAGGTGGAGCAGGTCCTGAACCTGGAAGACCCGGAACCGGGAAGCCGCCGCCGCCGTCTTGGTCAGGATGATCTTTGCCGTACCGGGGTTATACACCTTTGGCAGGGAGGGAACCCCCAGGAAGGCGCTGAAGCCGCCCTGATCCTCCTGCAACTCCCGGTCCCACCATTCCCGCAGGGTAGAACTGTCATGCACCGAGGGGGTGCATACGCTCAGTTCCGGGTAATCCTCAAAGGCATAGTAGGGCTGGCCCGGCTTGTCCCATTCGCGGTGCCAGCGGATGACCCGGAGCCCCAGAATTTGAAGCTTGGTCAAAACCCGGGGCACACAGTCCGGAACCGCCCCCAGGTCTTCCGCACAGGGAAGCATAGAGGAGGATTCAAGCAGAATCGACAGGAGTTTTTTGCCCTGAGCCTCCCAGGTCTTTTCCGATTCTTCCCGCCGCTTTTTCAGAAGATCCTCCAGGGCGTTCTTTTCATCCCCCGAAAGGCTTTGGTAGGCCCGGGAGTCCCGGTAAAACCACACCGGGAAAAACTTGCCCTTCTCGTATTCCAGGAAGAGCCGGTTCCGCCAGGCCCAGCGCAGATAGTTGGCTGCCGCCGGATGCAGAGCCAGATCGGTGATATCCTTCTCACCCTTGATGGTTTTCTTGAAGAGCCACAGTTCCTCGCTGCCGATGCGATCCAGAACCTGGGTGAAAATACGGTTCGCTTCCGCAGAAATGGCGCCGGGATCATTCATTTCCTTCAGCGCGTCCCAGACCGTGCCGGTAGGGATATGGGGCTGGGAGAGCCAGCGAATACGGGCTTCGTCAAAGTGAAGCTCATCGAAATCCTTTTTGGTAACCGGCGTATAGGGCACATAGCGGCCCAAAATTGACTGATCGTAGTTGTTTTCCCGCTGCCCGGACCAGATACGGAAAAAGCCAAGCACATGGTCTATGCGGTAGGCATTGTAGTACTTTTCTGCGGTTTGAAGCCGCAGACGCCACCAGGAATAATCATCCTTAGCTTGCGCGGTCCAGTTATAGGTGGGGAAACCCCAGTTCTGCCCGTTTGCGTTGTACATATCCGGGGGGGCGCCGGCGGAAAGATTGGGGTAGAAGAACTCAGGGTGAGCCCAGACATCACAGGAATCCTCATTCATCAGGATGGGAAGGTCCCCTTCTAAAAGTATCCCCGCCTTGTTCAGGGCCTTGGCCGCCTGGCTAAACTGGGTGTCCAGCGCTTCCTGGAGCCAGGCCCAGAACAGGTGGTCTTTTTCCTGTTTCGGGTCCTTCCAGAGGATTTGGATATCCTCAGGGGTCACGGTACGGTGGGTCTTCCAGTTCTTCCAGCTTTTTTCTTCGTTCAGTTCCTTCAACCGGCGGTATACGGCGTATTCCTTTACCCAGGGATTTTTCTCGACCCAGGCCGCCGATACCACCGGTTTGGCTTTTTCGTATATTGCCCGGAGCAGGTCCATCTTTGCCCGGAGTATCTTATAGTAGGGAAACCGCGTTGCCCCGTCAAATTCCTTTTTAAGGGCCGCAAGCTGCTCCGTAAACCCGGCGGCCTCGCTTAAATCCCCGATTCTTAAAAAGAGGGGGTTAAGGGCAAAGGCCGTCAGTGAGCCGTAGGGGGAGCTTTCGTAGCCCGTGTCATTGACGGGCAGGATTTGGATAAGGCTCACCCCCATTTTGACGCAGAGGTCGCCGAATTCAACCAGGTCCGGAAATTCCCCGACCCCGATACTCTGCTCTCCCCGGAGGGCTCCCACCGGAACAACCACGCCAATTAAACGCCCTATGGAAACCTTCGCAGTTTCCTGTCCTTTTTGTACCTTTGCCATACTACCCCCCCGATTTTATAATTTGCTCTTCCAGTATTGCGTATAAACCATTTAAATGAAAGATACCTACCGTGGTTATTTGACAATACCAAGGGCTTATCATATACTGGCGATCAAGAGAAGGAGAAGGTACCATGTTAATTAATTCAAAGCAGGCAGAGGAACAAGCGGTTCTGAATCTGGCATACGCGGTTTGTGCAGCGGCGAGAACGGCTCCTAAGGCATGTGGTATTGACCACATGGAAACGGCTATTCTTACCGGGGACGATAAGCGGAAGGTTGCCGGGGAAATGCGCCGGATAGGCGAGTCTCTCGGCAAACCCGGCGGTTTCTTTATCCGCGATGCCGACAACCTGGAAGCCAGCGGCGCGGTGGTACTGATTGGCGTGAAATATGAGCCCCGCAATTTGAACGAACTATGCGGCATCTGTGGTTTTGCTAATTGCGCTGCCTGTACGGCAGCCGGGGCAACCTGCGTATTCACCGCGGTGGATCTGGGGATTGCCCTGGGTTCTGCGGTATCCCTTGCAGCGGATAACCGGGCGGACAACCGTATCATGTTCACCATCGGTAAAGCGGCTGCCGCTCTGGGGCTGTTGGGAGACTATAAACTGATCATGGGCATCCCCCTGTCCGTTTCCGGAAAATCACCGTTTTTTGATCGGGACTAAAAAGCCCCTACAGCTTAAACAGCAGTTCCTCAAATCCCGGGAAGGGCCAGGCTTCCTTGGCTACCAGCCGTTCCAGGGCGTCTCCCTTGGAACGGAGGGTCTCCATAGCGGGCCTGACCTTCTCGAAGTATGTCTTGGCCTGGGCAAAGACTTCCTCGGCGCTTTGCGCATCGGTAAGGACGATTTCCAGTTTGGCGGCGTCATCGTAGAGTTCCGATACAAGATCGGCGATCTTCTTGGCCCGCTTTTCCTGGGATGCGCTTGTGGCGCCGATGGCTGCCAATGACGCCGCGTCCCGTGCCAGGGAGGCGGCGTAGGCGGTGACCGCAGGGAAGATGGACCGGCGGGCCATTTCGATCATCACCCCCGCTTCAATGTTGATCTGCTTGGAGTATTTTTCCAGGTAGATGTGGTAGCGGCTTTCCGATTCTTCTTTGGTAAAGACCTTGTGGGTCTCGAAGAGGGCGATAGTTTCACTGCGGGTGAGCACCGATAGGGCGTCCACCGCGTTTTTTACATTGGGGAGCCCCCGGCGTTCCGCCTCGTGGACCCATTCGTCGGAATAGCCGTTGCCGTTAAAGACTACCCGGCGGTGCTTGGAATAGGATTCCTTGATGATGTTCTGGATAGATTCATTCTTATTGGAGGCTTTTTCAAGCTTGTCGGCAAACTCCGACAGTACCTGTGCCACCGCAACGTTGAGGTAGGTGTTGGGGGTGGCTATGGACTGGGAGGAACCCACCATGCGGAACTCAAACTTGTTTCCCGTAAAGGCAAAGGGGCTGGTCCGGTTCCGGTCGGAAACGTCCTTGGGCAGGCTGGGCAGGCTGGTGACCCCCAGCTGTATCCTGGCGCCGGAAGCGGATTTACCGCTGGCCTTACCCTCGGCAATGTTGTCCAGGATTTCCGTTAAGGGGCCGCCGAAGAAGATGGACACGATGGCCGGGGGGGCCTCGTTGGCCCCCAGGCGGTGGTCGTTGGCGGCGGTGGCCACGGAGGAACGCAGCAACAGTGCGTAGCGGTCCACCGCTTCCACCACCGCGGCGGCGAAGAGGAGGAACCGGGCGTTGGATTCCGGGTTCTCCCCGGGTTCAAAGAGATTGATGCCGTCATCGGTGGACAGGGACCAGTTGTTGTGTTTGCCCGAACCGTTTACCCCGGCGAAGGGTTTTTCGTGGAGCAGCCCCTCCATGCCGTGACGGCGGGCCACGCTGCGGATGGTTTCCATCACCAGTTGGTTGCCGTCCACCGCAGCGGTACTGTTGGTATACACCGGGGCGATTTCAAACTGGTTCGGCGCAACTTCATTGTGCTGGGTCTTGGCGGGGATGCCCACCTTCCACAGCTCGTAGTTTAGTTCCCGCATAAAGTCCGCGACCCGTTCCTTGATGGCCCCAAAGTAGTGGTCCTCCAGTTCCTGGCCCTTGGCGGGGAGGACGCCGAAGACGGTCCTGCCGGTGAGCATCAGGTCTGTGCGCTCGTCGTATAATTTTTTGTCCACCAGGAAGTATTCCTGCTCGGGGCCCACGGTGGAGTACACCCGTTTGGAGGTCTCGTTCCCCAGGGCGCGAAGCACCCGGACGGCCTGTTTGTTCAGGGCGTCGATGGCTTTGAGGAGGGGCACCTTCTTGTCCAGGGCCTGGCCGTAGTAGCTGATGAATGCCGTGGGGATGCAAAGGGTGGTGCCGGTCCGGTCCTGCTTTAAGAAGGCGGGGCTGGTCACATCCCAGGCGGTATAGCCCCGGGCCTCAAAGGTGGCGCGGAGACCGCCGGAGGGGAAGCTCGACGCGTCGGGCTCGCCCTTGATCAGTTCCTTGCCGGAAAACTCCATGATCACCCTGCCGTCCCCGGTGGGGGAGATAAAGGAATCGTGCTTTTCCGCAGTCAGCCCGGTGAGGGGGTGGAACCAGTGGGTATAATGGCTGGCGCCCTTGGATATCGCCCAGTCCCGCATGACGGCGGCGACAACCTCGGCATCCTCCAGGGTCAATTCCTTTTCCCCGTTCTGGACCGCGAGAATCTCTTTATAAATATTTTTAGGCAGCCGTTCCTTCATAAGGGCATTAGAAAAACTATTGGAACCATAGATTTCGGCCACCGGGGTTTCGGCAAAATTGATTCCCCCACAACGACATTCGTCTTGACAACTCATAAAATCCTCCATAGATACTGATATAACAGCAAGAAATGTGCCAAGCCGTCTCTATTATGCCGGTTTTATGCTAATTGATTATAGAATAATGAATTACGGAGGAATGAATACCGGTGGAGAACCGGGGGCAGGATACAGAAATGTAAGTTTTTAGTTTATTCATACAATTATGTAGATTTTACTCACTGCTTTTTGCCGATTTTCGGCTGCCGATGCGCAAGCAATGACAGGAGCATACCAAAAGCGACGAGACCAAGCCCTATAAGGAACTGCATCATGTTATTAACCCTCCAACCAATGTATGATTTGATCAACGATTGCAACTGCGCCGGCAATAGAAACAACATAAACCAAAATATCGGCAATACGCTGGAACTTACCTGGCGGGTTGGTATTTTTGACCAACGCGGCCAGCAAAGTTTCTATTCGCTCCAGAGCAGCTTTTACTTCAGCATTATTCTCATTGGTCATTACGGAAGTATAACAAAAGCCTGGAAAATAATCAACCTCGTTTGAATAGGCTATGTGACCCGGAAAGCGGGGGCGCGGTGAGGTCAGGAGACCACCGGCTGCCCTCGCATGGGCTGCACACTTCACCCTTCCACCCTTCTTAAAACGAGTGCCTGTCACCTGTGTGCTTCCCGTTGGTACTTGGCGGACCGGCAGATAGGTACTTCAGTCCAGTTCGTTGAGGTAGTCATCGCCGTGAACACCGACGAGACAGCCCTTAGTCGGGTTGGGCATAAGGTCAAGCAGTTCCATGGCGGTGATTGAAAACAGGTTGCTTGCGTCGGGGGGCGCGATGGCGGCGTCCATCACGATTCTGCGGTCGTGCCAGATGATTTGCATTGGGCTGGACACGTCCATACGGGCGCTCTGCCCGCCCGCCAGTTTGAACGTTTGTTCGCCTTCCTTGCAAAGTCCTAGGCGCTCAAAAACATCCCTGGTGATAACGTTCCGGTGGGCCCCGGTGTCAACCTTGAAATGCACGGTGGTTTGGCGTATTTCCGATTCTTTGATACGCCCCCGGTTGAAATCAAATACATCTTCAAGGTTCCTGACTACTAAATCTTCATAAACGGTCATTGAGTCTCCTTCATAATGTCAGTATACCACACAATCGAGGTAAAGTCCCCCCGCACAAAAAAGCCGGAACGGGCTCCTGTTCCGGGTTACACGGCGGCTTTCAGTTCCTTGCGCACCAACTCGCCAATAATTTCGGCGGGGGTTTTGTGGGTGGCAATTGCCTTGGTCGTGAGATAGTCCGCCGAAAGGGTATCGACGGTTATGGTGCGCCCCAGGGTTTTGCGCTGGGTAAAAAATCCCGTTCCCTTTTTTGTGGGGTCTATTTTGGGCGGGTTCTTGGTGTAATACTCGTCCCAGTAATTCGCTTCTTCTTCGGTCATTTCTGCCATCTTTACTCCTTTGGTAGCAACAGTACATTGCTACTCGTGCATTTCATTGCGTGAAATACATTGATTGTATCTTCATCAATCACATTATACAGGATTTCAATGAGATTAGCGTTCCGGTCAAAGCCGATAAGCAAATATTTATCGTTTTCGTGGAGTTCATCGTAGCGGGCAGTGTCAAAGGCCATGCGGATGTCTGCTTCGGTAATGTGGTGCTTAAAAGCGGACTGATTGTATCTAATCTCCAAATCCATATACTCCCCATTCTACCCCAAACCCTCCCTTCCCGTATACCCCGGTTGCCCCCGCACAAAAAAGCCGGAACGGGCTCCCGTTCCGGCTCGGCTATCCTTCCTCCCTAATTCCCAGCCCCCGCAGGGGTCCGCTTATGGGGCGGCAGGCAACCAGAGGGGATCCGAAGCATTGGTGGTTTTAGGGTTTTTCGTGGTGTCAAGCGTGTCGTCAACTTTCTTCCTGCTGGTGGCATCGGCGCCTGTGTGCCAGAATACCGCATGGCCCTTGTGCGTGCCGGCGTCGTTGGCGGTGTTGGCGAGGCCCCCGCCACCGTCGGAGCCGTAGATAGTGCCGCCGTTTTTGATGAAGACGCCGTTGGCTACATACACCCCGCCGCCTTGGGTGGTAGCGGTATTGCCGCTGATGGTCCCATTGCCGCTCATGTTGAAGGTGCCGGAAACATTCACCCCGCCGCCGGCGCTGGTGGCGGTATTGCCGCTGATGGTCCCGTCGCTCATGTTGAAGGTGCCACCGGTTGCTACATACACCCCGCCGGCGCCGTAGCCGCTGCCGGCGGTATTGTCGCTAATGGTCCCGCCGGTCATGGTGAAGGTGACGCCGCTAGATACATACACCCCGCCGCCGCTGACGTTGGGGGTGGTGCCGGTGGCGGTGGCGGTGCTACCGCCGGTCAGGGTGAGGTTAGCGCCCAGGGTTACCTTGTTGTTGGTGCCAGCGATATACAGAACACGCTTGCTTGAGCTTGAGGCGTTCAGGATTCCTGGGCCGGCAGCTCCCTGTAATGTGATGGGGGGATAGGCGTTGTTCCCGCTTATGTCAAGCCAGCCATTAGTAGTTCCTTGGCCGCTTACCCAGTTGATGGTTCCCGAAACGATGATAGTGACGGGGATGGCGCCGGCGCCCGTGGTACCCAGCGAACCGGAGGAACCACCATTAAAGGCGGCCTTAATGGCGTCCAGGGCCGTAATGGGATTGGTTCCGGAAGCGTGTTTTTGTCCGGTATAGGTGGCGGTTGCCGCTTCCAGCGTGGTCTTTGCGCTGTCTACCTCCGCCTGAGTCGCGGTGGCGCTGCCGTTGACGGTTTGGGCTGCGGTGATTGCGTTGTCAAAGGTGGTCTCAATGGTGTTCAGGTCCGCCGTAATAACCCAATAGATGCTGGGGGACGTACCGGCTTTGGCGGTAGTGGCGTCGCTAATGGCGGCTTGCAGGTCGGTCTTGACGACGGGGGCGGGACCAGGACCAGGACCAGGACCAGGACCAGGGCCAGGGCCGGGGCCGACTTCAGGTTCAGGGACGAAGTCACCGGGGTCACCACCGCCGGGGATTGCCATTACGGTTACCCCGGGGCTCTTAAAGCCCATTGCATACACGAGCTTTACGGTAAAGGTATAGGGCGTGCCATTGGCAAGGCCGCTAATCCTGCGGGTCGCCGTCCCCCTGGCTACGGTGATAGGCTGGGTTACGCCCCCCGTCGCCGGGCTAAGGGTGATTTCCACGGCGGTATAGGTACCGCCGGGGTCTGTCCAGCTAAGGGTGACGCTTTCACCCCCAGGGGCTGCGGTGAGGCCGCCTACTTCGATGGGTGGGTCATCGTTAAGATTCGGGCAGCCGCCCAGGGTCAGGGCTAGGGCTAGGGCCGTAATTAGGGCGAGTACCGCCGTCATCAAGCTATATCTTTTCATCTTGTATTCCCTCCTTAGAATGGAATATAAAAGAGAAGCCCCGTCGCATACCGTTTATCGAACAACGTCCGATAGCCTGGCTGGGCATAAGTTATACGGCGGGGCTCCATTGAACCCGTTATAAGAGAATTATATCCTAGTAACCTTCCAGTTTTCGCGCAAAGATTCTGGTATTGTAGGCATTACGAATATCCGCCTCGGTAATGCGGTGCTTAAAAGCGGAGGGCACGAAAACAATCTCAGGCTCCATACCCCATTTTACCACA
>BNUX01000036.1 GCA_025997675.1 Spirochaetia bacterium | reverse complement strand
CCTGGCAAAAACCAGCCTTTTCGACGCCATCGCCGGAGTCGCCACGCCCGCCGCAGGGGATGCGTACTGGGGCCAGACCACATCCTTCTCCTACTTCCCAAAAGAAAACAGCGCCTTCTTTGATTCCGATTTGTCCATCACCGATTGGCTCAAGCAGTACTCCCCGGACCAGGATGAAACCTATGTCCGCAGCTTCCTGGGGCGCATGCTCTTCTCCGGGGACGAGGCCCTAAAACCGGTGAACGTCCTTTCCGGTGGGGAAAAGGTCCGGTGCATGCTCGCCAAAATGATGCTTTCCGGGGCCAATGTGCTCATCCTGGACGAACCCACCAACCACCTGGACCTGGAAGCCATCACCGCCCTGAACGACGGGCTCATCGCCTTTCCCGGGGTGATCCTCTTCAACTCCCACGACCACGAATTCGTGGGCTCCGTGGCCACCCGGATCATCGAAATAGTGCCCGGGGATATCCCCGGCGGGATCATCGACCGGATGATGCCCTTTGACGAGTATCTGGCGGATGAACAGGTGAAGGGGCTTCGGGCAGAGGCCTATCATCACGCGGAACGGCTGCGGATATAGGAATGGGTATTACCCGCTTAGTTTAAAGAAGTTCCAGACCCCCGGGTCTTCCTGACCAAGGGCCCAAAAGCCGATGGATTTAACCCCCGCATCCCGGTACATGCTGCTCCGGAGGCTGAGGGAATAGATATCCTCATAGTATGCCGTAACCTTTATGGTGGTCTTGTAGTTGAAGGTGGGAATACCATTTTCCCGGTGTATCTCGGGTATGGAATTTTCTTTTTTGACCCGTTCGATCTGAGAGTGGCTATACGCCGTAGCGGGATTGGTATCTCCCCAGGCCCTGCCGTAAAAGGGCAGCCCCATGATCAGCTTTTCCGGCCCCAGGGTTTTTAAGGCGTACTCCGCTACGGACCGGCCCCAGCTAAGGGAGGCGATGGAGCCCGGTTTGCTGCCGGACCAGTGTTCGTCGTAGGCCATCACAAAGATACGATCCACCAGGGGTTTAATCTTTTCATAGTTGAAAACGTCATCGCCGATAGTTTTGCTCCGGGCCGGCAGGGCGACGGTGAACAGCTTACTTCCCAGGCCTACCCGTAGTTCCTTTAAAAAGGACAGGAAGTTATCCCCATCCCGGCCGGGGATGTATTCAAAATCGATGTTCAGTCCATCATAGGGTTTGGAGGCCTCCAGGAGGTCCGCCACTAAGGTCCTGCGGAGTGCGCTGCCCGGTTCCAGGATGAAGTGGGTCCGGGCCCGATCATTACTGATGACCGACAAGTGTACCCGGCCGGGGAACTTGCCGACATTCCGCCGATTGGGAACATCGGTAAGCTTGCCGTAGATATCGATCTCCGCCGCAAAGTACACCATGTCGGATATGGGATAATTATTCTTCAGAGCCCATTCCCGGCCTGTCCGGAGGTATGCCCATATTTCGTTAAAGCCCAGGACGGGCAGGTTTTCGGTTCCCTCGGGCAGATCCCCGTAGTGGAAGAATTCATCAACAACTTCTTCCTCCTCCATCGGAGTATCCCGGTTTTCTACCGCACCTTCTTCCTGCTCCATCGGCTCGGTCACATCCGGCTCCGGCGTGGAAGCGCAGGAGGAGAATAAAAGGAGGAAACACAGTAAAAAAGCCATATCAGGACAGTATAGGGGAAAGAGCCGTTTATTGCAATATATGAGCTATTCCTGTTATTATGCTCCCTATGATAATAGGGATAGACATAGGCAGTACCACTACCAAGGCGGTTTCCATTGAGGGTGGGGGAAGTATTCGGAAGATCAAAACCAAGGCGATGGATGCCGTAACCTCCGCCACCGGTGCATTCGGCAAGATGCTGGTGGAGAACGATTACAAAATCGGGGATATCAGGCGGATCATGATCACCGGCGCGGGGGCTTCCAAGATAAAAAACGACCTTTTCGGGATTCCTACGGAGCGGGTGGACGAGATCCAGTCCATCGGTATTGGGGGCATGTTCCTTTCCGGGAAGGACGATATCGTGATCACCAATATCGGTACCGGTACTGCGGTTATCGACGCCCGGAAGGGTTCTATCACCCACATGGGGGGCTCCGGCGTGGGTGGGGGGACCATCCTGGGCCTGGCGAAGAAGCTGATCCTCACCTCGGACTTTAACGGCATCATGGAGCAGGCGGAACAGGGGACCCTGAACCAGGTGGACCTGAACATGGAGGATATCATGGACATGGACCTGAGCTTCCTGAACCGGGAGACCACGGCATCCAACTTCGGCAAGATGCTGGACACCGCCCGGAATGAGGATATCGCCCTGGGGATCCTGAACATGGTGTTCCAGGTTATCGGCATGCTTTCTGTTTTCGCCGCAAAGAGTAAGAGCACCGACCGGGTTATCGTGGTGGGCAACGGCAGCCACAACCCCATCGGCAAGAAAATCCTGAACGATATAGGCGTCATGTACACCCTGCATTTCGAGTATCCCGCAGATGCGGAATATACCACGGCCATAGGGGCGGGGCTTTCGTTTAAGGGGAAGGTGTAATACCTATTTCTTTCAAACAGGATTTGACAAAATCCTCTGAACTTCTCGTTTCCGCCATCAGGTATTGAATATCTGTGGCGGCCGCTTCTTTCGCCCCTGCATGTTCGACGGACTTTTTAATATAACTCTTGCGCATGTGGTTCAAATCGGCATGGCGGACCCGGATCATCCCGGGGGTTTCGGGCAGGATGATGTTCTCTCCGGGGACTTCATCCTCCGGTGAACCGAACTTCACCTCTACACCATTTTCCATGGCAAAACTCAACTGGGGCTGGGGGGATTTCCCGGCGCCGGTATACTCGGTCTCCTGGACGACGATAATTGTATCCTCCGCCAGTGTCTGTGCCAGGGCGAATGCTGCGGTTAAAGAAGTGTTTCCGGCGGGCCCCCGTTCCATTCCCTCAAGCTGAGCCAGCGCCTCGGTGATGTAAAAGACCTCTCCCTGTTTTACCAGGAGATAATCGTCCATGTAACGCAGGGGACGCGCGGCGCTCCTGGGTACGTCCGAATGATCCGGGTCCGTGGAATAGGGCATCCCAAACCCGGTATGCCCCGTGGTGAAGGACTTTCTGTTGAACCCCGTATCCGAGGCCATGGAGAGTCCCGCAAGATCAACGCTTGCCCCGACAATCTTTGTGTTCTTTGCGCCTGTCCGTAATACCCCCCGTGCGGTGCCGGTGAGATTCCCGCCCCCGGCATTGGTGGCTATGATTACATCCGGGTCTCTTCCTTCCAATGTGCGAACCCCTTCGATGATTTCAACCCCCAGGGTTTCTATTCCGGCGATGCCGTAGCTTGAATACAAGGACGCATTAAAGTACCCGGTGTCTTCCAGGATTCGCAGGTACACATAAAACAACTCAGGGCCCACGGTCAGTTGGATGACTTCGGCGCCGTAGGATTCGCACTTACGCTGCTTCTCCAGGATTTCCGGCTGGCCTACCCGTTTTGAATCAAAACATTCCTGAACGATGATACAGGGCAGGTTCAGCATTGCTGCCTGGGACGCGACGGCAGCGCCGTAGTTTCCGCTGGTAGCCGCCATGATGCCCTTGTATCCGGATTTCCTGGCGATATAGGCGGATACGGAGGCCCTTCTATCCTTGAAGCTTCCGGAGGGATTGCATTGTTCATCCTTTATAAAAATGCGCGCGCCCTTTCCTTTGGGGGACAGTTTCCTTGAGAGCGCAGAAAGGTTTTTCAGTTCAAGAAGCGGGGTGTCTCCTACGCCGGTGGACCGCTGAATCTTTTTGATGTCCTCCAAGCTGAGGCCGACATCGGCCATCAATCCCTCATAATCAAAGGCGATGCCGCCGGATTCGTATTTGCGGTAATCCATGGCCAGCGCTTGTTTCATGATGTCATTATCACGGGCCATAACGGATTGATAATCGTTTTTTTTCATATTACGGTTCCCCTCTCATGATTTTTCTCAAATCCATGCCCACTTTCAGGAGATCCGGCAGGTACGTTTTCCCAAACCCGTAGTCATAGGTTGGATTTACCGCAATCAATTCACCTTCTATTTGACGCTGTGTTACGGTTTCAATCAGAACTGTTTCTCCGATTTTCCCCTCTGTTTTCAGAAATCCTTTCACCCAACTTTCCAGGGGGACTTTTTTTGTGTCCTCCGGAATCTTTCCGGTACGTTCCTCCGGTTTCAGTTCAATCCGGTGAATTTGCACGTATGTTCCTGCTTTGACCGTCTCACTCATTGGATACTCCTCTACCACTCACGTGTTTTGGGCGGGGCCACTATCTCTATCGTCTGGCCGGGATGCTCGATAACATACAGTCCCTGTCCCAAGGCATATTCCCTGACTCCGCCTGCAATGAGCGCTCCGGCGACACTGCCGACATATTTCCGCTTGTCCCCGCAGGCATCGGCACAACGCCGCAGGGTTTCCATCCGGTTCAGGTGCTCCTTGACACCACTCTTGGTCAGG
Source organism: Spirochaetia bacterium (assembly GCA_025997675.1). Taxonomy (GTDB): domain Bacteria; phylum Spirochaetota; class Spirochaetia; order Treponematales; family Breznakiellaceae; genus Termitinema. Next base: position 23,030 of record BNUX01000036.1, on the reverse strand, counting down.
TTCGTTTTGACCTCTACCGCCAGGACAAAATCCCCGTTTTCCAGCAGAATGTCAATTTCCGCCAGAATATTGTTCTTGGTATCCTTTAGTTCATGATTCCGGGATATTCGGGTAAACCGGTACCCCGCTTCATTAAACTTATCAACGATATCTGACGCCGTTAAATGCTCAATGAGATTGCCCAAGCGGCTGCCCAAGTTGCTTATCTTCCGGTCAGTCTCCTTCATTTTCCGGTCCGTTTCCTTCCCTAACTCCTGTAATATCCGGTCGGTCTCCTTTATTTGCAGGCTTGTCTCCTTCTGGCTCTGGGCGTTCTCTTTCAGCATCTGCTCTGTTTCCTGGAACATTTCCCGAATCTGCTCATAGGTCATCGGGGCTTCGGGCTGTACTTGCGTCGTGGTCATAGCGTCCTCCTCCTTACACTATACCACAATTCTCCCCCGTCAACCACACGCAAGGGACGGCGGCGTGCCTTAGGTAATCACGATGGTTACCGGGTCGCTCCAGGGGCCCGGGCCGGTGTGGTTGACATAGCGGCCGTAGACGACTATCTCCCGGGTCTTATCCGTGGAGGGGACTTCGATGGAAGCGGTGGCGCTAAAGGAGATAACGCAATGGGTGTGGAGGATTTCTCTGGCCGCCGGAAAGGTGCCGTCCGCGTTTTTATAGTCCCAAAGGACTTCAATAATATCGGCAAATTCCGCCAAACCGGTTCCGGCCACGCCTCTACACCGGCTGTGGGCCTTGATATATCCGCCGGGCTTTCCGTCAAGGCTCATGATGGGGCTTGCTTCAATCTTCCCTCCGCTGGGGGCGCTCTCCCGGGGAAACCCCGCATCGATCAGGTCCGCCGCCGTCCATTTCTTGTTCGGGCGGACCCAATTGCCTATAAATTCATCAAGGGCGCTTATGAGGGCGGCCCGTGCTGCGTCCTTCACGGCTACATCGCCGCTGCCGAAGTTACCATCCTCGGCCACCTTTAGGAATGCAACCTTGTAGGGGGCAAAAATCGCCTGCAGAGCCTCTATCACCGGTGTCGGTATAGCGAGCCGGGGTCCATGCAGCATACAAAACACTATCATCCCTTCCACAAACAGCATTAACATGCCATCCGGTAAATTTTGATAAAACGAAAACAACATACCTAATCTCCTTTCGCTCAATATGCGGCCTGTCTACACCTGTAGATGGCCTGTTCTCACCACAGGAAGCCACGTCCCGACCACAGGAAGCCACGTCCTGACCACGGGAAGCCACTTCCTGACCACAGGAAGCCACTTCCTGACCACAGGAAGCCACGTCCTGACCACAGGAAGTCACGTCCTGACCACAGGAAGCCACTTCCTGACCACAGGAAGCCACGTCCTGACCACGGGAGATCACGTCCTGACCACGGGACGACTTTTCTCCACTAATCTGATAAGGGGTAAATTACGAAAGGAGGGTTCCAAGGACCTTCACGTAAGGTACGGGTACCCCGGACTTCGTGTCGGGATAGGGGGCCGGTCCACCGGGCCTTTTTATGGGTCCCGGCATCACCGCCTGCGCGAAGGGGCGGTGTGGACCAATCAGACCAAGGTCTGGGATCCTCAGGCGCCCGTTCGTTTTTTAATCAGGATTGAAAGCCGCCCCCCATACAGGAGGCGGGTTTCGTTCACATTACGCGACTACTCTCGCGTGGGAGAGATTAGGGGGCGGTCGTATTAGTATTGCCAGATATAAGACAATCACCAGCAGTTGTGTCTGTACTTGCCTTTAATGTACCGCCGGTTGCTGATCCGGTTATCTTAACCAACTTTGCTGCAGCACCACTGCCTGCGCCTGTAATGACAACATTAGTATAGTTGCTGACTGAAACTGCAGTGCTGTTAGTAGTGAGACCAGAAGCCTCAAAATTGCCGGCTGCACCGGTAACTGCTGTTGAACCGGTATTTCCGGTTTTGATAACTGCAGTAAGACTATTCGCAGGGAATGTTATCGTGCCCGGTGTTGCATGGCGGACCAATTGTATAGTACCTACGGCAGCTGCGTTGCCGCCCAAGTCAATCGTTGTACCTGGATTGATGATCAGGTTGGTGGAGGCTGCCCCGGCCTGGGTGATTTTAGGAGTACCGGCTGCAGTTAACTCACCGCCTGCCGCAACGGACGCAATCGTTGTCACATTTGTTGCAGGGCTGATTGAAATGGCCTGGTTTTTAGCTGTCCACGTGCCGGCAGTGTTAAAGGTGGTCTGGCCGGCAACTACGGAACCCGAGCCAGTCGCTAACACCGCGTCTTTGGCAAGAGTCAACTTAGCGTTGCTAGAGACGGTTGCAACCACCCCGGAACCGCTCACGTCCAGCTTTTTCGCCACGATGAGTTCACCGGAAGTTACTGCAAAGCCTGCTGTGGTAACCGTTAGGTCAGCCGCGTTAAATGTAAGCACCTCTGTGCTTGTCCCAGTCAGGACAACCGGTGCCGATAACCCTGCTTTAAGGAGGTCTACTCCGGAGGTGTTTCTGATCGCCTTTCCGTTCTTCAAAGTGATAGCGACCGCCCCGCCAACGGTGATTTTCTTGCCGTTGGTTATGGTTACCGTGTCATTGAAGTCAAGGGCGGCGGTTTGAGTGATGTCACCCTTGAAGGCGACCGGGCCGTTAAAAGTCGAGGCTCCACCCGCAAAGGTGCCATTGAATGTAGCGGCTCCATTAACCGTGACGCCCCCTGTTGCAGTAAATGACGTGGCGCCCGTTGCATTAAGCGTACCACCAATCGTGGCGGCGCCCCCTACCGATGCAACTGCTCCCGAGAAGGTGGCGTTGCCCTTGACATTCAGGGTACCGCCGGTAACTGGGGCGCCGGTCACCGAAGTCGTAAGGTTGCCGAGAACATGGATATTGGTGGAAGTAGAGGCGACAGTAGCGTCCAAGTCGCCAATGATGAAGACATCGATGGCGGCGGCGGGAACTGTTATTTCTCCGGCTGTTGTAGTTGCAGCCGCAACAAATTTACGGTTACCCGCATAGGCTACGGTTGCGGCAGGTGCTGTAGCCACTGCGGCCATGCTGTCCACAATGGTATACTTTACTACTGATGCGGTGTCGACGTACACTGATTCGGGAGCAACAACTATGGCATCAACAGCGCTGCCTACAATGGTACCGTTTCCGGTAATACTTGTTACAGCCCCAATAACAAGAATACCATCATCGCTAGGATCACCGGAACCAAATACTGTAATGGCCGCTGGGCCAATCAGATTCACGTTCCGCCCCGGGGGAATAACGATGACGGCTGCCTCACTTTGTATGACTTTCGTAAAGGTGAGGGGCGCACCTGAATCAATGGCAGCTTGGATAGCGGCAGAGGTGTACGTCCCTTCCAGATAGACCCTTCCCGGATTACCCGGCGTACCCGGCGTACCCGGCGTACCCGTACCATCCTTACCTGGGGGACCTACGACGACTTCGGCTTCTGTGGGGCTTTCGCACCCAATGAAAGATAATGCCGCCAAAAGGAGTACGGCAAGACCTACTATGAGACCATGATTAATTCGCTTCATGGTTTCTCCTTTATTTAGTGATTCCCACCTTATGGAGGACAGGAATCACGCTTTGAAATTACCTACCTATACAGGCGGGTATAAACTTCCTCAGCCAAGGGCTGTTTTTCGGAAGTGTATAAAAAAGCCGTTACCCGGCCTTTTTTCGATGATAAAGCCGCCGGGGAGCTTAACCCCAAACGGCGTTCCGCCCGCCACTCTGCCAGGCGCCGGCTATACATCACCCGGCGGTATTCAAAGACCGGGTTGCCAAAGTTGATGATAAGTCCCAGGGGAATGTCGGCGGCGTACATACGCCGCCAGAGGTCGCGGCAGGCTCCTTCCGGAATATGCTGTTTATAGAAGACAATCCTGACTAAGATATGCCGGTTTAAAAAGGTAAAGTCCGCGTTGATACGTTCCGGCCTGGGGAAAACCGACTTCCATTCGGCCTCCGGAATGACGCAGGGCAGGGAAACGTGCTGCTCACAGCCGAAGCGGCCGCCGCTGAACCGTTTGGCCAGGGCCATCTCGCAGTGTTTTCGTTTATAGTCGGAGCCGACAAGTTCGGCATGGATTTCCCCTGCGGCCCGATAGATTATGCGAAGGAGCTTATAGGACCGACTCATGGACGACCCCCGGAGTAGTTACTTAGTAAGCGAAGGTCACTTGCTGGGGGGGGGGGGGGGGGGGGTTAATTTGTTGCTATATAAGGAATTACGTGAACACATCAACAGCTTCATACACTCTCCTCCCTTTGGTATCGTTGTGGGGCTTCACTTGAAACCCCGGTTATTTAATACTATATCGTAAGCCGACAAAATAATCAAGTACTTTTTTCCTTTTTTTTTGCACTGCGCTCATGCCCCAAGATGACGACCAATATCCCACGCTCCAGGAAGAATACGATGAATAGGTTATGATTGAATCCAAATCAGCCACAGCGGGCGCCAAAACTTTAATCTCATATTCCATGCTTTACCTTGATAAAATTTCTGACTTCATCCCATGTATACCATTTTGCATCAGGTCCGGCAGCATATGCCTCTGCTTCGGCAAGTTTTTCTTGTATATACAGCTCATGCTCAGCATCCGTTATGGCAGCAGTTTCAGGCAGAACAATAGGTTTATCAAGAATATCCGGCATACGAATCCTCCATTTGAATACAATAACGTAAAAATTACCCGTTTGCAAGCCAGGTGGTGTTTGCCGGTTCCCTTGGCGTTTCTCCCAAAACAGTTGAAGCCTGGGAAAATGGCCGTAACCGGCCGGAAGGGGCTTCCCGCCGCCTTCTTGAGCTTGTCCGTGATAACCCTGATTTATTACGGCAGTTTCAAGCAGAGACTTGATGGCCCATTGAATCAAGCCGTTATTTCTTCTATAATTAGATGAGTGAGGAAACTATGTCTGATGCCGAATTGCTTTTGAAGGAGATTGAGGGACTTCCACCCGATTACGTGGCCCGGATTTTCGATTTTGTTGATCAACTCAAACATAACGCCCTCCCGTTGGAGCAAAAAGGGAGCCGGGGAAAGAAGCCCCCCCTTGCCCAAACAACGGAAGCCCTTTGGGAACTCTGCAAAGACGCTTCGCTTACCGTTGATAATTTTATTGAAGAACGCCATAAAGAGGCGAAACGTGAGGAAGCGGAGAATTGCCGTGCGTTCCACCATGAGGGCTAATAATGACCTATGTTCTCGATGCTTGTGCCCTGATCGCCTATCTTAAAAAAGAAGAAGGCCAAGAAAAAGTTTTGGACATACTTCAGAAAGCAGAAAATGAAACTGCCTCTGTATATATGAGCATCATTAACCTCATCGAAGTCCATTACGGTTTTGTTGATGATTTGGGAAAAGAACGAGCAGCGGTAATTCTTAACAAAATTTATAACCTTCCCCTTCAAATTATTGATACCTTGAACAGTCATGTATTTAGTGAAGCGGTCCGCTTCAAGAGTACGTACAAAGGAAAAGGTTCCATAAGCAAAAACCCGCTTTCCCTTGCGGACGCTATTGGCCTTGCCACCGCCATAGACCGTCACGGTGTTTTTGTTACCGCTGACGGGGGATTTCTGGAGCCGGAAGCCGTAGAACACGCCCCTGTTTTCTGGTTCCGGCCTCCCAAACAGGAGAAATAAATCCGCAACGGCAGTTTCAAGCAGAGACTTGATGGTTGACAAGTGCCATCATAAATTATATTATTCCCATATATTTGATAAGCAAAGTATGGTGAATACTGATGAGTACCAATGATGAACTGAAAAAGAGAATTGTCTCCTATGCGGATCAGCTGGGTTTAAGCCTTTTGGGGTTTGCGCCGGTGGACCGGTGGCAGGAGACGGGGAACCAGCGCCGGGAGTATTTCCCCCGGAGTATCTGGCCCTGGAGCAAAACGGTTATTGTGGCGGGGGTGCCGATATTTTTGCCTATGGTGGAAACGACCCCGTCTAATTTGTACGCCGAGTTGTATAACACCACCAACCGCTTGCTGGACGATGCAGCCTACCGTCTGGCGAGTCTGCTTTTTTCCCTTGGACACCGGGCGCACTTCTTCCCCCGGGATGGCTATGGGGAAATTTCCGCCCTGGTGAAACGGCCGGAGGCGGCCTTCTCCCAGGTTATGGCCGCCAAGTATGCGGGGCTGGGAACCATCGGGGCCAACCATTGCCTGCTTACGCCGGAGTACGGGCCCCGGGTGCGTTGGGTGTCGGTGATCACCGATGTGGAATTTGACGGGAGCCCCTTACCGGAAAAGGAGCTTTGTATCAGCTGTGGGCGCTGCCGGAAGGGCTGCCCCATCGGCGCCTTTACACCCCGGCCGGATTCGCACATCAACGATATGGAAAAGTATAAGTGTGCAGAGTACCATCAGTTTTTGCGCCAGGAATTGCGTTATCCCTGCGGGGTCTGCACCGTGGTGTGCCCCGTGGGGAATGACAGGAAGCTCTACGGGGAGAATGCCATCTCCGAAGAGGGATTTTACCATGTGCAGAATTTCGGTTCCAAAGAAAGGAACGCTACGGAATTTTATGAAGCCAAAAGGAGATATATTATGGCGAACAGAAATTACAAGTTTGAAACCCTCCAGGTCCATGCGGGCCAGGAGAAGCCGGATCCCGCCACCGATGCGCGCGCGGTGCCTATCTACCAGACATCATCCTATGTCTTTCCCAGTTCCAAGTCTGCGGGGGATCGTTTTGCCCTGACCGAACCGGGGAACATCTACACCCGGATCATGAACCCCACCTGGGATGTGTTTGAGCAGCGGATCGCCGCCCTGGAAAAAGGGGTTGCCGCCTTAGCCACCGCATCCGGCGCCGCCGCCACCACCTATGCCATCCAGAACATCACCAAGGCGGGGGATCACATCGTTTCCGATTTCCAGGTCTACGGCGGGACCTTCAACCTCTTTGCCAATACCTTTAAGGACCTCGGCGTGGATACCACCTTTGTGGACGGCAGTAAGCCTGAAAACTTTGAGAAGGCCATTAAACCCAACACTAAAGCTATTTTCTTTGAGACCCTGGGGAACCCCAATTCATCGGTGGTCGATATTGAAGCGGTGGTGAAGATAGCCCACGGTCACGGAATCCCCGTAATCGTGGACAACACCTTTGCTACGCCCTACCTCTTAACCCCCATTGACTACGGGGTGGACATCGTGGTCCATTCGGCCACCAAGTTCATCGGCGGTCATGGCACCTCCATCGGCGGGGTCATCGTGGACGGCGGTAAGTTCGACTGGGCGGCAAACGACAAGTTCCCCGGCCTCTCCAAGCCGAACCCCAGCTACCACGGGGTAGTCTTTACCGATGCGGTGGGGCCGGTGGCGTACATCATCAAAGCCCGGACCACCCTGCTCCGGGACACCGGCGCGGCCCTCTCCCCCTTCAACGCATTCCTCTTCCTCCAGGGCCTGGAAACCCTCTCCCTCCGGGTGGAACGCCATGTGTCCAACACCTACAAAGTTCTGGACTTCCTCAAGACCCATCCCCAGGTAGAAAAAGTGAACCATCCGCTTCTGGCGGATCACCGGGATCACAGCCTCTTCCGGCGCTACTTCCCCCGTGGCGGCGGCTCCATCTTCACGATTGAAATCAAGGGCGGCGCCGAAAAGGCCAAGCGCTTCACCGAAGAACTGCACCTCTTCTCCCTCCTGGCAAACGTGGCGGATGTGAAGTCCCTGGTTATCCACCCGGCCTCCACCACCCACTCCCAGGTTGAAGAAAAGGACCTCCTGGTGCAGGGGATAAAGCCCAACACGGTGCGGCTCTCCATTGGAACCGAGCATATCGACGACATCATCGATGATTTGAAGCAGGGGTTTGAAGCGGTTAAGTAAACAGTAATACTGTCAGAAATGAAAAGGTTCGTCCGGTTTTGGTCGGGCGGCCTTTTTTTAGTGCAAAGTTTCTTCTTGTTTTTTCAATTCTTCTGTCAAATAGAGGGCGCTTTTCAGCACAACCTTCTGGGATCCTTCGGATAGGCCCTCCACCGCTTGTATCAGGGAACGCAGGCCGGGGCTAAGGCTGGCCAGGGTCATTTTGCGGCGATTTTCACTCCCCGTTACCAGATATTCTACCGAAACCCCCAGGGCGGCGGCGATTTTGACGGCAGCATCCACCGAGGGTACCGATCCGCCGTCCATAAGGTAACTGTCGATGGTACGTTTATTTACCCCCGACTGTGCGGATAATTCTTTTACCAATAGCCCGGAATAGGCCAGTTCTTCCTTCAGATTCTCCCTGAATCCCATTATACAAGAATACCAATAAATCCGTAATGACAGCTTGACAAAACGAAAACCTTCGTTAAAATAGACGTCATACTAATATGATACGACTATTTCCGTAATATGTAATAGGTTACGGAAAAAGTCGTATATGGGGAATCACCATTATGGAACCAAGGGCAATATATCCAATCTGGCGGATAAAACAGGATGTTATAAAAATAAATGATCATGAACTTATAAACCAATTACCTCAAGAATTGAAAATACTGGTAGCATATTATTTACAATATGTACCCGGAGAAATCTGGAAAAAATCAATGGGGGAAGATAAAAAGATAGCCGAAAGTTTAGGAAACTATGAAACACTTGAAAAAGCAGAAAAAGAATTACTAAAAGGAAATGAACAAATAACTAAAAACAAGAACCTGCTAATAACCCTGAAGGAAAATTATCCTGCAAAATTAGAAATAAAGAGGATTGGACAATTACTCTATATAGAATTTATAGGGATAATGGATCAAAAGAGAAGGATAGATGAATATAAAATAGGGAAAAAAGGAAAAATAGAATTTAGCAGACGGATATAGAAGAAAAATCATACCCCCCGCAGCCGCCGCAAAGCTCCCCTGCCCAGGTCCGCCATCAGTTCCGATGCGGTGTGTAACACGGCGGGGTTGGCGATAAAGCCCGGATGGTGCTGGGCACAGGGGCTGCCCACGCCGATGGTCCAGAAAACCCCGGGGATGCGCTGTTGATAGAGGGCAAAGTCCTCACCCCCCATGGTGGGGAGACAGGACTGCACCGGGAGGCCCATGGTTTTGGCGGTTTCGATTACGAAGTCGGTCAGGGCGGGATCGTTATTCGTAGGAATAGTATTTATGTGCCAGTGATACTCCACGGCGATTCCGTGGATCGCCCCTGTATGCAGGGCGATTTGTTCCAACTGTTCGTTAATCAGGGTAAGTTTTTCAACGCTAAAGGCGCGGGTGGTTCCCTCAAGCAGGGCCTCCGGGGGAATAACATTCCAGGTGTGGCCCGCTTCGGTATGGGTAAAGCTGAGAACCTCCTGGTCAAAGGGGCTGGTATTGCGGCTTATGATGGCCTGGGCCCCGCTGATGATCTGCGCCCCCGCTACGATGGTGTCCTTACAGAGATGAGGATAGGCGGCATGGCCCCCCACGCCCCGGAGCAGGATACGGAACGCCCCAACCGCCGCATGGCTGGGGCCGGGGCTTACCGCGATGACCCCCGTCGTTTTTTTCGCCGCCGTGTGGAGGCCGTAAATCTCGGCGGTATCATCCAAAACCCCGGTGTCCAGCACCTGCTGCGCCCCGCCGCCCCCTTCTTCCGCCGGCTGGAAGATCAGCTTGATGGTTCCCTCAAGGTTTTCCTTTTCCGCCTGCAATAGTAACGCGGTACCCAGCAGGGCGGTCAGGTGAAAATCGTGCCCGCAGGCGTGCATCACCCCGGGGTGTTTCGAGGCATAGTCCAGGCCCGTACATTCGGTGATCGCCAGCGCGTCGATATCGCTTCGAAGGGCGATCACCGGGCCGTCACCCGTACCAAGCTCCCTGGATGTAGTACCAAGCTCCCTGGATGTAGTACCAAGCTCCCTGGATGTAGTACCAAGCTCCCTGGATGTGGTACCAAGCTCCCTGGATGTAGTACCAAGCTCCCTGGATGTGGTACCAAGCTCCCTGGATGTAGTACCAAGCTCCCTGGATGTAGTACCAAGCTCCCTGGATGTGGTACCAAGCTCCCTGGATGTGGTACCAAGCTCCCTGGATGTGGTACCGCGTATCCGGGCAACCAGGCCGGTCTTGAGGGGAACATCCAGGATTTCCACCCCGGCGTTGGTGAGGATTTCCCTGATATGGGCAGTGGTTCCGTGTTCGTCATTACTCAGTTCGGGATGTTGATGGAACCACTTGAAGTGGGATTCCAGTTGGCTTTGCAGGGCGTCGGTATTCATATAATTATTAGTATCGGTACTAATGAAGGGATTTCTTTGAAAAAAGATCGCCCAGGCTCTGAATGATGGTAACGATGAGTACCAGTATAATTACCGTGATAATGGTGATATCGGTTTGAAAGCGCTGGTATCCGTAGCGGATGGCGAAGTCCCCCAGTCCGCCGCCCCCCACCGCCCCGGCCATGGCGGTAAGCCCCACCATGCTGACAAAGGTGATGGTACACCCCCGGATTATGCCGGGGATACTTTCCTTTAGATATACCCGGAAAATAATCCCCAGGGGGCTGGCGCCCATGGACTGGGCCGCTTCGATGGCCCCCCGGTCAATTTCCGCCAGGGCGTTTTCCATCTGCCGGGTAAAAAACGGCGCCGTGCCGAAGACCAGCGGCACGATGGAACCCTTTACCCCGATGGCGGTACCCACGATGGCCCGGGTCACCGGAATCAGCAGGGCGATGAGGATGATAAAGGGAATGGACCGGAACAGGTTGATGATCTTGTCCAGTACAGTCCAGAGGGGAATGTTTTCTAAAATATCCCCCTTCCGGGTGATGGTCATGATAACCCCCAGCACAATACCGATGCTGAAGGCGAAAAAAGCGGTCAGGGCCATCATATGCAGGGTTTGCCAGAAACATTTTATGAGTTCCGGAACCTTGTTTACCATATTGGGCAGCAATGCCTGTATCAATTCAGCCACGGTTAATCACCTCCACCTGTACTCCCTTTTCCTGTATCCACTTCAGGGCGTTTTCAATAGCCGCGCTCTCACCGTCAAGGATATTGATAAGCCCTCCCATGGGGGTTTCCTGAATAATATCCAGGTCCCCAAAGATGATGTTGATTTTTACATTAAACGTGATCGACACGGTGGAAATCAGCGCTTCCACCGTGTTCCGCCCGGCATAGCTGAAACGGGCCAGGATCTGATTCGGCTGCAGCCGGACGATGGGGGAACCTTCCCGGATCAGATCGTAGACCTTGTACAGATTAGAAGTGGTAGCCACAAAATCCCTGGTTATCCTCTGTACGGGATTAGAAAAGATGTCGAAAATAGAACCGGATTCAATAACCTCGCCCTTATCCATCACGGCGGCCCGGGTACAGATGGATTTTACCACATGCATTTCATGGGTAATGATAACGATGGTGAGCCCCAGTTTTTTGTTGAGTTCCCGCAGTAATGCTAAGATGGACTGGGTTGTCTGGGGGTCCAGGGCGCTGGTGGCTTCGTCGCAGAGCAGGATCGACGGGTTTGAGGCCAGTGCCCGGGCGATGCCCACCCGTTGTTTCTGCCCCCCCGAAAGCTGGGACGGGTAGACATCAGCCTTATCGCTGAGGCCCACCAAGTCCAATAGTTCTTCTACCCGGGCCGCGATATCCCGCTTGGATCGTCCCCGGTATTTAAGGGGAAAGGCAATGTTCCCCGCCACGGTCCGGGAGGGGAACAGGTTAAAGTGCTGGAAAATCATACCAATGTTTTGGCGGGCCCCCCGGAGTTCCCGGTTCGAGAGGGCCGTCAGGTTTTGGCCGTTTACCAATACGGTCCCCGAATTAGGCCGTTCAAGCATATTGATACACCGCACCAGGGTACTCTTCCCCGCCCCGGAAAATCCGATGACGCCAAAGATCTCTCCCTCATCCACGGTGAAGGAAACATCCTTTACCGCCTGGACTATGGGCTGCCCCTTTTCGCCGAAGGTCTTCGTAACATTGGTAAGTTGAATCATGGCTCGGGCCGCGTTGATCACCAGGCGGTTATATACGCGCCCTTAAACACGGTCTGTATCACTTGTTTTACCGCATCGGTTTGATATTCCTTTGCGATGCGCTTATACACCGGGTTATCCACATCGGCGGTACGAGCCGCTATTACGTTGATGTAGGGATTGCCGCCGCCCTCGGTCTGCCGTTCCAGGGCAAGGCTGTCCCGCTCCGGGTTAAGCCCCGCGTCAACCGCGTGCCCGCCGTTGATCACCGACGCCGCCACATCCGGCAGGAGCCGCGGGGTTTGGGCCGCCTCAACCTCGACGAATTCCAGGCCCAGGGGATTCGCGGTAATATCCGTTAAAAGGGGGGTCGGTCCCGCCGCCTCCGGGATGGTGATCAGCCCCGCCTTTTCCAGCACCCGCAGTGCCCGGCCTTCGTTTACCAGATCGTTGGGGATGGCGATCTTATCGCCCTTTTTCAGTTCCGAAACCGCCTTTATTTTCCGGGAATACAGACCCAGGGGCGCAAGGATGGTTTCGCCGATAGCGGTGAGATGGTAGCCCTTGGTCTTAATTTCGTTGTTCAGGTAGGCATAATGCTGGAAGGCGTTCAGGTCAATTTCGCCGTCCTCCAGCGCCCGGTTGGGTAATACATATTCGGCAAACTTAACCAGCTCAATTTGGATGCCCTCTTTAGCAAGCGCCTCCGTTATAGGAACCCACTGATCCAAGGCGTCGCCGGTAACGCCAATCTTTACGACCCTTACGTTGGACGCCGCTTCCTGTTTGCCTCCCCCTGCAAACACCGGCGCCTGCGGACCAATAAGCCCACTTATTAAGAGAGCGCCCAAAATTGCCATAGTTCTTTTCATTTAATTCTCCTTATAATTCATACATAAATTATAGGATATGAATTGTCAAGCCCCTTTACCATACCGGCCTACTTCCCTATGCTTTTATTCGTGGAAAACAGTTCGCCAGAGCAGGAAATCCCTGAAATTTCCGAAACCGGGGAAGAAAAAGCCCTATCAGACAAAGAGCTAAAGACCGCATGTTTTAATTTTGCCCGCCGGCATTTCCAAGGGAAGGCTTTCCGGAATAAATCCACTAATCAAAATATTACCGTATCAAGAGGCGGGCTCGGCGAGTGGAAGACAAAGACACGATCAAGGGATCAGATAGTATCAATAAAAATTTTAGATAAGCTCCTGATACATGGTACCTACTGGAAGGATGCCGATGATACTGAGGAAGACCCAAATATCGATAAATATCTCTATTTTAGGCAAAATTGCAAGATAAATAGCACAGAGTATACGGCTATAATAACCATTAGAGTGTACAAGCAAGATAAACGGCATAAGTATTACCACCATTATCTTAATGATGTGCTGATAAAAAAATAGGACCGTGCTCAAGCATACTGCGCCCTACCCGTTGCCGGATCAGGAACGCGCTTTTATTGCACGGTTCTATACACTAAATATAGTCCATAGCGGGACCGGTGTCAAGCTTTTATCTCAGGGCTTTTAACTCAGCGCCTGGTCGAAGTCGGCGATAAGGTCCTCCACATCCTCAAGCCCTACGGCAACCCGGACCAGGGTGTCGGTGATACCCAGCCGTTCCCGGTCGGCGGCTGAGGTGGCGATATTGCTCATGGTTACCGGGCGGGAGGTAATGGTTTCCACCCCCCCAAGACTCGGGGCGGCGGCGGCAAGTTCAACCCTTTTATAGAAGCGGAGGGCCTGCTCGACGGTTTTTGTTTTAAAGGAGAGCATCGCCCCGGCCCCCGAGGCCTGGGCTTCGTGGATCGCCCTGTCCGGATGGTTCGCAAGGCCCGGATAATACACGGCGGTCACATTCTTGTGCTGCAAAAGCCATTCCGCGAGCTTGCCGGCGGTGGCTTGCTGGGTTTCCAGCCGTACCTTGAGGGTCTTGATGCCGCGAATTACCAGCCACTCATCCCAGGGGCCCGGTATGGCGCCGAAACTGTTTTGTATCACATGAAGCCGCTCCCCCAGTTCGGCAGTCCGGGTTACCGCGAGGCCCAGGACCACATCGCTGTGGCCCCCCAAAAACTTCGTCGCCGAATGGACCACAATATCCGCTCCCAGACTAATGGGCTGCTGCAGATAGGGGGTCATAAAGGTATTGTCCACAATGGAAAGGAGCCCCGCTTCCCGGGCAATGGCCAGACAGGTTTTAAGGTCCGTGATTTTGAGCAGGGGGTTTGAGGGGGATTCCAGATAGAGGGCTTTGGTATTTGGTTTGATAGCCCGGCGGATATTTTCCGGATTGCGTGAATCGACCACCGTTGTTTCTATACCCATCCGTTTATAGAAGTTATTGAGAATAAAAAGGCTCCCGCCGTAGATTTCCTCGGCGGCTATGATATGATCCCCCGTCGAAAGCAGTCCAAACACCGACGAAATTGCCGCCATGCCGCTGCCGAAAGCAAAACCCTTCGCCCCGTTTTCAAGGGCCGCAATAATTTCCTCAAGCGCCTGCCGTGTCGGATGGCCTCCCCGGGAATAATCAAAGGGCTGGCTATTCGGCCCCAGGGACATATCCTTCCGCAGAAAGGTGGATGTCTGGTATACGGTTACCCCCAGGGCCCCGGTAAGCGGGTCCGTTTCGTGCCCGTTGTGTATAAGCTGCGTTCCTTTGTTCATGATACCCCCTTAATTAATACCGGTATTATAAGATATACTGGAAAATAAGACAATGCAAAAGACCAATGCCCTCCGCCTTTTAGACGCCGCCGGAATTCCCTATACCACCGCGGAATATGAGGTTGATGAAAACGACCTGTCCGGTATCCATGCGGCGGCACTGCTCGGTATCCCAGCGGAACAGGTTTTTAAAACCCTGGTATTGCAGGGCAATTCCGGCGATCATATCGTTTGTTGTATCCCCGTAGCGGAAGAGGTGGACCTAAAAAAAGCCGCCCGGGTTTGCGGGGAAAAGAGCGTCGACTTGATTCCCGTAAAAAACCTGCTCCCCCTGACCGGCTATGTCCGGGGCGGCTGTTCTCCCATCGGCATGAAAAAACAATTCCCCACTTATATTGATGAAACAGCGGAACTGTTTGATACCATTGGGGTCAGCGCGGGGGCCCGGGGGTGTCAGGTTATTTTGGCGCCCGAGGATTTGTTGGAGTTTATTTCGGCAAAGGCGGCGGATTTGACCGCAGGGTGATATCATCATTTCGCATTACAATACCATTTGTTTTTGTTCCATTATTTGAGGTAAAGAATCCATCCAAAACGGCAGCATCATAGAACCCATTGGTTGCATACATTTTTCGTGCCCCGCGCCATTCTTCATTTATCAGCAGTATCCCCTTTACCACACACGGAAACGAACCGGTTACCCGGTTTATCAATTCCCTGAACAGCAATTTCCCATACCCGTATGTTCTATAACGGGGGAAAATGCCTATTGAAGAAATATACAATTCGTCACCCGCAAGCGTTAACTGTTTCTTTATTGAATGCCCAAGGGCAAAGGAATCCCTGTCTATTGCCGGTTTATAGTTCCATAGTTCAGAGGAAACGGCGCCTAAAAATTCACCCCCGGTCTCCATAACAATGAACCCCTGCGGAAACGCATCAATCCTTTCAAGATATGTCTGCTCCGATTCCTGCGTATCCCGGTTAAAACAGGCCCGTTCCAGCGCCATTATAGTGCCAATGTCCGAGGAAGCCGCTTCCCTGAACCTAATCATATTCACCCTGCGCCCATCTTTTCAATTCTGTGCAATAAGATCAACCACCCTAGATTTCGAAAAAAAATGATTGACAGTATTCCCAATTAGGGGGTAAATTAATGAAATTGATTAAAAAGGGACGATATGAGTACCAATAATCGGCAGATACTTTTTACCATTGAGGGCGGAGCCGCCGTTACCGCCCTTGCCCCTCCGGGGGAGACCCTCCTGGAGACCGCCCGGAAAGCCGGGGTCGATATAGATGCCCCCTGCTCGGGGAACGGAACCTGCGGCAAATGCCGGGTCAGGCTCCTTGAAGGGACCGTGGAGGGGGAAGTCCCCCGGCACATCAGCCCGGAGGAATATACCGATGGCTGGCGGCTGGCATGTAGCATCAAACCCACGTCGGACCTGAAGGTCGGGGTGCCCGCTTCCGCCGGGGCCTTTAAGAGCCGCATCAAGGTGACGGACCTCAGCGAAGGCCGGGAACGGGTCGCCTTTGACGCCCTGGGTAAGGACCTGGACGAACTGGGCTACCGGGGTGACAGCGGTATCGAAACCGTCGCCCTCACCCTGACGCCACCCGCTTTGGATGACGCCATGGCGGACCGGGAACGGCTCCTGGCTCAGTACACCGAAACCAGAGGCGCGGAAGCGGAACTGGGCATTTTTGCCCTGCGGAAGCTCCCCCAAACCCTGCGTGAATCAAACTTTTCTATTATATGCGTCGTCAGGAAGGGCGAGTCCCGGGACGTGATCCTGGATGTCCTTCCCGCAAGCGCCGGGGTAGAGCCTGTTTTGCCGGGCCTGGCGATAGACATCGGCACCACCACGGTTGCCATGGTTCTCACGAACCTTCGGGACGGGAAATTGCTGGCGGGTGGTTCCGGGGGCAACGGCCAGATACGCTTTGGCGCGGACGTTATCAGCCGTATCATTGCCAGTACGAAGAAGGGCGGCCTGGAACGGCTGCGGAATGCGGTGATGGAGGATACCATCCTTCCCCTGATTGCTGAGATATGTGGCAAGGTGGGCATCGAGCCCACCGCAATATACCGGGCGGTGATGGCGGGGAATACCACCATGGCCCATCTCTTTACCGGGGTCTATGCGGACTTCCTCCGGCTGGAGCCCTATGTGCCGGCTTTCTTCCATAAAGAGGGCTTCCGTAGCATCGACCTGGGATTGAGCCTGAACCCCGATGCCGAGGTGCTTCTGGCGCCCAACATCGGCAGCTATGTCGGCGGGGACATCACCGCCGGGGTCTTGTCATCGGGCATATACAAGAAGGAAACCTTCTCCCTTTTCGTTGACCTGGGCACCAACGGGGAACTGGTCCTAGGCAACCAGGACCTGCTCATGTCCTGCGCCTGTTCCGCCGGGCCCGCTTTTGAAGGCGGGGACATCAGCTGCGGTATGCGGGCCACCGATGGGGCCATCGAAGCCTGCTCCATCGACGCCGATACCATGGAGCCCACCGTTTCTATTATAGGGGGCGCGGGCCAGAAGGCCGCCGGCCTCTGCGGTTCCGGCCTTATCGACACCATCGGGGAACTTTTCCGGTGCCAAATCATCAACGCCAAGGGGAAAATCATCCGGGACGGCAAGCGGATCAGCCGGGACGAGTACGGCGCCGCCAGTTATGTCCTTGCCGAGGGAGTTGCCCTGAACGAGACGGATATCGACAGCTTTATCCGGGCTAAGGGGGCGATATTCTCCGCTATCAGAACCATGATGGCGATTATGGACTTTTCTATTGACGGTATTGAGGAAGTCTTTGTGGCCGGGGGTATCGGGAGCGGTATCAATGTGGAAAAAGCCATCCGTATCGGCATGTTCCCCAAGATTCCCCTGGAAAAGTACCACTATATCGGCAATACCAGCCTCACCGGGGCCTATGCTATGGTCAACTCCGCCGGGGCGGCCGCTAAGGTGAGCGAAATCGCCCAAAGCATGACCTACCTGGAACTGTCCTCCCATCCGAGTTATATGGACGAGTTTGTTGCGGCGTGCTTCCTGCCCCATACTGACGAGGCGCTGTTTGCGTAGGGGGAGTAATGGGACCTAACCGATTTTGGCAACGGAAAGGCTTTTAATAGTTTTCAGGTCAAGCCCGGTCGCTTTGGAGACCGTTGCGGGGCTCACCCCCAGGGCAAGAAGGTTTTTCGCAACTTCTTCCCGGCCTTCTTCCCGGCCTTCTTCCCGGCCTTCTTCCCGGCCTTCTTCCCGGCCTTTTTCGGCGGCCTCTCTCTGCCAAACTTCCTTTGCTTTTTCAGTTTTCCATTCGGTTATCAACATGTTCCGTACCTCCGCTCCATGTTCTTTGAAGAAATCCACCAGTATATGTTCGTTAATGCAGTATGCTATTGACGTTTCCATTGCCTCGGCAAGGGGCATTTTTTCCAGGTTGTCCCGCATCTGCGCAACAAAGGTATTATACCCTTGGAGCGTTACACTGCGCCGGACCATGTCCTCGTTGTGGCCCTGGTTAATGTTGTACATCGTAACGACTATGTCCGCTGCCGGGATTGCCTCCGGCTTTAAGCCCGCAAGCGGTGCGAATAGGTCGGAAAGACGCAGGGTTTGCACATCAGGGCAGGAGTCCGGCCCGTTGTATAGAACAATAAACTCAGGGCGGGGAATGAGGAGTGCCTTTTCGCTGTAAAGGTTTTCCTCCGCAAGTATCTTTTCGTACACCCGTCCAAGGTACATAAGTAATCTGAGCGGCATATTCGGGTTTATCGTACTCTGGTGCTCAAGGAGGATTACCAGCTTGTTGTCTATGGTAAAAGAAATATCGTTGATTAGCTCCATATAGAGCGCTTCGGAAAGGGTGTTTATGGCAATCTGCGCGTCGGGGTTAAGGGGAATACCCTCTATGGCGCTATAGAGCTCCCGCAAGGCCTTCAGGTCGCTGAAAAGCGCGGAAAACATGCTTGCTTTATACATTCTGTTTACGTTTACTTCATCGACACCCATAAAACCCCTCCCGGTAACAGTAGGAGAAATAGCGGTTTACTACAAGGGGGGCGCCGCTGCACGCACCGCCCGGGGATTGGCGCCGGGCGGCGCCGTGCCTTAGGTAATCACGATGGTTACCGGGTCGCTCCAGGGGCCCGGGCCTGTGTGGTTGACATAGCGGCCGTAGACGACTATCTCCCGGGTCTTATCCGTGGAGGGGACTTCGATGGAAGCGGTGGCGCTAAAGGAGATAACGCAATGGGTGTGGAGGATTTCTCTGGCCGCCGGAAAGGTGCCGTCCGCGTTTTTATAGTCCCAGAGGATTTCAATAATTTCGGCAAATTCCGCCAAACCGGTTCCGGTCACGCCTCTGCACCGGCTGTGGGCCTTGATATATCCGCCGGGCTTTCCGTCAAGGCTCATGATGGGGCTGGCTTCAATCTTCCCTCCGGTAACGACGCTCTCCCGGGGAAACCCTGCATCGATCAGGTCTGCCGCCGTCCAGTTCTTGTTCGGGCGGACCCAATTGCCTATAAAGCCATCAAGGGCGCTTATGAGGGCGGCCTTTGCCGCATCCTTCACGGCTACATCGCCACTGCCGAAGTTACCATCCTCGGCCACCTTTAGGAATGCAACCTTGTAGGGGGCAAAAATCGCCTGCAGAGCCTCTATCACCGGTGTCGGTATGCCGAGCCGGGGCCCATGCACCATACAAAACACTATCATCCCTTCCACAAACAGCAGCAAACCAACATCCGCTAAATGTTGATAAAACGAAAACAACATACTTGTCCTCCTTACACTCAATATGCGGCCTGTCTACACCTGCAGATGGCCTGTCTATACCTGTGGACACCACGTCCGAACCACTGGGAGCCACGTCTACACCTGTAGGCGTCACGTCTACACCTGTAGATGCCACGTCTACACCTGTAGATGCCACGTCTACACCTGTAGATGCCACGTCTACACCTGTAGACAGCACGTCTACACCTGTAGACGGCACGTCTACACCTGTAGATGCCGCGTCTACACCTGTAGATGCCGCGTCTACACCTGTAGATGCCGCGTCTACACCTGTAGACGGCACGTCTACACCTGTAGATGCCGCGTCTACACCTGTAGACGCCGTGTCCTACCTTTAGGACGACTTTTCTCCACCAATCTGACAAAGGATAAATTACGAAAGGAGGGTTCCATGGACCTTCACGTAAGATATGGGTACCCCGGACTTCGTGTCGGGATAGGGGGCCGGTCCACCGGGCCTCTTTATGGGTCCCGGCATCACCGCCTGCGCGAAGGGGCGGTGTGGACCAATCAGACCAAGGTCTGGGATCCTCAGGCGCCCGTTCGTTTTTTAATCAGGGTAGAAACCCGCCGCCTATACAGGAGGCGGGTTTCGTTCACATTACGCGACTACTCTCGCGCGGGAGAGATTAGGCGCCGTCAACACTAGCTTCGGTTGAATCATTAATGGTGATTGTTTTAGCACTGCCGCTGAATGTCGCAACCAATTCGCCGGGCGTGTTGGCTGCTGTTTGCGCAATGAATTCAGTCGGGGCGACAGCAGTTCCTGCGGTACTTGTTGCAGACAACCCTGATGTAGTTAGTCCTGTCCCACCCCAGACGGATCCGGTTGAGGTCATGGCTACCGTAGCTGCGGTACCATTTCCCTTTATACCACTGAGTTTGGCGCCATTTATGAATCTGAGGGTTCCGATGTTGCTACTAGTACTGCCTGAGTTGATAACAACATTTCCGGCCCGGATTACATTAACGGAATCAAAGGTGACAGTGGCTGAGGCATTTGTTGCATTGTTGTGGATTGTTATGACAGCACCCGTACCGGCGGTAAGAACGGCTGCTGATGAAGCGCCCTTTATGCCCGTGGCGTCAATAGTTACCTTTGCGCCGCTGGCAGTGAGAGTCCCGCTGCCGACGGATATTACCATATCACCGGCTTTCAATGTTCCGCTGCCGGTAAGGGTGATTTTACCGTTGTTTGCCGCACCACTGCCGCCGGCAAGAGAGAGTTTGCCGGTTACGACTACTGGACCGGCTGTGCCGATGTCAAGAGTCGAGCCGCCCACGACATTTAATTCACCGGAAGTTATGGTCACACCGCCTGTCCCGACAGAGATTGTCTTGGTTCCCACCGTTCCGGTAAGCACTGCAGTGGCGGCAGAAGTAAGCTTGGTATCTCCCACTGCGGTAAGTACTTTAGCAGTTCCCGCATAGATAGATTTTCCATTCGCGATGGTCAGCGTGTCAGAAGCGGCCGTAAAAGTCAGCGAGCTGCCAAGGACAAGGTCGCCTTTCACGGTGATGTCTTTGCTTCCGCCTGATTCAGTTCCCAAAGTCGTGCTGAATGTGGTGGTACCGGTATTGCCGAATAGAGCATTGTCCACGAGAGCCCCAGTCGAGATTTGACTAACCACGTTCCCGTTGCCCCCTGTGATGCTGATGGTCTCTGTTGAAGCAGGCAGGATAAGCTGCGCATTACCGTTCAGAGCATGGATTGTGGCACTCGCAGCGGTTGCGACGGTTACCGCATTTGCGGTATTGGCGCTGGTTTTAAAGGTGTTTGTTACGAAAGCAGTCGGCGTCGTCAGGATAAATGGCGCAGCGGCAGCGCTGGCATCAATGGTTGCGTCTGCCACATTCACTTTAGTGGCAGCGGGAAGAGTAAACGCATCCCTCACGCTGAGGGTTCCCACAATTTTGAGGAGTCCGGTCGGCTCCCACCCGGTTAAACCGGTATCTTTAGTGGCGGTTCCCGTCACATAAAGGGTGCTGCCAGTCAGGGAAGCGGCTGCAAGTTTGCCTGTTGTTAAATCGGTTGCTGCGGCAAGGGTGATGTTTTCTACAGCAACGGGAAGCGTGCTGGTCGCAAGAGCAGAGACAGCGACTAAAGGCACAATAACAGGGGCGTTAGAATTAGGCACGGCACTGACGGCAGCGGCAACAGTGGTATTCGCTACAATGATTGCGCCGCCGGAACCGAAGTCAATACTGGTAGCCTGGCTGATGTCCAAAGTTCCTTTGCTCGCATCCAGGATTGTGTCAGCGGCCAAAGCATTGACGCCGACAAGCTTCAGGGTCTTCCCCGTAGGCACCCTAATCACCTCTTGCCCGACCGTACTCACGATGGTAACGGTATCCAAAACCACCACAGGATTATGAGCCAGTGCATACAGAATAGTTGCCGACGAAGCGCCGCTGGTGATAAAGCCCGGTGCATCCGCACCCTTGGCGCCCGGCGTACCCGGCGTACCCGTACCATCCTTACCTGCGGGGCCTGTGACGACTTCGGCTTCTGTGGGGCTTTCGCACCCAACGAAAGATAATGCCGCCAAAAGGAGTACGGCAAGACCTACTATGAGACCATGATTAATTCGCTTCATGGTTTCTCCTTTATTTAGTGATTCCCGCCACTGTTATACAGGTCAGGAATCACGCTTTGAAATTACCTACCTATACAGGCGGGTATAAACTTCCTCAGCCAAGGGCTGTTTTTCGGAAGTGTATAAAAAAGCCGTTACCCGGCCTTTTTTCTTTGATAAAGCCGCCGGGGAGCTTACCCCCAACCGGCGTTCCGCCCGCCACTCTGCCAGGCGCCGGCTATACATCACCCGGCGGTATTCAAAGACCGGGTTGCCAAAGTTAATGATAAGTCCCAGGGGAATGTCGGCGGCGTACATACGCCGCCAGAGGTCGCGGCAGGCTCCTTCCGGAATATGCTGTTTATAGAAGACTATTCTGACTAAGATATGCCGGTTTAAAAAGGTAAAGTCCGCGTTAATAGTTTGGGGCCGGGGGAAAACCGACTTCCATTCGGCTTCCGGAATGACGCAGGGCAGGGAAACGTGCTGCTCACAGCCGAAGCGGCCGCCGCTGAACCGTTTAGCCAGGGCCATCTCACAATGTTTTCGTTTATAGTCGGAGCCGACAAGCTCGGCATGGATTTCCCCTGCAGCCTGATAGATTATGCGAAGGAGCTTATAGGACCGGCTCATGGGCGGCCCCCGGAGTAGTTACTTAGTAAGCGAAGGTCACTTGCTGGGGGGGGGGGGGGGGGGGTATTTTTTTTCATATAAAGGAATTACAGGCAAAACAACACCGTTTAACTAACCCTCTCTCCTATGGCTTTGTCGTGGGGCTTTCCTTAAAACCCCGGTTTTTTAAATTTTTACTTGAAACCCAAAAAATAAAACAACAATTTTTTCTTTTTTTTTTTGTAATAAAAGGGCGCTAAATAAAATTGGGGTTCACGTTTTCAAAAATTATTAAAAGAATTTTTTTTTTCTTTTCCCGGTTTGCCCTTTGGGTTAAATTTTTTCTCAAAAAAATGGGGGGGGGAAAACAACCTCCGGGAAAAAAACCTCGATTAGGCCCAAGGCGGGGGCGGTATTTTTGGGGTCGTT
>BNUX01000035.1 GCA_025997675.1 Spirochaetia bacterium | reverse complement strand
GAAAAGAGGAAGAGGATGAGGAGAGTAGGAAAGAAAATCAGAGGAAAGGAGTGGGGTGAAAGAAGAAGAAGGAAGACGAGAATTAGGAATGGGAAGGGAGGTAAGACGTGGGGGGGTAAGGGGGTGTTGTGGACGGGCGTTGAGAGAAGGGGTTGTGGGTGAGCGTGTGGGGGGGGGGGGTGGTGGGGTGTGGGTGGGGGGGGTGGGTGGGGGGGAGGGGAGAAGGGAGGGTTAAATCGTTACTATATAAGGAATTACGCAACACATCCATTGTCTTTGACCTGCACCCCTTCGTTATTACCAAAAATTTACCTTCCGGCCCCGGCACCAAGTACCGGGACTAAGAAAGCACTCAATAAATAGTATATCACTGCCCGGATTTTTTTTCAAGTGAAAAGTAAAAAAAATCAACAATTTTATCTGACTACAGGTCTATGCCACGTCCTGACCTCAGGGCATGATATGAAAAACGGGAGCCGGAGTAACACCCCCGGCTCCCGTAAAGAAAGATACTATGGACCGGTTTTAAAACATCACCTCAGCCGGTTCGTCAACTTCTAAGGCCCCGACAGCCAGGGTTTCAGAAGCAAAGACTTCGTCGGGGCTCCCTTGAACGGACGCCCCACGTCCGAATTCAGGGCGGAATTCCACATGCTCCGCCACAATCAGAACCTTCGAGTGCGGTTTGCCCTCGGGGTCCGTCCACCGGTCCTGCTTTACGCGCCCGACAACCTTGACGCCCCTGCCCTTATGACCCAGGTGGAAGCAACTCTCCGCTAATTTTGCCCAGGTATCCACATCAAAGAAGCTGACCTCCTCCATCACAGTCGTATCCTGTTTATAGAACCGGTTGGAAGCGATACTGAAGGTACACACGGGTGTTCCCTTTGGGGTAGAGCGGAGCAGGGGATCTTTGACCAGATTCCCTTCGATAATGATAGAATTGAGATTGTTCATAAATCCTCCAAAAAATAGATGATCCGGTAATATCAAAATCACCGGCCAGGGGAAATTGCTAGATTTATCCCATGATACCGGAGGTAGGGGAGAACGCTGAAAAATGCTTTAGCCAAAATGAAAAAGATACCGAATTTAAAAACGTGGTTGGAGTAAGAGCTTTGTCATGTAGAGGAGGATGTATTGACGCAGCGGGTCCTTGCTTTTTAGCTCCCGCAGGGTGGGATTCTCTTCCGTAATGCGCTGGGCAATCTTTTCCAGTGCATCCTTGGTGAACACGCCGTTTCTTTGGCCGCGCATGGCCTCCCGCAGCCGGTCCCGTACCAGGGTTTGGACATCGGTTAACAGATGCTGCCGGGCCTCCATATTAAGGAGGGTGTTCCACCGGTTTTCCAGGCTCTCCAGACTATCGTCAATCGTATCACCGTAGGGAACCAGCTCGGATTCCAGTTTCCGCGCCGCTTCCTTACTCTCCTTATCCCGGCTTTTATCGCCCTTCTCGATAAGGCCGGAGCCGGCCGCGCTCGCAAGGCTTTTCCTTTGAGCCTTTTTGCTCATCCCCAGGTGAACCTTGAAGTTTTTCAGCCGGTAAAAGAAGGCCGCAATGGCTACAAAGAAGGGAATCGCATACCAGAAGGGCAGCAAATCCCGGACTTGGCTTAAGATTTCCTTACGCTTAATTAAAAGAAGGGTTGCCAGGGGCAAAAGTTCTCCCCCGGGGGTAAAGAACCGGGTATTTTCCGGCAGCGGCCCCGCTTTCCGCTCCATTTCATCACAGACCAGGTATAACTTTTCGTCCGTCATGACTGTCTGGAGGTCCGGGCATAACTCACTCACCAGGCGCTTCAGGAGCCGTTCAAATTGCTCATCCTTCTCCATAGCAGGCTCCTCGCCGAACTCCGTAAGCATGCCCGTCCAGCGAGCCGAAAGGGTTCGTTTGATAACCGGACGGGCTTCGGTAAGGAATTTGAGACTGAACTCATGGTAATGGCTTTTTTTGATATACCGTTTTTCATCCGTCGACCCGGTAATGAGAAACAACGGGGGCAATTCTTCCTCATGGTCGCTGTGTAACCGGGTAGTAAGCCAGTCCTGCAGATCCGCCTCGGAATACTGCCCAAGGAGGGGCACCCCCTTACTGTTGGTGAATTGCACGATGTCATCCATAGAAAAGGCGTAGGGGGGCTGCTCAAACTGACTATCCAGTACACTTAAGGCCATTACCTGCGCTTTTTTCTTAAACGTCTTGGTCCGGTGCCAGGCATTCATCACCTCAAGAATATACAGCGACTGGAGCACGGCAATATCCTCGGGAAGCAGCCCGTTCCCCTTGATAATATCCGAGCGGGCAATACCGCAGAACCGGGTCCAGAACAGGTAGGAAAAATCCTCCCCGTCCTCCAGATTGGAAAGCGCCTCCATAGGCCGAATCATAATCCGGTTAAACACATCCTTGAGTTGATTTTCCCTGCCGTCATAATGGGGGATAAGCTTATTCTGTAAGTAATCCCTATTATCATGAAGCCGGAGATAATACCGCAGCTTGAGCATGGCCGCTTCCGCAAGGCGCCGGGGTATCATGGAGGACAACACCAACGCGCTAGGAACCCCCGTAGGAAAAAGCAGGGTAATAAGGGGCGTCGATTCTGCCAGGGGATTTTCAAGGTACACAATCAGATCCGTGATCACACTGAGGGAACGAACCAGGTCCTGGGGTATCGTAAGTTTAAGGTCTTTTTCGGAAGCGAAGGGGTAGCCGGCGATATCATCAAGGGATTGATAGGTGCTTTCCAGCAGGTCCACATAGAAATTGGGCAAGTAAATTTTGTTCCCCCCCTTTTCCGCCAGAACCCGGCACTTGTCTTCCTTTTTGAGAGCCTCCATCTCCGTCCAAACCCGCTTCCCCGTATCATTGATCCACCGCCCCCATTCCGGATCTTCCCCGGCATACTTCTGGGCGTACTTTGTCACAAAGTTGATAAAATCTTTACTGTCTATAGAGGGGGAATGTGTTTTATCCGCATAAGTCAACAGTATGCTGTATAAAACCGGTTTCAAGGTCATGGTGGCTACCAGTATACCCTCATAGCGCTAAATCTGCAATCATTCAGGAAGCAGCATCTCATGGAGGCCGTAGCCTTCGGTTTCGCGGTTGCCGGCGGGCTCTACGTGGACCATGATGTCGTAGACCGCCTCCACCCGCTCCTTGATGGCCCGTTCCACCGCCGAGGCAATGGCGTGGGCTTCCAGAACGCTCAAGTTTGGGTCCACTTCAATGTCGATATCAATGTCCCAGAAACCGGCGATGCGGCGCATCCGGGTACGATGGGGGTTTCCCGCCCCGGGAACGCTATGGACCGCCTCAAACACCGCGTGGTAGGACTCCTTCCCCGACCCGCCATCCATAAGTTCCGCGTTGGCCTCCATGAAAATCCCCACCGCCGCCCGTATCACCCATATACCGACCAGGAAAGCCGCCACGGAATCAATGAGGCCAATACCGGTGAGGATGGAGAGAAAGAGGCCAATCAAAACCCCTGCGGAGATCACCACATCCCCGGTCATATTCTTCGCATTGGCCCTGAGCATGGGGGAATCAGCCTTTTTCCCAAAGAGGTACTGGGTCCAGGCAAGGATGATTTTACCGATTATAGAAACGCCGGTTACGATGAGGGCCAGGGTCCCCGGCACATCGCGGCGCTCCGCCCCGGGACGCATCCCAAAGATGACTTGCTGGGCCGAATTGAGCATGAGCTGTGCGCCGGCAAAGAAGAGTGCGAAGGATAGCAGGGCGGTGGCCACCGTTTCCGCCCGGCCATGCCCCCAGGGGTGCCCCGCATCCGCAGGCCGAACAATAACCTTCGCCACCACCAGGGCCATCACGGCGATGAGAACATCCACCGACGTATCGATCCCGTCCCCGATAACCGCGAGACTTTCGGCTTGGATACCGGCGAGTATCTTCAGCACCGCCAGAGCAGCGTTCCCCAGCATGGCGGTCCAGGCAGCGGACTGTATCATCTGAGATCGCCGCTTGGCCGGATATTTTTCCAATTACGGCCCGGACTCTTCCCGGTCCGCCAGGATCAGTTCCAGCTTGACCGTCCTGCCGCCCCGGACAAGCTCCACCGCGACCCGTTCCCCGGGCTTATTATCCTCCAGGGCCGAGTAGAGGTCCGCCAGGGTTTCTATCTTCATCCCATCCACGGAAGTGATAATATCCCCGCCCAGGTAGATCACCGTGGACCCGTAGCGCACGGGCTCGCTCCCCTGTCGTATCCCCGCCTGTTCCGCATAGCCGTTCTTCCTGGTCCGAGATACCAGGAGACCCGACTCAACCGGGAGTTTGGCGTAGCGCACCAGGGCGGGGAAGATCTGCACCACCGACGCATCGACCCAGCCCCGCCGGACCTTCCCAAAGGCGATAAGTTCCGCCACCACCCGTTTGGCGGTATTCACCGGCACCGCGAACCCAATCCCCACGGACCCGCCGGAGGGTGAATAGATCATGGTATTGATGCCTATCATCCTGCCCTGAGAATCCAACAAAGGCCCCCCGGAATTGCCGGGGTTAATGGAAGCGTCGGTCTGGATCATGTCCCGGATAATATTCTGCGTGGAGGTCCGGATAGGCCGTCCCAGCCCGGACACGATGCCCACGGTCAGGGTCCGTTCCAGGGCAAAGGGGTTTCCGATGGCCATCACCTTTTGGCCCACCTTGAGGTTCTCCGAATCACCGAAGGGCACGGTCCGCAGTTCCGTCCCGCTGGGGGGGTCAAACTTCAGCACCGCCAAATCATTTTCCGGGTCCGTGCCGATAAGGGAGCCCTCAAGCTGGCTGCCGTCGGCCAGGTTGATAAACACCTTGTAGGCGTTCTCGATGACGTGGTAGTTGGTGAGCACATAGCCCCGGGTATCAATGACGGACCCCGACCCGGAACCGCCCTCCTGGGGCACCGGCTCCAGGAACCAGTTAATCGCCACGGTTTCGGTGGTGACGTTTACCACCGCTTCGTTAAGCTGTTCGTAGACCGATATGTTTTCCCGCTCATCCTCGGTAAAGGACTGGAGCTCCGCAGTTTTTGTCAGCAGGGGGTTGGTATAGGGGGATTGCCGCAGTTGGAGCACCGGGGACTCCGCCTCGGCGGTCTTAGCCGCCGAACCATCATCGGCCCCGGTCTGCGCCCCAAGGGGTATTCGCAACACACCGAGTCCCACGGCAAACATGACCACAATGAGAACGCTCAGGACAGAAAAAAAGACCACCTGCCCACGGCTATATAATTTCATTGGCTCCCCCATACCTCGTTTTCATACAGTATATCAAAGCGATGGGGAAAATAAAATACCCGGTCTACCGGTATATTTTCTGACAAACCCCGAAGGCCGGTAGGTCAATTTGGCCTGCCGCAGCCCTTCGTCTCCCAGGTCCTGTTCCCGGTTGATGTGGATAACGGATTCCGGCAGGGAGGCGGCAAAGCTTTGATTTATGTACTGAAAAATCCCCTTGTATTCATCGATGGCCTTTTCAAAATGGATAGCAAACATACGGCCCTCCGCAAGATATTCCCCCAGGCACCAGCCGGCGGGTTCACCGTTGATGTAATACATGGCCCCCTGCATTTCCAGTTCACCGAACCGTTCCAGGCTTTCCCGGGCGGCGGTATAATCCCCATCGGCGCCCTTGTCCTCCCGCCAATGGTCCAGGACCTGCAGGGCATGGGGGATGCAATCCCTGGTCAGGGGCTGTTCCTCGTGGGCATAGTAATGGACAAACTGGTTAACCAGGTTCCGCTTCTTATGGTATTTCTTACCCGGCAGTTCCATCAAATCGTTGCGTAGATAAAGATAATCAAAATTGTCCCGGTCTTCGGTAATTTCGATGCCCCATGCTTCCAGGCGTTCCCGGCCGGGGATAAGTACCGAATCGGGGATGCCCTTCCAGTAATCGTGGGTCTTAAAAAGCGCTTCCAGAATATCCCGGCCCGGAGCCCCGCAGGGGGTCATAAAGAATTTTTTCCCATCCCGTTCCCCGGAGAGTATAAGGGTATTATCCGGCGCCCGGGAAACCCGGTAGTTATACCGGTTCCGAAATAAAAAAAGGCCCCCAAAGGTATATTCAGAAACGCCATCGGGGGTTTGGGCCAGCGTGGGATGTATTTCGTCTTTTAACTCCAGGGTTAAGGGCGCAAAGCCGGGATAACAGGGGGTTTGCATTACCTATTACAATTCCAAGGCCTGTGTATTGACCTTGTTGAGCGCGTAATCGGCAAATTCCGCCACCTTCATGGCCGGGAGCTGTTTCCCATCCCGTAACCGAATAGAAACCGTGCCCTCGTCGGCCTCCCGTTGGCCCACCACCAGCATGTAGGGGATTTTCCGGTTCTGGCACTCCCGGATCTTCGCGTTGAGCCTGCCGTCGTCCAGTTCCGCCGTAACCCGGAGGTCCCGGGCCTTGAGTTCACCTGCAACCTTTTTGGCGTAGTCGTTAAAGCCTTCCGCCACGGGGATCACCGCCACCTGTTCCGGGGCTATCCACACCGGGAAGGCCCCGCCGAAGTGTTCGATAAGCACCCCGAAGAAGCGTTCCAGGGAACCGAGCAGGGCCCGGTGAACCATGTAGGGCCGCTTGTGCTGGCCGTCGGCGTCCACAAAGGTCATATCGAAACGCTCGGGCTCGTTGAAATCAAACTGGATGGTGGTCATTTGCCACTCCCGGCCCAGGGCGTCCTTTATCTTCAGGTCTATTTTGGGGCCGTAGAATGCGCCGCCCCCCTCGTCCATCTCGTACTCCAGCCCCTCGGCGGTAATCGCTTTGCGCAGGGATTCCATGGCGGTATCCCAGCGGCTCTGTTCACCCACGGATTCCGCAGGCTTGGTGGCCAGGTAGGCCTTGATGTCCTTAAACCCAAACACCTTCCAAAGGTGCAGGCTGAACCGCAGCACCTCCCGGATTTCATCCTCGATCTGGCCGGGGGTACAGAAGATGTGGGCATCGTCCTGGGTAAAGCCCCGGACCCGGAGCAGGCCGTGGAGCACCCCGGAACGCTCGTAGCGGTAGACCGTGCCCAGTTCCGCCCAGCGCAGGGGCAAATCCCGGTAGCTTCGCCCCTTGTTCTTGTAGATCATTATATGGAAGGGACAGTTCATGGGTTTGATGATGTAGTCCTGGTTATCAATCTGCATGGGGGAATACATGTTGCCCTTGTAGAAGCCCAGGTGGCCCGAGGTTTCCCAGAGCCAGGACTTCCCGATGTGGGGGGTGTAGAGGATCTCGTAGCCGTTGCGGTAATGCAGCTTGCGCCAGAAGTCTTCGATGGCCACCCGCATACGGCCCCCGTTTGGATGCCAGTAGATAAGCCCCGCCCCGGCTTCCTCGTGGATAGAGTAGAGGTCCAGTTCCTTCCCCAGCCGGCGGTGGTCCCGCTTCTCCACTTCCTCCAGGAAAGCAAGGTAGCCCTTGAGGTCCTTGGGGCTCTCCCAGGCGGTTCCGTAGATGCGGGTAAGCATGGGCCGCTTCTCGTCCCCCCGCCAGTAGGCCCCGGCGATGCTCATCAGTTTAAAGGCGGCGGAGTTGATCTCCCGGGTATTGGCTACGTGGGGACCGCGGCAGAGGTCCGCCCATTGGGTGGTTCCGCCGGAATCATGGTTTTCGTAGATGGTGATGGCGGCGTCGGCGGGAAGCTCGCTTATCAGCTCGGTTTTGAAGGGTTCATCGGCAAAACGCTTCAACGCCTCGTCACGACTTAGCTCAAGCTGGACAAAATCCTGCTTGGAATCGATGATCCGCTTCATCTCCGCTTCAATGGCGGCAAGATCCTCCTCCACCACGGAGCTAAGGAACTGGAAATCGTAATAAAAGCCGTTCTCTATACTCGGGCCGATGGCGACCTTGGTCCCGGGGAAAAGCCGGGTGACCGCCTGGGCCATGACATGACTAACCGAATGGCGGATAATCGCCACTTTTTCATCTTTGGAAACTGCTTTTGCATCGGACATAGTATACCTCGGGAATGGTTTACTATCCGCTTTTTAGCGCAGCACGTCAAGGGTTTGGGAAAGAGCAGCGGGAGGGCAGGGTTTGCGGTCACAATTGGTGACTTCAGAGCCGGAATTGATGATAGAGGTGTTTGAGTTTTATCCGTGCATCGGCATCTGTTTCCGCTCATCCGCTCAGTTGAAGGACTAATATGCCCGCACAAAACGAGTGTCCGCCTCAATGACGCCGCCTTTTTGCGCGTCCATGCCTCATTATACCGCAAAAAGGGCTGTGGACAATATGCCGGGCGCCCCCTTAAACATACAAATCGAGCCTCATACTGATAGTCTTGCGGTGTTTGCCGGTCAGCTCGGCGTTGGGCGCGAAGCCGGTCTTTTGGTAAAACGCCAAAACACCCTCGTCATGCTCCACATCGGCGTCAACGGTGAGGAAGCGAGCCGCGCAGTAGGGGTTGACGAAATCCTGGGCAAAACGTCCGGCATGATAGATCAGGTAGGTACCTACACCCCGGTATTTTTGCCGGAATGCCTCAGCAACCGCCAGTTTGCCAATCTTCATCGCCGGAATAGTTTTGAACGGATAGTCAAGCTTATGCAGTTCCTTTTCAGTCGTGGACAGCTTTACCGCATCGGCGATAAGCGACATATAGCCGACAATCCCGTGGCTCTCCCGTTCCCGAAAAAGCCATGTTTGGGCGACATGGTCGGCCTGGGCGCGGAGCGCGTCTTCCCGCAGATAATCGGCGTACTCGCCAATGCGGCATTCAAATGCCCCAAGCGGCGTACCGGCGGCAAGCCGTTCTATGATGAAATACGCATCCCCGTTATCTTCGGTTATGGCGACCGGGGGATTCACTGCTTGTCCTCTTCCGGCGGATCCAATGGCCGAAACGCCCTCGCAAGCTTCCGGTTTCGCTCTTCTATCCGCGCATACACCTCGGGCGGGATGGGTTTGCGAATCTGCGCGATTACTTCCCGGATGATCTTGATGTCTTTAATTTCCGTTGGCTGGACGGGTTTCCATGTAGTTCCCATATAAGCCTCCATGCCCCATTATACCGCAAAAAGGGCTGTGGACAATATGCCGGGCGCCCCCTTAAACATACAAATCGAGCCTCATACTGATAGTCTTGCGGTGTTTGCCGGTCAGCTCGGCGTTGGGCGCGAAGCCGGTCTTTTGGTAAAACGCCAAAACACCCTCGTCATGCTCCACATCGGCGTCAACGGTGAGGAAGCGGGCCGCGCAGTAAGGGTTGATGGAATTGCGGGCAAAACGTCCGGCATGATAGATCAGGTAGGTGCCTACACCCCGGTATTTTTGCCGGAATGCCTCGGCAACAGCCAGTTTGCCAATCTTCATGGCTGGGATAGTTTTGAACGGATAGTCAAGCTTATGCAGTTCCTTTTCAGCCGTGGACAGCTTTACCGCATCAGCAATGAGCGACATATAACCGGCGATCCCGTGATTCTCCCGTTCCCGAAGCAGCCATGTCAGGGCGACATGGTCAGTCTGGGTACGGAAGGCATCCTCCCGCAGGTAATCGGCATACTCGCCAATGCGGCACTCGAAAGCCCCAACCGGCGCCCCGGCGGCAAGCCGTTCCAGAGCAAAATACTCTTTACCGTTATATCGGTTAATGACGATAGGAGTACTCACTCTCTGTTCTCTTCCGGCGGCTTCAGCGGCTCCAATGGCCGAAACGCCCCGTCGAGCGCCCGGTCCTGTTCCTCAAGCCGCGCATACACCTCGGGCGGGATGGGTTTGCGAATCTGCGCGATTACTTCCCGGATGATCTTGATGTCTTTAATTTCCGTTGGTTGGACGGGTTTCCATGTAGTTCCCATATAAGCCTCCATGCCTCATTATACCGCAAAAAGGGCTGCGGGAATATGCCCAGGGCCTGGCAATATGCCGGGCGCCCCGCCCCTTCTCAACACCCCCCAAAGAAAAAGCCGCCCCCCATACAGGAAGCGGCTTTCGTTCATGCTACGCGATTACTCTCGCGTAGGAGAGAGACTAGTCCGTTCCGACGAACACCAGGGTAGTATCCCCACCCGCAGTAACCTTGCCGGCAACGGCGGCAGGAACAGCACCGGCACCGGGTACAGCACAAGGATCAGCATTAACGTTAGAGGTACCGTTGAAGTCCAAAGCTAAGGCGCCTACGATTTTCGCATCTGCGCCTGCGCTACCAGAGAGGTTCGTCCCAGGAGAGCCTTCGGTAATTATCCATGCTCCGGCGGTGCCACTTACTGTCCCTAGCGCAAGACCATTTGTCGAAGTCTTCTTCACAGAAATCTTGGTATCCGTCTGGGTGCCTTCACCGAATTTAGCGGTGCCGGATTTTGCGTCAATGGCGGCGCCCGGTTCAAGGGTGATCACATTGCCGTCATCATCAAAGGTGAAAAGCCCCCCGCCATTAAGGGTGATTACGCCGCTGTTCTTTACCGTGACGGTGGCTGTGACGCCGAGGTCAACACCTGCGGATTTGCCGGTGAAGGTGTTGGTCGCGGTGGTGGTGCCCGCCAGGATCGCTTTGGTCAGTACAACCGTGTCGGGACTGTCGCCGAAGGTCAGCGAGCCGGTGGTAATTTCAAAACCGGCGGTTTGGATAGGTCTGACTGCCGCAACCCCGTTCACCCTGACAGCACTCGTAAGCTTGCTGTTTTGGGCGAAGTCAAGACTCTTGGAGCCTTTGGTAACGATCGTGCCTACGGGAAGGGTCCACGCGGCGGCGGAGTCAAAGAAGGCCGAGGTTACGCTGCCATCGGGGGTGAGTTTCTTGCCGGCAGCAAAAGAAGCGCCGCCGGTCAATGCCAGTGACGTGCCGCCGGTAAGTACCGTGACATCGTTGCTAAAGGTGGCAAGCTTGGCGATTGAAGATGTACCGGTGATGGTGGCAGCGCCGGTAATATTAGCGGTACCCGACAAGACCAGGTTGTTTCCGAAGGTTACCGTGCTTCCCGCAACAAGGTTTCTGGCGCTTAAAGCAGCATTGCCGGTTGTGAGTGTCGCCGTGCCGGTCAGGGTCAGGTCGCCGGCAAGTGTCACGACAACCGTGCCGGTGTCTATGCTTTTGTTGGAAATCACTGAACCCGCAAGCGTTAACTTCCCATTCGCCGGTGCCGCACTCAGCTCTGAGGCAGTAAGAGCTACACCGGTGTTGTTCAGGGTGCCAAGCACGGCAATTTGGCCGAGAATGGTGGGGAACGTGCCGACTGACAAACTCAGCGTGTTGAGAACATAGAGCACTGAGCCGGCCGCAACTTTTGTCCCAACCACGTCCGCATCTGTTGCGTTATTGACCGCCAACGCTGTTGCAGTTCCCCAGTTGGCTACTGCAGGGACCGAGCCTACGAGCAGGACTTTACTTGAGGCGTCATCAACCTTATCAAGCACCGCTTGATTTGCGATTATGACACCGTCGTTGCCGGTACTCGCAATAAAAGCGTTCTCTTTAAACGTAACGGTTGCCCTCTCCAAGCGGACGATCCTCGCGCTTTCACCGAGTAATGAGGTTCCAATGGTAACATTGGCGGTTTTGAAGTCTACATCGCCGGCACTAATGACAAGCTCACCGATAATAAGGGGCGCCCCTGAGTCGACAGCGGCTTGTACGGCGCTAGATGGCACAGTACCGTCAAGGATGATAGACCCTGACGGACCCGGAGTAACACTCCCAGGACCAGCGGACCCTGTATCACCCTTCTCACCTGGCTCACCCTTCTCGGCGTCCACCGGGCTTTCGCAGGAAACAGAAACAAATGCCGCCATCAATAGGGCGAGCATTCCGAATACGAGACTCTTCTTTATCATAGAGTCCTCCTTCATTATATTCATCCGAATAATATTCGGATGTCCTTCCGCACAAACATGCGGAAGGCCAATAAAGAGGGCTAACGGGCACCGAACCATACCGCCGGAAGGCGTATAGCAACACAGTCCATTAGAACCCCCCGGGGGGGCGTCACTCTTTGCAGGAAACGCCGCCGCCCGGGTACCTCTTTGTAAGGCCCCAACTAAATCAACAGGAGATTTCACATAACCTGCCAATACGATACCTTACAGTCTACCGTGCTTATAGGGATTTGTCAACCATTTTGCCCGCATTTAGCATATAAAATTTGCTTTACATCGGGGGGATCTCCGTTGACGGGCATGCCCTACAAGGGCACTTTTTACCGCAAAAATTGACATTTCATAATGACAAAATCCCATCCTTATGATATAATTCTACCGAATAGCTCGAAAATCACTAAAGAGGAGAAATACATGGTTATTTTAGTACTGAACTGCGGATCATCCTCCGCCAAGTATCAGGTCTATGACTGGGACGCCAAGGATGTCCTGGCGGTGGGCGTCGTTGAAAAGGTTACCCTGGGGGATTCCTTTATCAAGCATCAAAAGAAGGGTAAGGAAGAAATTACCCTCCAGCATCCCTGCCCCACCCATACGGAGGCGGTGGACCTTATCATCAAGACCCTGACCGATAAGGAAACCGGGGTTCTTACCGATATGTCGGTAATCAAGGCCGTGGGACACCGGGTGGTTCACGGGGGTGACAAGTTTATCAAGTCGGTTATTGTGGATGACAATGTGATGAAGACCCTGGACGAGGTTAAGGACCTGGGTCCCCTCCACAACCCCGCCAACATCCTGGGAATTGAGGCCGCGAAGAAGGTACTGCCCAATGTGCCCCATTGCGCCATCATGGATACCGCCTGGCATCAAACTATGCCGGCGAAGTCCTACCTCTACGCCGTGCCCTACGAATGGTACGAAAAATACGGCGTCCGCCGCTACGGCTTCCACGGCACCAGCTTTCTCTATTGCTCCAAACGCGCCGCGGTGCTCCTGGGCAAGGACCCCTACAAGACCAACCTCATCATCTGTCATATTGGGAACGGCGCTTCGGTAAATGCCGTTAAGGACGGCTGCTCCTACGACACCTCCATGGGCATTACCCCCCTTGAGG
This sequence comes from Spirochaetia bacterium, assembly GCA_025997675.1. Taxonomy (GTDB): domain Bacteria; phylum Spirochaetota; class Spirochaetia; order Treponematales; family Breznakiellaceae; genus Termitinema. The sequence goes on along the minus strand of BNUX01000035.1, from coordinate 15,311 downwards.
GGCTCATCATGGGGACCCGGTCCGGGGACATGGACCCGGCCCTGCCCTTCTACGTGATGCGGAAGGCCGGTATAAGCCCCACGGACATGGAAAGCGCCCTGAACAAGAAGTCCGGCCTCCTGGGGATCACCGGTAAATACGCCGACCGCCGGGACATACAGAATGCGGCCGCAGAGGGGGATAAATGTTCCGCCCTGGCCATCGAGATGGAAGCCCAACGGATAAAGAAGTACATCGGCGGGTATTTTGCCGAGCTGGGCCGGGTGGACGGCCTGGTCTTTACCGCCGGGGTCGGGGAATTCAGCGCCATCATCCGGGAGAAGGTCCTCGCGGGCCTTGAGGGTCTCGGCATTGTCTACGATCCCAAAAAGAACAACATTGCCTGCACCCGGAACACCGAGAGCCTCATCTCCAAGCCGGAATCGAAGATCCCCGTCTTCATCATCCCCACCGACGAAGAACTGGTGATGACCGAGGACGCCTACGCCCTGATGAAGGGGACCTACGACGTGCATACCAAGTTCACCTACTCCTTCCAGAAAAAGGACTACGTGAACAAGGCCCGCGTCGAGGGCCTGGCGGAACAACTGAAGAAGAAACCGGAATTGAAGGAAGTCATCGCGGTCCCTAAATAAGACCGGAAGACGCATTAACCGCAAAGGGGAAATTAAGCGATCCTCTTTGCGGTTTTTTTATTTCCCCACTGGCCTTTTTGAAAGAATGTGCTTATATTATAGAATATGACCGCTCGTATGAGGGTCAAATCCGCCGGGCTTAATGCCGGCACAAGCACGCCTAAGGGTGTGAAAGGAGCCTCTATGAAAGGCAACAGCAGGTATATGGACATGGGGACGATTTTCGATGAAATCTTCGAAGCCGCCCAAAACTTCACCGATGAATTCCACCGGAATTTCAACCCCATGGGAAACGGACCGGGGGGATGCGGCCGCCAAAATCCCTTTGCCAAGGGAAACTTCGACGAGAGTATTGATTATTACCCCAACTATTCCTATCCCCCGATGAATGTCTACATGACCGCCGACCGCAGCATGATCTTCGAGTTTGCCCTTGCGGGGTTTGACGAAAAGGACATCAGCCTCTCTTTCCAGGGGGATTACATGGTGTTCTCCGCCAAAATCAACGAGGATTCCGGCTTTGACTTGACCCCGGACGAAAATTGCCGGTACTTCAAGCGCCGGCTCAAGATGAAGGACATCGAAAAACAGAAGTACTTCGTCCCCCTGGACAAATACGCCCAGGACGCAGTCAAGGCGGTCTACAAAAACGGCATACTCCGGGTCACCATACCTCCCAAGGACGAGCCGGATCAGAATGACGGGATTAAGATCGAGATTATCAAAGACGGAAACTAGGCTCTGTAAAGGCTCTACAGTCTCTGTAAAGGCTTTACAGTCTCTGTAAAGGCTTTACAGTCTCTGTAAACGCTCTACAGACTCTGTAAACGCTCTACAGACTCTGTAAAGGCTTTACAGACTCTGTAAACGCTTTACAGACTCTGTAAACGCTCTACAGACTCTGTAAACGCTCTACAGACTCTGTAAACGTTCTACGAAATAAAGAACCTTACCACAAAGACCACAAACAAAACCCAGGTTACCGGGGTTATTTCCTTGAACTTACCGGTGGCGGCTTTGAGGACCACGTAGGAAATGACTCCGTAGACGATACCTTCGGCGATGCTGTAGGCAAAGGGCATCATGATGATGGCGATAAACGCCGGGATTCCCTCGGTGGGGTCTGCAAAGTTGATGTCCGTTACGACCCGCATCATCAGGTAGCCCACCAGGATCAGGGCCGGGGCGGTGGCGGCGCCGGGGATGAGCAGGAAGATGGGGGAGAGGAATAGGGCCAGGAGGAACAGGATCGCCGTGGTCAGGGCGGTTAGTCCCGTGCGGCCGCCGACGGCGACCCCCGCAGTGCTTTCTACGTAGCTGCTTACCGTGGAGGTTCCCAGGGCCGCACCCGCAACGGTGCCGATGGCGTCCGCCAGCAGGGCCTGCTTAACCTTGAGGATGTTGCCGTCCTTGTCGATAAGCCCCGCCTGGGTGGTTACGCCGACCAGGGTACCCACGGTGTCAAAGATGTCCATGAATAGGAAGGTGAAAAACACGGTAAAGAAATTGAGGCTCAACACTGAAGTAAAATCAAACCTGAAAAACAGCGGCGCAGCGGGGAGGCTTACCGGGGAGAAGTTTTCCGGTATGGCGGTAACCCCCATAGGGATCCCTATAACGGTGGTGACAAGGATGCCCAGCAGGATGGACCCCGGCACTTTCCGGGCATACAGGACAATGGTAATAATCAGGCCGATAAGGGTCAGGAGGGCGCTGCCGGAAGTGATATTCCCCAGCCCGATTATCGTACCCGCATCGTTTACCACAACCCCGGCATTATCCAAGCCGATAAGGGCGATGAAGAAGCCAATACCCACGGCAACCGCCTTTTTTAGGGTGGAGGGAATTGCCTTGATGATAGTCTCCCGGACACTTCCCAGGGACAGCAGGATGAACAGGATGCCTTCGAGGAAAACGGCGGTAAGGGCGATTTGCCAGGAATAGCCCATGCCGAAAACGACCGTATAGGTAAAGAAGGCGTTCATCCCCATGCCCGGCGCCAGGGCAATCGGCAGGTTCGCCGCAAAGGCCATCACCAGGGTGGCGATTGCCGACCCGAGGATGGTAGCGGTAAAGACCGCATCGGGGGTCATACCATCGCCAATGCTGCCCAGCATCCCGGGGTTAACCGCCAGGATATAGGCCATGGTCAAGAAGGTGGTAAGCCCCGCGACGATTTCCCGGTTTACCGTTGTTCTATGGGCCTTCAGCTTAAAAAGACTCTCCATAAATAACTCCCTGACCTTACTTAAACACCGGCAGCCGTTCCAGATACACCAATTCCGGGGCTTCGTACCCCGCTTCTTCCAGTAAAACCGCCGCCTTACAGACAATTCTACAGTCCGTACGCGTTAAGAGCGCTTCGATGGATTTGAGTGATCCGCCGGTACTCACCACATCGTCCACGATACAGACATTACGGCCCGCAATCTTTTCTACGTCCACCCCGTCCAGCACCAACTGCTGGTCCTCAATGGTGGTAATCGACTTGGTTTTTTCCACCAGGGGATTTTTCATGTACCCCTTAACGGACTTCCTCACCACCACATAGTTGACCTTGAGCAAAGACGCCAGTACCTGCGCCAGGGGGATAGCCTTTGCTTCCGGGCATACCAGGATGTCGATGTTGTACTTAGGCAGCTTGTCATAGAGGGCGGCGGCGGTCCTTTCGACCAGCTCCGTATCACCCAGCATGACAAAGGAGGCAATCGACAGATCGGGGCCGACCTGCCTGAGGGGAAGCTGCCGGGTAAGACCGGCAACTTTCAGGGTGTATTCAGAAGGAGGGGCGGCCACTATAGCAGCCCAAAGAGGCCACCGGTAAGGTTCACCAGGGTTCCCACCACCACACCGATAAAGGCGTTTTGAGTCAGGGCGGTTACCCCCAGGGCGACAATGCCGGCAACCGGTTTTCCCGCAGTCATGACCCCGCTCAGGTTGGGAAGGAAGGTGAGCAGGAAGCCAATCACGATGAGGAAGCCGCTGATAGACGCAGAGGGGATGTACCGGCCCAGTTTGCCTATCACCCCGGTCAGGAGGAGGAAACCGCAGACCAGCATCATCACGATACCGGCCATCCAGGGCCAGGGGGCGGCGGCGGTCCCGCTGATGATGGTTTCAATAGGGGCTCCGCCGAAAAGGGCCGAGGGAAGATCCGCCAGACTGTTTATCACCGTTAGGGCGTTGAGCTTGGGGGTTTCACCGGCGATGGAAGCGGTAATGGAACCAAAGCTGATATTGCTGCCTATGTTAAGGCAGATGAGACTGAGGCCCCCCAGGATCGCGGACACATTGAACAGGGGTTTCATGACCTTAAAGTCGGCCCAAAACTCCCCTTTCCAGAAACGCCATTCCTCAGTTTCCAGGGCGTCCGCGGGGATGGTCGCTAAATCGACCCGGCGGCGCTGTATCCCCAGGAAGTCAAGGGTGGAGAGGACCACCGAAACGGCGATGGTCCAGATGAGGCCGTTGGGGATACCGTAGGTATTACACACCGCCCAGGTGACCAGGGCGGCAATGATGGAAATCGCGCCGGTACGCTTTTCCGCCTTGGTCAGGTCCAGGGCCACCGAAGAGAGGATAATCCCCACCCCGGCCATCATCCCGCTAATGGTGGCGGGCCCGGCAAAATCCACAATGGCGGAGGTACCGTGGGCCAGCCCGAGGATCACCCCGAAGACCGAGGCGATAAGCAGGGCCCCAATCCGTTCATTGGCCTTTTTAAGAATCCCCGACAAACTGATGGTTTCCGCCTGGGCGCTGATGGGCACGATGCTCCCCGTAACCAGGTTGCCGATGGCTCCGACAAAATAGGCCAGCCCGGTGGGCTTGAGCTTAAAGCCCTTAGCCTGGGCCAGGCTGAGCTGCGGTATGGCGTTAATCACCACTAAAATCACCGCCAGGAGAAATGTAAAAAACAACATTTAGGTTTACCTCACTTATTTATCTTTCAAACTATGAAATGTTAATATGATATGGAAGGATATGTCAACAGCGATTCCAACTCTACTATTTTTAGTATGTCCATTACTTCTTCACAAAAATATGTTGGTTTTGCTTCTTCCAGTTCTTCTTTACTCCCATATCCATACATCACCGCTATTGAATCTATATTATTCATATGTGCCCCGATAATATCATATTTTCTGTCTCCTATCATTATTGTTTCTATTTTATTAAAACTATTTTTCTCAATGATATATTTTATGATTTCGCCTTTTTCGGACAAAGTTCCATCCAAATTGCTTCCGACAACTTCCTTGAAATATTTTCCAATTTTAAAATAATCTAATATTTCCAACGCAAATTTCTTTGGTTTTGATGTTGCAAGTATAGTATTTTTATTCTTTATAGTAATATTTTTTAACAAGTTTTCTACATTATCATATAGTTTATTCTCATATATACCTTTTTTAGAAAAATATTCCCTATAATAGTCTATTGCGATTTTTGATTTGTTTTTATCAAAACTATAATACTCCATAAATGATGTATCCAATGGCGGTCCAATAAACAATTTTAATTTGTTTTCATCATTTTCCAATATATTAAATTTTCCGAGCGCATATTTTACCGAATTTGTTATTCCTGAATACGGATCGGTTAAGGTCCCGTCCAAATCAAATAATATATTTTTATAAACCACGGACAATCTACCGCCAGGTAACTTCGTATTCCAGGGAATTTTCCAGAACCAGAAGTTCCACCAGGGGCAGGTCAAACTTTGCCTGGGTCCCGGAAAAAGTCCCCCCCCTAACGGAGCTGACCGGCCCGGGGAAGTCGATGGACACGGTAATCCCGGCGGCGGCAATCTCATCCGCCAGGGCTTGGCCATAGAAGTCACTTACCAGTTTCAGGTATTCCGCCCGGGAAAGACGCTCCCCGGTGGCCGCCGGGGCCATAAGGGTCGAAAGATAGTCCCGAACATCCTCGGAAATCATGGCAAGCACCAGGGGGGCGGTGTTCCGGTCCAGGGCGATTAAAAGCCGGCTATCCCCCGGGGGATTCACCGGTATATAGGTAATAAACCGCTTCCCCGCCCCGATAGAGAGAAATTCGCCTATCCGGAAAATACGGACATCCCCGGCTATACTTGTTGGACCCCGGTTCTGCAGACTAACCGACTCAATACCCGGCGCGGCGGCCATGGACCGGGCAATGGCGGGACCATCAATGACCGGAGCCTCCTTTTCGGTGGTGGCTCCGTCGGAAAGGGCCGACAGGGAACGGATCAGGGTACTCATCCGGGGTTCCAGGCGTATGTCCAGGGAAAGCTCCGCCGACCCGTCCCTACGGAGACTGCCGTTAATCCGGCCGGAACAGCCGGTAAGAAAAAAATTAACGAATACCATGCAACCGGTAAGAAAAAAAATGGTCATAATTGTATAAGAGGAGATGGCTTTTTTTTGAAGAATATTCATGGGATATAGTATACACAATTAGAAGGACGTGTGCTATCCTGTATCGGGTTACGCCGTTGGAACGGCGCAAACCTATTGTTCACTATTTTTAGGGGGATATAGAAATGGGCGATACTACACCGTGGGCTTATTTGGATGCATACCGGGGGAAAGATTTTAACGGGACCTGGCCAACTATGCCGGAGGCATTTAAGATTACGGTTTCCCGGTATGGAGACAGGCCTTGTTTTACCATATACGAGCCGGACCGGATTAGCCTGAGCTACAAGGAGGCCCTGCGGATTATTGAAGCGGTGGCCCGGTGGCTTCATAGCCGGGGGGTACGAAGGGGGGACCATGTCGCCCTCACCGGGAAGAACTCCCCCGAGTGGGCGGTGGCATTTATCGCCATCCATTTTGCCGGGGCTGTGGTGGTGCCTATTGACTGCCAGCTCCGGCAGGAGGAGACGGAATTCCTCATGAAATTTGCCAATGCCCATATTCTCTTTGCGGACGAAGAAAGATACGAACGCTTTGTCGGGAACAAAGATTCCATCGGCTTAACCGACATTGTTTCCCTGAAAAAAGGGGTGGGAACCTACCTCTACGACCTGGATGGGCCGGAAGCCGATATCGCACTCCCCGCCGAAAACGACCTTGCGGCGATACTCTTTACCTCCGGCACCACCGGAAAGCCGAAGGGGGTGATGCTGACCCATGCCAACCTTCTGTCGGACAACTACCTGGCCCAGGCCCATCTCGAGCTTTTCCCGGAGGATGTTTTCTACGGCCTCCTCCCCATCCACCATGCCTACAGTATGACCGTCTTTATTGTGGTCATGGCGGTGGGGGCGGAACTGGTGTTCGGTAAACGGATGGTCACCAAAGCCATTCTCAAGGACTTGAAACAAGGCAAGATCACCCTGTTCCTGGGGGTCCCCATGCTGTTCAACAAGCTCCTGGCGGGGATCATCCGGGGGCTGAAACAGAAGGGCCCCATAGTCTACGGGATTATATCCATGCTTATGGGCATCTCGGGGATCATCAAAAAGACCTTCAAAGTGAACCCCGGCAAAAAAATGTTCGGCTTCATCCTGGATCAGGCGTCCCTGACCTCGGTAAAGACCTGTATCTGCGGCGGCGGGCCCCTGGCGCCCAGCGTATTCAGGAAATTCAACCAGTTAGGGATCAACTTTATCCAGGGCTACGGCCTTACGGAAACCTCCCCCATCATCACCCTGAATCCCATAGACCATTACAAGGAAACCAGCGTGGGCAAGGTGATACCCCAGATAGATATGCGGATACTCAACCCGGATGACCGGGGTGTTGGGGAAGTCATCCTCAAGGGTCCGGTGGTCATGCAGGGGTACTACGAAATGCCTGAGGAAACCGCAGCGGTGTTTACCCCCGAGGGCTACCTCAAAACCGGGGACCTGGGCTACCTGGACGACGAGGACTACCTCTACCTTACCGGCCGGGCTAAAAACCTTATCGTCACCGGGGGCGGCAAGAATGTCTACCCCGAGGAAATCGAAAACGAATTCCAGCTCTACGAGGAAATCGACCAGATCCTAATCCGGGGCTTTGCGTTGGATAAAAAGCTCAAGACCGAAGGCATTGAAGCGTTGATCTATCCCAGCCCGGAGTTTTTTAATGACAACGGCGCGAAACTGGTTAAAGAGATACGGCCCCGGCTTGAGCAGATCGTCGCCGAAGTGAACCACCGGTTGCTGCCGTACCAGAAGATAGAGCGGATTACCGTGCTGGATGCGCCCATGGAGATGACCACCACGAAGAAGATTAAGCGGGACGCGGTGTAGGGAATTCTTCAGAGTAATAGTATTTTCCCATTTTCCCGACCATCCTGGCATTTTTCCCTGCAACCAAGCCGCATTTTCCGGGTCTAAGAATCAACTTGACATTTTTTTAAGAAATGTTATTATATCAACAATGACAAAGATTCACTTTTTGTCATGGAAGGGCAACGTATGGCATTCACGATAATCGCAACGGGAAAGGCTATTCCCCCAAACCGGGTGAGCAACGACGATTTAGCGCAGAGGATTGACACCAATGATGAGTGGATTCGTTCCCATTCGGGGATAGGGGCCCGGCATATTGCAGATGAAAACACGGCAAGCAGTGATTTAGCCCTGGGGGCGGCCCAACAGGTTCTGGCTATGGCGGCGGAAAAGACCGGGGAGACGGTGGAGGAGCTTGCCCTCAGCCTGGCTCTGATCATTATAAGCACCGCAACCCCGGATTATTACGGGACCCCCTCTACGGCTTGCCTTGTTCAAGCCAAACTGGGGGCGAAAAATGCGGCGGCCCTGGATATTAGCGCGGGATGTTCCGGTTTTATTTACGGCCTGGAGCTTGCTGCGGGTTACCTGGGCCGGAACTCCCTCCGGAAGCGGGCTCTGGTGATCGGCGCCGAGGTGCTTACCCGGGTAACCAACTGGGAGGACCGGGGTACCTGCGTCCTCTTCGGGGATGGTGCCGGGGCTGTTTTGGCGGAACAAACCGCCCCGGCGGAAAAGCGGGGGCTCCTGCGGACCATCCTGGGGGCGGACGGGACCGGCTCGGAAAGCATCATTATCCGCCGGGGAGGGTCCCGGGCGCCTTTTAAGACGGGGGAAACCGTGACGACCCCTTCGGTACTTGAGATGGATGGCCGGGCGGTCTATAACTTTGCCGTAAAGGCGGTGACCGGGACCATCGAAAAACTCCTCGCCGAGGAGAACATCACCATTGACCAGGTGGATCGGATCGTGCCCCACCAGGCCAATGCCCGGATTGTTCAGGCTGCGGGAAAGCGGCTGGGCATACCGGAGGGAAAGTTTTTTCTCAATATTGAAGAATACGCCAATACCTCGGCGGCTTCGATCCCCATCGCCCTGGATGAATTGAACCGGGATGGAAAAATCAGGAAGGGGGATCTGCTTATGATCATCGGGTTTGGCGCAGGATTAACCTTTGGAGGGAATCTCATCATATGGTAAACAAAACAAAAACGGCATTTCTGTTTCCCGGCCAGGGAGCCCAGTATCCGGGCATGGCCCTGGATTTTCTCGTTTCATCTAAGGAAGCGGCCGGTCTTTTCGCCCTGGCCTCCGACGCCTTGGGCAGGGATGTGAAAGCCCTGTTGCGGGATTCGGACGCGGAAACCCTGAAGCGTTCCGACATAGCCCAGCCCACGGTCACCCTGGCGAACCTCTGTGCCGCCGCTTTTTTGAAAGAGCGTGGTCTCCTGCCGGCCTGCGTTGCCGGGCATAGCCTGGGGGAATACGCCGCCTTGGTAAGCGCCGGGGTAATCAGCCCCGCCGACTGCCTCAATCTGGTGGCTGCCCGGGGGAAGGCCATGCAGGCAACGGTGGAACGGATCGTCAAACAGAGCGGCGGGGGCGAAGCCAACGCCCCAGGTATGGCGGCGGTGTTGGGACTGGCCCCGGAACAGGTGGAAGCCCTGGTTAAGTCTCTAGGCATTGCGGACCTCTACGCAGCCAATTTCAACTCCCCCAAGCAAGTGGTGGTGGCGGGAACTGCGGCGGCTTTGGCGGCGGCCCAGGATAAGTTTAAGGAAGCGGGGGCCAAACGGGTCCTGCGGCTCCAGGTGGCGGGGCCCTTCCATTCCCCCCTCATGGTGGAAGCGGCGGAGCAATTCGGCCCGGTCCTGGAATCCGTGTCCTTCAAGAACCCGGCGATCCCCCTGTTTTCCAATGTTTCCGGCAAGGCAGTTTCCTCCGGCGCTGAGGCAAAAGAGCTGGCCCTGAAACAGATCACCTCCCCGGTGCGGTGGATCGCCGAAGAAAGCGCCATCGCCGCCCTGGGCATTGAGGCTTGCCTGGAAACCGGCCCCGGAAAGGTCCTCCAGGGGCTCTGGAAGGATTCGGGCAGCGAAGTCCCTGCTTTTGCAGCGGGGAAGCTTGAAGAGATTGAAGCGCTGTTTGATAATTAGGGCTTAAGGAGTATCACGATGAGGCTGGAAAACAAGAAAGCGCTGGTAACCGGGGCGTCCCGGGGCATAGGCCGGGCCATTACGGATCGTTTCCTGGAAGAGGGGGCGGAGGTATGGGGCCTGGGGACCAAGGAACCGGCGGATTTGCAGGACCGGATCGCTAAGTCCGGGGGCAAGCTCCACTGGATCAGTGCCGACCTTTCGAAGACGGCGGAAATTGAGGCACTGGTGGACGGGGAATTGAAAAGGGCCGGTGGCTTTGACATCCTGGTGAATAACGCCGGGATTACTAAGGACAATCTTTCCTTCAGGATGAGCCTGGAGGACTTTCAAAAGGTGCTGGATGTGAACCTCACCGCCACCTTTATTATCGCCCGAACCGTGGGGCGGGACATGATACGCAAACGGAGCGGGTCCATCATCAATATGGCCAGCGTGGTGGGTATCCACGGGAACGGCGGACAGGCAAACTACGCGGCCAGCAAGGCCGGGGTTATCGGCGTCACCAAAAGCCTGGCCCAGGAAACGGCGAGCCGGGGGGTGCGGGTCAACGCCATTGCCCCGGGGTTTATCGCGTCGGATATGACCGATGCGGTAAACGAAGATGCCAAGGCAAAAATGATCGAACATATACCCCTTAAACGGATCGGCCAGCCGGCGGATGTGGCGGAAGCGGCGCTGTTTCTGGCGTCCGACGGGTCGGCATATATCACCGGACAGGTACTCGCCGTTGACGGCGGGATGTTTATATAGCGAATAGTACTACAGCGGAGGAACGTAATGAAAACAAAAGTTGTTGTGACCGGTATGGGCGCGATTTCCCCTATCGGTAATTCCGTGGAGGAATTTAAGCAATCCCTTATCGCGGGAAAGAGCGGGATCGGGAAAATTACCCTGTTTGATACCACCGGATTTGATGTCACCATCGCGGGGGAGGTTAAGGAATTTGATCCCTCCCAATGGATCGATAAAAAGGATGCGCGGAAAATGGCGCGGTTCACTCAGTTTGCCGTGGCCGCCGCCGCCCAGGCACTCAAGCAGGCGGACCTGTTGGAGGACGCCGGAGAGGGACGGCAGCGGATCAAGGGCGACCCCAACAAAGCCGGGGTGGTACTGGGAAACGGTATCGGCGGTTTCGAGATCGTCACCGAATCCTTCCACAAACTTTTTGACAACGGTCCCAAGCGGATGCTGCCATTAACCGTACCGCTCATGATCAACAACGAAGCTGCGGGGAATGTTTCCATGGTCTACGGTCTGCGGGGTCCCGCCTTCACCCAGGTTACCGCCTGTGCTTCCGGCGCCGACGCCCTGGGCCAGGCCCTGGACCTGATCCGTTCCGGCCGCTGCGACGTGGTCATCTCCGGCGGCACCGAAGCCTGCGTCACCGCATTCGCCATCGGCGGTTTCCAGATGCTTAAGGCCCTTTCCTCCAAACGCTGCGACACCCCGGAAAAGGCAAGCCGCCCCTTCGATGCGGACAGGGACGGCTTCGTCCTGGGAGAAGGCGCAGGAATACTGGTGCTGGAAACCGAAGAACACGCCAAGGCCCGGGGCGCCGCGATTCTGGCGGAATTTGCCGGCTACGGCGGGAGCGCCGACGCCTACCACATCACCGCCCCGGACCCATCAGGCGTTGGCGGCGGCACCGCCATGAAGTACGCCCTGGCAGACGCCGGGGTCAAGCCCGAAGAGGTGCAGTATTACAACGCCCACGGGACGAGTACGGAGATTAACGATGCTACGGAAACGAAGATGCTCAAGTACGCCTTTGGGGATTACGCCTATAAACTGAAGGTGTCCAGTACCAAGAGTATGACCGGCCACTGTGTCGCCGGCGGCGGCGGCCTGGAAGCCATTGCCTGCATACTCGCCATCCAGGAGGGGTTTTTCCCCCCCACTATCAACCTGGAAAACCCCGACCCCGCCTGCGACCTGGACTATGTGCCCAACAAGGTGCAGTACGGAACGGTCAATGTCGCCGCATCGGGAAACCTCGGGTTCGGGGGACACAACGGCGTTGTGGTATTCAGGAAATATCATGGGTAATGAAATTGAAAACCTACTGCCCCATCGTGTGCCCTTCCTCTTTGTGGACGAGATTGTTCAGGCGGACAAGGAGCGTATCGTTGCCCGCCATGTCTTTACGGAAAAGGAATTCTTCTTTGCCGGGCATTTCCCGGAGTATCCCGTAGTACCTGGCGTAATCCTCGTGGAAACCATGGCCCAGTCAGGCGGTGCGGGGCTCCGCAAGCTGGGGATACTGCCGGGGGACGCCCTGTTTTTCCTGGCCACGGTGGACAAGGTGAAGTTCCGCCGCCAGGTACGGCCGGGGGACGAGGTCCGCTCAGAGATAGTAAACCTGCGCCTTTCGCCAAAGATGATCAAGCAGTCCGGGAAGGCCTATGTGGGGGAGGAGCTTGCGGCAGAGGCGGAGTGGATGTGTTTGGTGGGGAACAGTTCAGGCTAAACAGATGACCTGGCCTTCTCCGCCAGCGCCCCCGCATCCAGCCCAAACCGCTTCGTCAGGTAATCCTGTGTCCCCACTTCCCCAAACTCGTCCCGGATACCCACCCGCGCAAACTTGCCCCGGAACCCGCCTTCCGCCAGTACCTCCGCCACCGCGCTGCCCAGGCCGTTGTTGATTTGATGGTTCTCCGCGCTGATCACCGCCCTCACCTTTCCTGCTTCCGTCAGTATCGCTTCCCGGTCAATGGGTTTCAGGGTCAGCACATCCAGCACCCCGGCGTCAATCCCCTCCAGAGCCAGGATTTCCCGGGCCTTGAGGGATTCGTTCACCAGGAGGCTCCCCAGGGCTACGAACAGCACATCCTTCCCCTGCTTCAGCACCTTGGCCTTGCCGAACCGGAACGTGTCGTTTTCCGTGTACAGCACCGGCACCGGCTTGCGGGGGAACCGGATGTATACACAGCCGTAGGTTTCCGCCGCTTCCCGCACCAATGCTGCGGCGTTCCACGCATCTGACGGCTCAACCACGGTTAGCTTTGGTATCGCCCGCATCAGGGCCAGGTCCTCAAAGGGCATGTGGGTGCCGCCGTTAAAGGCTGCGGTTACCCCCGGGTCGGTACCGATGAGCTTAACGTTCAGCTGGGCGTAGTTGGCGGAGATGAAGAACTGGTCGTAGACCCGCCGGGAGGCGAAGCAGCCGAAGGTGGCGGCGAAGGGTATCTTCCCCACTGCGGAAAGCCCGGCGGCAACACCAATCATGTTTGCTTCGGAAATGCCCATGTTGTAAAACCGGTCCGGGTAGGCCTTTTTAAAGCTCCCCGTGTTGGTACAACTCGCAAGGTCCGCTTCCAGTACCACAATATTACTGTTCTTTGCCCCCAGTTCCACGAGGGTGTCCACGTATGCGGCGCGTATTTCTTTTTGTTCCATCGTTTTACTCCTTCGGACTTTAGTCCGCGTCCAGGGCGGCTATGGCTTCCCGAGCTTTCGCAAGGTCAAAGGCCATGCTGTGGTTCTTCTCAATACCCTCAGCAAAGTTACAACCCTTCCCCTTAATAGTGTTCATAATGATCATCGAAGGCTTATTCTTTTCAGAGAGGGATTTTTCAATCGCCTCATCCAGGGCCGGTATGTCGTGGCCGTCCACTTCCTGGGTGTACCAGCCAAAAGCGGCCCACTTGGCCTTAAGGTCCCCCAGGTCCAGGATATCCCTGGTATAGCCGTCAAGCTGCTGCTTGTTGTAATCCGTAAAGGCGGTGACGTTTGCCAGGCGCTGGGCCGCGCCGAAAAGGGCGCCCTCCCAAATCTGGCCTTCGTCGGACTCACCGTCCCCGATTATCGTGTAAACCCGGGCGGGGATCTTGTCGATCCGCAGGCCCAGGGCTATGCCCAAGGCCACGGAAAAGCCCTGCCCCAGGGAGCCGGCGGTCATGTCTATGCCGGGGGTCAGGTTCCGGTCGCAGTGGCTGGGCAGCTTGGTGCCCCCCTGGTTGAGGGTTTTAAGCCAGTCCTTGGGGAAAAAACCCTTCAAGGCCAGGGCGGAATACACCGCCGGACCCGCGTGGCCCTTGGAAACCACCAGTTGGTCCCGGTCTTTCAGCCGCGGCTGGGCGGGATCCACTTTCATGCGGTGAAAATACAGAAGGGCAAGCAGGTCCGCAATGGACATGGTGCCCCCGATATGCCCCGTACCCAGGGTACCGATTTCCTCAATAGTCAGCTTTCGAATTTCCTTAGCCTGACCCTTTAAATAGGTCAACTTTTCCTTATCCATGATAGGACTCCTATTTGTAATAACTTTGCATAGGAAATATAAACTACTCCGGTATAAATGTCAAAGACCCTTACCGCTTAAACAAGACCCTTGTTACAGCCCTTAGGACTTCCCCCCTATACGCAAAAGCCCCTTATCGGTAAATTAGAAGTAATGAAAAAAATCGCCCTTACCGGTATCAAACCCACGGGAATACTTCACATAGGCAACTACTTCGGCGCCATCAAGCCCGCCCTGGAGCTTTCCCGGGACTACGATGCCCGGTATTTTATCGCCGATTACCATGCCCTGAATACGGTAAAGGACCCCGGGGAACTGTCCGGCCTTATCCGGCAGGTGGCCGCAGGCTGGCTTGCCGCAGGTCTTGACCCGGAAAAGGTCATCTTTTACCGCCAGAGCGCCATCCCCGAAACCTTCGAGCTGAGTACCGCCCTTATGGCCTTTACCGGCAAAGGGCTGATGAACCGGGCCCACGCCTACAAGGCCGCCGTTCAGGCCAATACCGAAAAAAACGACGACCCCGACGCGGGGGTCAACATGGGCCTCTTTACCTACCCGGTGCTTATGGCGGCGGACATCATCCTCTTCAATTCCGATGTGGTCCCCGTGGGAAAGGACCAGGTCCAGCATGTAGAAATGGCCCAGGACATCGCCCAGGCGGTGAACTTCAACTATAAAAGCGAGGTCTTCCAGGTACCCCAGGCGGCGGTGCAGGAGTCGGTGGCGGTGGTGCCCGGTCTGGATGGCCGGAAGATGAGTAAAAGTTACGGCAATACCATCCCCCTCTTTGCCCCGGAAAAAGAGCTCCGCAAACTTATCATGCGGATCGTCACCAACTCCCAGGGCGTGGAGGAACCCAAGGACCCGGATGCCAGCCAAATCTTTCTATTATACAAGCTCTTTGCTACGGCGGATGAGCAAGAAGCTTTAGCTTCCCGCTACCGGGAGGGGGGCATGGGCTGGGGCGCGGCTAAGGAAGAGCTGTTCCGGGTGGTAAACCGGGAATTGACCCCTATGCGGGAAAAGTTTAACGCTATCATGGCAGACCCCAAGGGACTGGATGAAACCCTGGC
>BNUX01000034.1 GCA_025997675.1 Spirochaetia bacterium | reverse complement strand
GTTCCACCGGGCGTAATGGCCGGTAACGATGGTGTCAAAATCAAGCTGCCGCGCCCGTTCCAGGAGCCGGGAAAACTTGATGAACCGGTTGCAGTCGATACAGGGATTGGGGGGGGGGGTAAGAACGACAGTGCTTGGTACATAGTGTGATCGTACTCCCCTTACTTTTAAAACGCAAGGGGAAAACCATACCAATTATGCTGCCAAAACGCCTGTTTTTGCTGTCTAAGGGAAAAACGGGGATACGGAACTATGCGGCCCCTGGGGAAAGCCCCGCTGGGCTAATGCCCCGATTTCTTAATCCCTAGTGCGATAGACGGTTCTACGGGGGGGACCGTGGCCTCCACGGCGGGGACCGTAGCCTCCACGGCGGGGACCGTAGCCTCCACGGGGGGGACCGTAGCCTCTACGGCGGGGACCGTAGCCTCTGCGGCAGGCGCGGCCTAATAGTATATCAGGATATGCTCCGTGGTCAGACGGTGCTTCATTTTGACCATCAGGGTTTGTTCCGAAGGGGAATAGGCCCAGCCCGAGGAGTCGTAGCGTTCAAACTGGGGGTCTGTGCGGAAGGGGATGTTGTAAAGTTGTATCTGGGTAAAGGGCCGGATACCCCGGATGAGCATGTAATGGGTCTCCCCACTGGGGAAGCTTACGGAAATATCCAGAAAATTGCTTTCCTGATTGAAATTTGCCGTGGGCCCGGCGGCGGCGGTCCAGGTCCAGATGCCGTTCGTTGCCGAGCCGGAGCCTAAGCCAACGGCCCGGACGGAATAGTCCCCCAGCCGGAGCTGCCGGTATATCCGGGCGGCGCTCAGAGGATTCGCGTCGGCCGCCGTGGGAAGGATGTCCCCGCTTTCAGCCAGGGAAAGGGTCAGGGTAAGGGGGGCCGTACCGGACTCGCCCACCAGGGAGAGTACCGATAGAACCAGGGAACGGCCTATGCCGCCCCAGACTTCCTGGCCAACGTATTCCCCATAGGCAGCCAGCCCCGCCCCAACGCGGAGGTTGAATTCCATATCCGCCGTTCCCTGGTCAAAGACGAAGATTTGCCCGTCCTGATCGTTCATGATGATTCCCTCGGATACGGCAAAACAGACCTGATTCATCAGCGTATTAAAGGGGTTTTCCGTATTGGGCCGGAAAACCTGCCAGTCCATATAGCCCTCCAGGATACCGGGCAGCAAAGCCGAGGCCAGTTCGGCGGAGTCCAGAGAACGAATGATGCCGCTCAGGGCGTCAATCAGACTGTTCTGGCCCCGGAGGGCGAGGAATTCTATAACATGGGATTCCTTCAAAATGTCTGTGGACCCGCCTTCAATAAGCCGGGTCAGACGGCTAAGGTTTTCCCGCTCAAAAACGGCGTTTGAACGGAGTCCCATATCCAGACGGCCCAGAAAGACTGAGGATTCAAAGGTTCTCTGATTTCCCGCCGCAAATTCGGGGGATATTCCGGTAAGGGCGGACCGGTAGCCCCCGTGGGATACGGCCTCGGAAAGGTAGGCCAGAATCGTTTCCTCATCCCGGCTGGCTGCTATGCTCTGGCCCCACCGGGTAAAGGATTGATCCCGCCAGCGGATAAGGGCCTCGTCGTACATCCGCTTATCCTGGGCGATGCTGAGGATAAAGCGGGAGGGGTCATGGACTTCCGTCCCCTGGACCTGCCCGTAGGAAACAACCGGTTCATTGGCGTCCAAAAAGACCAGGCGGCGGGAGAAATCCACCAGGGAACTATTGAAACGATAACTTTTCCCATTGGCGATGAGATGGGATTCCCCATTACTATGGCGCCTGATACGGGAACTGCCCAGGAGGCGGTAGGGAAGTTCCAGCCGACTGGACCCTTCGGGCAGGCTGACGAATATCCGGAGTTCCTGGTTTCCGCCTATATTCTGGGTACTGAAGGTGATTTCCGCCCCTCCTCTTAGCGGGAACCGTGCGGCCCCGGCGCTCACGCTCATAAAGAGGGGCCTGGTCACTTCCCGTTCCCCCGACACATGGAGAACAGAGAGGCCGTCATCATCATCTTCATCGGTAAGGAGGAACTCTATACCGCCGTAGGAAATGGTTATTGTTCCTTCCAGGGGACGGATCAACTCCGGTTCGTTGTTCGCCTGTTTGCTATAGTGGCCGGAAACCACAAAATCGCCGATCCTTTGGGTAAAGCTCCGTTGATTGGTAAATTGGATGGCTACCAGCAGGACAAATACACCCGCATACAGGACGGTAAGGCTGATAATCCGGGGTAAAAGGGGCTTTTTCATTTCGGTACAGGATACCCTAAGGAGGATCAAATTGCAACGCACCGTTGGCACAACGCACCGTTGGCACAACGCACCGTTGGCACAACGCAGTATCCAGACTTGCCGCTTTTAAGCCGATTATATACTATAACTATGGTGAAAATAAACAGCCGACTATTCATGGTCATCATCCTTCCCGGTATATTCTCCTGTGCGTCCCCTCCCCCGGTTCCTGCCCCGCCCGCTCCCGTAGAGCAGGCGGCGCCCTTGCCGAACACCCAGGCCATCCTGGCCGCCGCGGCGGATTTACTCAGCCGGGAGGATTATGACGGCGCCCTTGCCTGTTTTGACCGCCTGGACAGTGCGGTTGCGGCCAGTTCCGGGATTCGCCTTTTGAAGGCATCGGTGCTGAGTTCCGCAGCCAGGACCGCCGAGGCCCGGGGTATTGTTGAGGAGATTATCGCCGGGGAACCGGATAATACGGAAGCTCTGTACGTGCTTTCCACCCTGGAAGGCGCCGGGGGCAGGAATAAGGAGCAGAAGGCTACCCTGGAGCGCCTTATCAGGATCGACCCGAACCATGTAGCGGCCCTTACCTCCCTGGGGGACATCAGTCTCCGGGGCAAATCACTGAAAGCGGCGGCCGCCTATTTTGACCGGGTCCTGGCGGTGGACCCGGATAACGGCGATGCCCTGCTTGGCCTTGCCGGGGTATACCGGTATCAGCGGAACCCTAAGGAAGCGGAGTCCCTGCTGAACAAGGCGGTTAAGCGCTACCCCCAATGGACCCGGCCCCTGACCGAACGGGCCCGGCTCTACCAGGAAGCGGGTTTTTATGATGACGCCCTCCGGGACCTGGACAGGGCTCTAAAAATCAACGGTGATGATTATTGGATAGCCGTTGACCGGGGGATCGTGCTGGTGGATCTGCGCCGCAAACAGGAAGCGCTCCTCGAATTTAACCGGGCCATTGCCATGAACCCCTCAATATTCCTTGCCTACGTGTACAGCGCCGGGATAAAGGATGAGATGGGGGACTACGATGGGGCGGAGCATGACTACGAGGTACTGGTAAAGCTTAAACCGGAGTATTATTTCGCCCTTGAGGGCCTGGGGGTACAAAAAATGCGGAAGGGACTCTGGGCTGAAGCCCGGGATGCCTTTTTGATGGTCTACAAACAGGCGCCGGAAACCCACTATGCCCTGCTTGCGTCCCTATGCTGGATGCGGGCGGGCAAGATGAGCGACCCGAAGACCTTCCTGGAAACCGCCCTCAAGAAGGCGCAGCGGGATACGGCGGAGTGGTCTATGCTCCGGTTATACCACGACCTCCACGGGGACAACGATGCGGCCATGCGGATTGACCGGGAAACGAACCCGGTGCTCAAGGCCCAGATGCTGTACTACTTGGCAAGCTATTACGATGTCCGGGGAAACACCTCCCTGGCAAACCGGTATTTTTCCCAGGTCAATGAGATGGAGCAGCGCGCCGTTCTTGAATGGCGTTTTAACCGATGGGTAGTGGAAGCACGGAACCTGACGGTCAATTGATAGTAAGGAGACTTAGTGAAGGATACCCGCGTTACCGTTACTCTGGACGGGAGAGAAATTACGCTTATCGGCACCGCCCATGTTTCCCGGGAAAGTATTGAGGAAGTTGCCGCCGTGATCCGGGACGAAAAGCCGGATCAGGTCTGTGTGGAGCTGGATGCCGGGCGCTATAAGGCCATGGTTCAGAAGGACAATTGGGAGAAACTGAATGTGGCCAAGGTTTTCCGGGAGGGCCGGGGGTTTTTCCTTATGGCCAACCTGGTCCTGGGCAGTTTTCAGCGCCGCATGGGGGCGAAACTGGGGGTCAAGCCCGGTGAGGAAATGAAGACCGCCATCGACACCGCCGCCGAACTGGGAATCCCCTACATCTTCTGCGATAGGGAGATACAGACCACCCTCCGCCGCGCCTGGGCCCATTGCAGCCTCTGGAGCAAGAGCAAACTCCTGGCCTCCCTGGTGGGCAGCGCCTTTACCACCGAAAAACTAAGCGAAGAGGAGATTGAGAACCTGAAAAACCGCAGCGAACTGGACGGCATGATGGCGGAACTGGCGGACTACCTGCCCTCGGTAAAGGAGACCCTCATCGACGAGCGTGACCGGTACCTGGCGGCCAGGATTTGGACCGGGGGGGGGGGAAAGCAGGTCGCGATTGTCGGCGCCGGGCATCTTATGGGGATAAAGAGCCACCTGGAAGGGATCGCCGCCGCCGGCGAAAGCGCCGATGTATCGGAACTGGACCAAATCCCCCCGGCATCAATGCTCTCCAAGGCGGCCGGCTGGATTATCCCGCTTATCATCGCGGCAATCATCGTGCTGGGCTTTTTCCGGGCCGGCGCCGGGGTAAGCGTTACCTTGCTCCTCCGCTGGGTACTCTGGAACGGCTCCCTGGCGGCGCTGGGAACCCTCATCGCCCTGGGGCATCCCCTGTCTATTCTGGTGTCCTTTGTGGGCGCCCCCATCGCCACCATCAACCCCTTTATCGGGGTGGGCCTGTTTGCGGGTGTTACCGAGGCCACCATGCGGAAACCCCGGGTCACCGACGCGGAAACCATTGCCGATGATGTAAGCAGCCTGCGGGGGATCTACCGGAACCGGATTACCCGGGCGCTGTTGGTGTTTCTGCTTTCGTCCATCGGGGGCATGGTGGGGAACTTCATTGCGATTCCCTCGTTGGCGGGACGGCTGCTGGGGAAGTAGTTAGCTATCCCGCAGTAACCGTATCCTGCCGGGGTTAAAATCAACGGACACCGGCGCCCCCTCGGCGAAGATCTTCTTTGACGCGGGGTCGTCCACCTGTATCAACACCTCCCCGTGGGGGGTGTCCACAAAGGTTTCGATGCTGCTCCCCAGGTAGACATTCATGCGGACGGTCCCTTCCACCGCCCCCTGGCCGCTCTCCGTAAGCCGCAGGCTTTCGGGCCGGGCCATGATCACCGCATCCTGCCCTTCCGCCACATCCGGCGCGGCCCGCCCCACCAGGAGGGACTTGCTCCCCACCCGGCAAACCCACTGTGCGTCCCGTTTTTCAAGGCCCTCGGCGGGGAAGAAGGCCACCTTCCCCACAAAGCCCGCCACAAACGTACTGTTGGGGTCCTCGTAGATTTCCTGGGGACTGCCTATCTGCTTTATCTCCCCGTCCCGCATCACAATAACCCTATCGGAAAGGCTCATGGCCTCCACCCGGTCGTGGGTTACGTAGACTGCGGTGATCCCCAGACTCTTCTGTATCCGCCGGATCTCCACCCGCATCTGTTCCCGAAGCAGGGCGTCCAGATTGGAAAGGGGCTCGTCCAACAGCAATACCGAGGGCTCCACAATAAGGCTGCGGGCCAGGGCCACCCGCTGCTGCTGCCCGCCGGAAAGCTGGCCCGGCGGCCGGTCGTAGAGATGGCTTAACCCCACCATGTCCAGGGTCTCGTGGACCTTTCTTTCAATCTCATCCGGGGGGATTTTCCGCAGTTTTAAGCCGTAGGCCACATTCTCCCCCACGGTCAGGTGGGGAAAGAGGCCGTAGCTCTGGAACACCGTGGCGGAAGGGCAGGATGCGGTGATCATGGCCCGGCCCGAAAGCCTGCGGCTTACGGAGAGCGGCCAGGGGGCGGTGGAAGGGACCCTCCGCCGCGCCTGGGCCCATTGCAGCCTCTGGAGCAAGAGCAAACTCCTGGCCTCCCTGGTGGGCAGCGCCTTTACCACCGAAAAACTAAGCGAAGAGGAGATTGAGAACCTGAAAAACCGCAGCGAACTGGACGGCATGATGGCGGAACTGGCGGACTACCTGCCCTCGGTAAAGGAGACCCTCATCGACGAGCGTGACCGGTACCTGGCGGCCAGGATTTGGACCGGGGGGGGGGAAAGCAGGTCGCGATTGTCGGCGCCGGGCATCTTATGGGGATAAAGAGCCACCTGGAAGGGATCGCCGCCGCCGGCGAAAGCGCCGATGTATCGGAACTGGACCAAATCCCCCCGGCATCAATGCTCTCCAAGGCGGCCGGCTGGATTATCCCGCTTATCATCGCGGCAATCATCGTGCTGGGCTTTTTCCGGGCCGGCGCCGGGGTAAGCGTTACCTTGCTCCTCCGCTGGGTACTCTGGAACGGCTCCCTGGCGGCGCTGGGAACCCTCATCGCCCTGGGGCATCCCCTGTCTATTCTGGTGTCCTTTGTGGGCGCCCCCATCGCCACCATCAACCCCTTTATCGGGGTGGGCCTGTTTGCGGGTGTTACCGAGGCCACCATGCGGAAACCCCGGGTCACCGACGCGGAAACCATTGCCGATGATGTAAGCAGCCTGCGGGGGATCTACCGGAACCGGATTACCCGGGCGCTGTTGGTGTTTCTGCTTTCGTCCATCGGGGGCATGGTGGGGAACTTCATTGCGATTCCCTCGTTGGCGGGACGGCTGCTGGGGAAGTAGTTAGCTATCCCGCAGTAACCGTATCCTGCCGGGGTTAAAATCAACGGACACCGGCGCCCCCTCGGCGAAGATCTTCTTTGACGCGGGGTCGTCCACCTGTATCAACACCTCCCCGTGGGGGGTGTCCACAAAGGTTTCGATGCTGCTCCCCAGGTAGACATTCATGCGGACGGTCCCTTCCACCGCCCCCTGGCCGCTCTCCGTAAGCCGCAGGCTTTCGGGCCGGGCCATGATCACCGCATCCTGCCCTTCCGCCACATCCGGCGCGGCCCGCCCCACCAGGAGGGACTTGCTCCCCACCCGGCAAACCCACTGTGCGTCCCGTTTTTCAAGGCCCTCGGCGGGGAAGAAGGCCACCTTCCCCACAAAGCCCGCCACAAACGTACTGTTGGGGTCCTCGTAGATTTCCTGGGGACTGCCTATCTGCTTTATCTCCCCGTCCCGCCTCACAATAACCCTATCGGAAAGGCTCATGGCCTCCACCCGGTCGTGGGTTACGTAGACTGCGGTGATCCCCAGACTCTTCTGTATCCGCCGGATCTCCACCCGCATCTGTTCCCGAAGCAGGGCGTCCAGATTGGAAAGGGGCTCGTCCAACAGCAATACCGAGGGCTCCACAATAAGGCTGCGGGCCAGGGCCACCCGCTGCTGCTGCCCGCCGGAAAGCTGGCCCGGCGGCCGGTCGTAGAGATGGCTTAACCCCACCATGTCCAGGGTCTCGTGGACCTTTCTTTCAATCTCATCCGGGGGGATTTTCCGCAGTTTTAAGCCGTAGGCCACATTCTCCCCCACGGTCAGGTGGGGAAAGAGGCCGTAGCTCTGGAACACCGTGGCGGTATCCCGCTGATTGGGGGGCAGCATGGTCACATCCTCTGCGCCGATAAGAATCTTCCCCGACGAAGGCAGCTCGAACCCGGCGATCATCCGCAGGGTGGTGGTTTTGCCGCACCCCGAAGGCCCCAGGAGGGTAACCAGTTCCCCGGCGCCCACCACAAAGTCCGATTCGTGGACGGCGATCACATCGGATTTGCCCTTGGTATTTTTAAAAACCTTGGTAACCCCTTCCAGGGTAACAGAAACACTGTTTTTCTTGCTCATTGTTACAACCCCTTACCGGACAATATTTTTAGCGGTCAGGCCCCGGTCCCGGACCAGGAGCTGCATCAGTCCGAAGACCGCGAGGACGATGATAATCAATACCGTGGAAAGCACACTGGCCAGGCCAAAGCGCATGTTCTCTGAAAAGTTGTATATCTGCACCGTCAGGTGATACCACCGGGCGGAAATAAGGAAGATTACCGCGCTGACGGCGGTCATGGACCGGACGAAGGTGTAGGACATGCTGGTAAGGAAGCTGGGGCGTATCAGGGGCAGCACCACGCTGGTGAACACCTTGGACATATCCGCCCCCAGGTCCTGGGCCGCCTCTTCGATTGACGGGTCTATCTGCCGCAGGCTCGCCGCCCCGGTTTCCAGCCCCACCGGCAGTTCCCGGATCACGTAGTTGATCACGATGATGACCGCGGTGCCCACCAGCAGCATGGGGGGCTTGTTAAAGGCCAGGATGTAGGAAATACCCAAAAGGGTACCCGGCACCGCAAAGGGCGTCATCAGCAGCACCTCCAGGACCCGCTTCCCCACAAAGGTCTGGCGCACCACGATGAGGGCCGCCGCCATAGCGATGATCCCCGCAATGGGGGTTGCCGCCGCCGCCAGGGTAACGGTACTGGCGATGGACTGCCAGCCCCGGGAAAGGGCCTCCCCGATATTGGCGGTGGTAAAGGAATAGTCTATGCCCCAGTTCTTGACAAAGCAGCCGGCGATGATGGTCCCGTAGAGGCTCACGATGAACACGAGGCATATCCCTACAAAGACCGTCAAGGCAATACGCACGGGCTTGGTGGCCAGTTCGGCGAGCCGGGTGGAGGGCTTGCCGGTAACGGTGACCACGCTCTTCTTGTTTACCCAGTAACGCTGGGCAAAGAAGGCCGTTAGGGTGGGCATCAGGAGGAGCAGGGATAATGCCGCCCCGCCGCCGAGGTTGCTCCGGCCCGTTACTTCTATATAAGCTTCCACCGAAAGCACCCGGTAGGAGCCGGCCAAGAGCAGGGGGTTGGCGAAGTCCGCCAGGGAGTTGGTAAACACCAGGAGCCAGGCGGAAAGGAGCCCCGGCAGAGACAGGGGCAGGGTGATGGTCAGGAAGGTCCGCAGCCGGGAGGCCTGGAGGTCCAGGGCGGCGTCCTCCACCGTTGAGTCGATGGACTTGAGCACGCTGGAAAGGGTCATGTAGGCGATGGGGAACATCCCGATGGTCTGCACCAGCACCAGCCCCCCCAGGCCGTAGACGGAAAAGTTCTGTATCCCAAGCAACTGCCGGGTAATCAGCCCGTTGTTCCCAAAGAGGAGGATGATCGACAGGGTGAGGGAGAAGGGAGGGGAAATAACCGGCATGGTCGCCAGGGTCCCGATGAGCTTCTTTCCCCGCACACCGGTCCGTTCGGTAAGGAAGGCGAAGGCAAAGCCTATCACCATAGACACCGAGGCAGTGATTATCCCCAGCTTGATGGAACCCCAGAGGGGCGCCAGGTACCGGGGGGAAAGGGTCTGTTTCCAGATATTGAGGGAAAGCCGGCCCTCGTCGTAAAAGGTCAACCGGAAGGATTCAAAGAGCGGGTACGCCACAAAGGCGATGGCTATACCAAAGAGGAAGATCACCGCGTAACCGGTAATAGGGTCCCGGGCCAGAACCGCCACGGCAAAAAGGACCGTAAAGAGAACCCAAGCCAGGATTGCCAGGGACCGGATAAGCCCCTCAAACTGAACCGCCCCGCCTTCGGGAACCGTCATGAGCAGGGCTCCGGTTATCTCATATCCCGTTTCGTCGGGGATGGGGAGCAGGTAGACCCGCATGGACGCGGAGCGCCGTGCCGGGGGGAACTTGTAGGGCAGGAGGTAGTACACGCTCTCCAGCCCCCGCTGAAACTCTTCGCCATCCTTGTGGGCGTCCCAGATGGCCCGTGCGGCGGGCATCCCCTCCCGGGGGACGAAGTTCCAGTCTTCGTCTATCCCCAGAACCAGGGCTTCGGCCCCTTCGATGGTGTCCGGCAGGCCCGCCAGCCATTCGCCGACATAGGCCTCGTCACTCGGGGCGGTCTTTGCAAAAAGGCTTACCTCTTTAAGGCTGTTCGCTTCGTGGTAGGAACGGAAGGAGCCCAGGAGAGCCGTATATATCCAGACGTCCACGGCCGCAAAGACCAGGGCCGCCGTCAGCAGCTTGATGAGCCCCTTTTTGTTTACCATATACCGCCTCCGATACTGTTATCGCTTGGATTCGATTTCCGCGGTCCACCGGTCCAAAAGCCGCTTTTTGTTCGCCGCATCCCCGTCCCAGGTCATGTCCTGGTTCACGGTCTTGATCTGATCCAGGGATAGAGCCAGGGGGTGCTTCGCCGCGCCGTTGGCTACCAGGACCAAATACCACTTGGTAAACTCCGCCTGGGCGTTTTTGGAGGAAAGAATCCAGTCGTAGAGCCGCCGGGCGTTCACCTGATCCTTGCCGCCCTTGATAAGGGACATGGAAGCCAGCTCGTAGCCGGTGCCCTCGGTGGGGGCGTAGATTTCCACATTGGCCCCTTCCGCTTTGAGCTTAACCTGATCGTGGGCATACCCCAGGGCGATGGGGATTTCCCCGGTGGCCACGCTCTTCCCCGGCGCCGAACCGGAACGGGCGTACTGGTCGATGTTGGCATCCAGCTTTTTAAGGTAATCGAAGGCCTTCGCCTCATCCTTATTATTCAGGGACCTGATGGTGGTGATCACGTTGTAGGCGGTGCCGGAAATATTGGGGTTCGCCATGCGGACCTGGCCCTTATACTCAGGCTTGAGGAGGTCCGCCCAGCTTTTCGGCGGGGTAAGTCCCAGGGCCTTGGCCCGGTCCATGTTGGTAACAAAGGTCAGGGGCCCTACATAGAGGCCAATCCAGAAGTTTTGAGGATCCTTAAACTCCGCCCGGGTATTGTTTGCATACCGGGACTGATAGGCCACGGTGAGGCCCTTCGATTTAGCGGTGATATGGTCCAGCCCAACGCCTCCAACCCAGATTGAGGCCTGGGGATTAGCCGCTTCCGCTTCCATCCGGGCCACCGCCTCACCCCCGGAAAGGCGGACAAAGTTGACGGTAATACCGGTTTCCGTCCGGAACTGTTCAAAAAGGGCCTTGGCCAAAGGCTCCTCCAGGGTAGTATAGGCGGAAACCGAATTCTGCTGGGCAAAAGCCGCCCCCGCCGCAATCAATAGGACCAAAGCCGTGGTACCAAGCCGTTTCATAAAATCCTCCATAAAAGTCGATATTACTATAATAATCACCTGGAATTCGCCGGAATGCAAGGGAAATCGAAGAAAGTAACCTCAAAGGGCTAGTGGAAATCCCCCCAGCGTCGGCCGGTTTCCACGCTGACCCGCAGGGGTATCCGCAGGGTGACGGCGCTCTCCATCACTTCCTTCACCAGCGTGGCTGCGGTGTCGGCGTCTGTCTCGGGGCACTCCAGGATAAGTTCGTCGTGGACCTGTAGCAGCAGTTTTGCGGTGCTTTGCTCCGCAGTAAGCCGCTTGTCCACCTTGAGCATGGCGGTCTTGACAATGTCCGCCGCAGAGCCCTGGATGGGGGTGTTTACCGCTACCCGTTCCGCCCCGGCCTTCTCGGTTTTGTTCCGGGAGTTGATGGCCGGGATGTACCGGCGGCGGCCCAGAAGGGTGGAGGCGTACCCGGTCTCCTCAGTTTTTCTGATGAGCTCATCAATGAAACTGCGTATCCCCGCGTAGGTTTTAAAGTAGGCGTCGATAAAGGAGGCCGCCTCGGTGCGGGAGATGCCCAGTTCGTTGGAGAGGCGGAAGGCGCTCATGCCGTACATGACCCCGAAGTTGATGGTCTTGGCTATGCGGCGCTGGTCCGCTGCAACATCCTTCTCGTCTATGCCGAAGATGAGGGCGGCGGTTCGGGCGTGGACGTCCTTGCCGGTGTTAAAGGCGGCGATGAGGTTTTCGTCCTGTGAAAGGTGGGCCAGTACCACCAGTTCTATCTGGCTGTAGTCTGCGGAGATGAGGACGTTTCCCGGCTTGGCGATAAAGGCTTCCCGGATGCGGCGGCCCTCCTCGTCACGGATGGGGATATTTTGAAGGTTGGGTTCCCGGCTGGAGAGGCGGCCCGTGGCGGTGCCGGTTTGGATAAAGTGGGTGTGGAGCCGCCCCTCCTTGTCGGCAATGTCCGCCAGGGAGTCCACGTAGGTGGACTTGAGCTTTGACAGGGTGCGGTGGCGGAGTATCTTGGCGGGGACCGGGTCCTCGTGGGCAAGCAGTTCCAGGACCGCCACATCGGTGGAGTAGCCGGTCTTGGTCTTTTTGCCCGGTTGTAGTTTCCGCTCCGTAAAGAGGACCTCCTGGAGCTGCTTGGTGGAGGCCAGGTTGAACTCGTGGCCCACCAGCTTGTAGGTATCCGCCTGTATCCGGTCCAGTTCCGACGATAGTTCCACGCCGAAGTCACGGAGAACCGTGGGCTCAATCTTGATACCCAGGCCCTCCATTTCCGCCAGGATGGGGAGCAGGGGCATTTCCAGGACCCGGAAGAGGCCCAGGGAACCGGTTTTTTCAAGCCGCTGTTCCAGAAAGACCTTGGCGCGCAGGGTAAGGTCCGCGTCCTCGGCGGAATAGCGGGTGGCGGTTTCCAGGGGGACCTGGTCGAAGGTGCCGCCCTTGGGAACGATGGCGTTGTAGGCCAGGGGGGTGTAGCCGAAGTGGGAACCGGCCAGAGAATCCAGGGAATAGTTGTTCCGCTCCGGGTCATCCACCCAGGCGGCTACCATGGTGTCCCAGATATTGCAGTTCCACCGGGGGAGGCCCCAGCCGCGGCTCACCTTGTAGTCGTACTTGGCGTTGTGGGCCACCACGGTTACGCGGGGGTCCTCCAAGAGGAAGCCCAGGTGTTCCCGGACCAGCGCGGGATCAACGAAGGGGGCGGTACCCTCGTGAGGAGCAACGGGTATATAGAAGGCTTCCTTAGGCTTTATGGCGATGGAAATGCCGATGGGATGGGCGTTCCAGGCGTCCAGGGAGTCGGTCTCAAAGTCCAGGGCGAAAAAGCCCTGCAGCCAGGCCTCGCCGAGGAGTGCCTTAAACGTCGGGAAGTCCAGGATGGTCTTGTAGACGCCGTCCCCCAGAAGCGCGGGGTCCGCCTTAGCAAGGCTGTTTTCCGCAGAAGGTGTCCCTTTTTCCAGTACCGCCGCTAACTGCCGCATCTCCTCCCGCAGGAGAACCTGCGCCCCCGCCGCCCGGTCCAGGGTTTCCACCGAAAGATCGTCAAGGGCCTTAACGGAAAGGGGCGCCTCGTAGCTCAGGGTTATCAGGGATTTGGCAAGGTAAGCGCTTTCCTTTCCCTCGGCAAGCTTCTTCCCCACCGCGCCTTCAATACCGGCGATGTTCTTGTATATCTCATCAAGGGAACCGTAGCGGGTCATGAGCTTAACGGCGGTTTTATCGCCCACTCCCTTAACTCCCGGCACATTGTCTGACGTGTCCCCGGTGAGGGACAGGAGGTCCAACACCCGGTCCGGATTTACCCCCCATTCGGCCTTCACCTCTTCGACGCCCACCAGTTCGTAGCCCAGGCCGCCCTTGGCGGGCCGGAGCTGGTAGGTACCCTCCCCCACCAACTGGAGCAGGTCCTTGTCGGAGGAGAGAATATAACACTGCCGCCCTTCCTCCCGGCACTTTTTTGCCAGGGTGGCAATAATGTCATCCGCCTCAAAGCCCTCGGCCTTTAGCGCCGGGACCCCCAGGGCGGCCAGGACTTCCTCTATCAGGGGAACCTGGGTGTGGAGGTCCTCCGGCGCTTTCTGCCGGGTGGCCTTGTATGCGGGGTATTGCTTGTGGCGGAAGGTGGGACCGGGGGAGTCGAACACCACCGCCAGCCGCCGGGGCCTCTGAGGGGCGCTCCGGAGCTTCCCCGCCGCGTCCGCCGCCGGAGCCCCCTCGTCCAGAAGGCTCACCAGGGTGCGGGCAAAGCCTGAGAGGGCGGACACGTTTTGACCCCGGCTATTCCGCAGGGGACGATTCAAAAAGGCAAAGTAGGACCGGTAAATAAGGCCGTAGGCGTCTATAAGATAGAGGGGTTCTTTCATACCTCTACACTATAGGATACTCCAGGCTTGTAGAAGGGTCTTAGACTAGCTAGTCGAAGGGTCTTAGACTAGCTAGTCGAAGGGTCTTAGACTAGCTAGTCGAAGGGTCTTAGACTAGCTAGTCGAAGGGTCTTCGATTAGGGGGTCAGCCCTTAACATCCAAGAGGGATGGAGAGCCGGTATCAGCATAAATGGACCGGCGGGCGGCGTAGGGGTTCCCCCGAAGGCTCTTTATCTCCTGCCTGATTTCAGCCATCCGCCCGGAGAGCAGCTCCCGGTTGCGTTCCGAACGGGCAGTCGCTTCCCGTTTCAGGGCCTCCAGGGAGGCTTTGAGGCTGATAGTTTCCTCATCGGATCTAAGGGTGTGGTACAAACCTTCCAGGGGCAGGATGACCTTCTGTATGTTGAAAATATCCCGTACAATGTGCTCTTCCAGTTCCACATGGGCAAGGAGGGCCTCGGTGTCCCCCCCCTGGATAACACTTTGCTGTTTATCCAGGACCGTCAGGTATTCCCGGAAACGGTCTCGTTGGGCCTGGAGCAGTTCCCGGAAGCGTTTGACTACCGCCACCCGCTGGGTACGTTCTTCGTCGGTCATGCGCCATTACCCGGTGATATTCAGGCCCACGGAAGGATGGCCCATCCCTTCCATAGAGTTCCGGGCGATAATCTCGCTCCAGGCGCCCCGGAGGTCGTTCAGCATATTGCGAACCGTGGCAATTTTCTGCGGGTCCTGGTCAATATTGGCCGTCAGGAGCTCCTTGTTGAACCAGGTATAGAGGGAAAAGAGGTTCCTGGCAATATCGCCGCCCTGTTCAAAATCCAGGGAAGCCATGAGTTCCGTAACGATTTCCTGGGTTTTCATGATGGCCTTACTGACCGGCTCAATCCTGGCGGGGTTTTTCTTCCCGCCGGCGTTCCGTTCCAGCAGTTCAAGACCATGATCCAGTTGTTTTACCGCCTCGTTGTACAACATGATGATAAGCTGCCCCTGACTCGCGGTCTTAATACGGGTCTCTGTATAAGCGAATATATGGTTTGAATTTGCCAAAATGGTCTCCTCCCGGTTCCTGGAACTTTGTTCCTTTTAGTATCGGTTAACTGCCGTCTATATTAAGTGGTTTTCAAAATCGTTTCCAGCCCCAAGTAGAGCCAGGGGATAAATATCGCCGGAATCAGGTTGGCCACCCGGATTTCCTTCGGGTTTTCACCCGCGACCCCAAGGAAATTGAAGCCGATGGCCGCCACCAGGAGGTTCCCCACGGCGGACATTTCCCGGATGATGTCCGCCGTGAGGAAATCCCTGATGGCCATAGCCGCCAGGGCTATGGCCGCCTGGTAGACCAGCACCGGAATGGCGGAGAATACCACCCCGATGCCCATAGATGCGCCGAATACCAGGGATATGGAGCCGTCCAGGACAGACTTGGCAAAGAGGGTCTCGTGGTTCCCCTGGAGGCCCGACTGCATGGACCCCACGATGGCCATAGAACCGGTACAAAAGAGGATGCTGGCGGATACAAAGCCCTTGGAAAAGGTCCCCCCGCTCATGGCGAAGTATCGCTTGAGCTTCCGCTCCGTCCAGTTCCCGAAGCGGTTCAAGAGCCTGTCGATATTGATGAACTCCCCGATAACCGCCCCAAGGACCATGCTCATGATCAAAAGGAGAACCCGTTGATTGTCCAATGCCCCCTTGATCCCCACATACATAATGGAGAGCCCGATGGCCTTTTTGATAATCTCCTCAAACCGCTCCGGGATACCCCGAATAAAGAAGCACCCCGCCAGGGCGCATACCACAATCGCCGCCGCATTAACCACCGGACCTACCATAAACCCCTCTCGCATTTTGATGCTTTTTGTAGTATATTATCCAAAATGACGCACTGGGAAAAGGGTAACCAACCGTCCACCGCTGTTTCGTTTCTGACGGTAATAACAAAACCGGTCCTGCGGGGGCCGGCTATCAGATGTATCGCATCGATTCTTAGAAACTTCTTCTTCCTGCAACACCGGGCAATCCTGCGGCCGGGGCGCATCCCCGTGAGCGAGGTGGAACATCCCCTGGATGAAGGGATACCCTTTATCCCCCGGTGGGTTGATATTTACCAGGATTTCTCCCCCTTCTGGATACGTATTGTGGGCTTTCTCCTCCACCGGTACCGCCGCCGTGCCCTGGCCCCGGTAAAGGACTTTATCAATTCCATGAACCGGATCTATTCTGTTGCGGCGGAGGTCTATGCCAAAAACCTATCCACCACCCGCCGTCCCTTCTATATACGTAACCCGCAGTTCCTCCTGATCCATCTTTTGGACCCCCACCTTATGTGCATCCCCAGCATCCACGTGATGGTGATGATTTTTAGCTACACCCATTTCCGGGAAATACTCCGGTCCTTTGGTGATGAATCATCCCTGGCGGCGGAGATTAATGAGGTGTGTTCCGGGGCCGTCCGGATAACCGAGGCCATCCTCTATGTAAAGCAGCATAGTGTAAATTGTGTGGCCGCTTCCATGTACACCATGAGCCGCTTTGATCCCGGCCTCTTCCCGCCTGTGGAAGCGGAGGCGTTTGTCTCCCGGCTTTTTGTGGAGCCCGAGGGTTTCCCGGCGGATGATGGGGCACGCATCCGGGAGCATATCATCACCCTGTACCGGTATTTCATGGACAGGAGCCGTCCCGATGAGCCCTGGGATGCGCCGCTACTCGATTTTCTGCGGGAGCGAAGGAAGTGATTGTGCGCCGGTTAGTCTTTCTATGTTTATGTTCCCTGGCTTGTTTTTACGCCGGGGCTCAGGACTCGGCGAATCTTGAATTTGTTATTGAGCAGGGCCGGATAACCATTACCGGGTATAGCGGAAACGCTACGGAACTTGTTATCCCCCGGGAAATCCGGGGCATGCCGGTTGTTTCCATCGGCTACGGGGCGTTCATGAACGGACAGCTTGTCCGCCTGGTTATCCCCAACAGTGTTACTACCATTGGTGATAAGGCATTCTACCGAAACCGGCTGACCGGCGTGACCTTTGGCACCGGCCTTAGAACCATCGGGTACAAAAGTTTTGCCAATAATCACCTTGTGGGACTCGCCCTTCCCCGGCGCCTTGTGTATATAGGCAACAGCGCTTTTTACGGCAACCGGATTAGCCGTGTAGCTATTCCCGACAACGTTACGGAGATTGGCAGCGAAGCCTTCGCGCAAAACAGGATGACCCGTCTGAGCATCGGCAGGGGAGTTTCCGTCATCGGGGAGTCGGCTTTTGCGGACAACCGGCTAAGCCGCGTGAATATTCCCGAGGGCCTTACAAAAATCGGAAGCAGGGCCTTTGCGGACAATCAGCTGAGCGAGTTGAGTCTTTCGAATGGGCTTAGGGAAATTGGCAGCTGGGCCTTCGTGAACAATCAGCTTTCCCGCCTGGAAATCCCCGACAGCGTTACGGTGATTTTATATAAGGCGTTTGAAAACAATAGGATTACCGCGTTGACCCTGGGAAGCGGTCTTACCGCCATCCGGGAGTCCGTGTTTGCCAACAACCTTTTGGAACATGTGGTGATTCCCGATCAAGTAACGGTCATTGGGGAGCGCGCCTTTGCGGGCAATTTGCTGACCGAAGTGATTATTCCCGGCAGTGTTTATACGGTGGGTCCCCATGCCTTTGGGGAAGATCCGGTGACCTTCACCTACAATGGAAAGGTTATGATAACCCAACGGGAGCTTGAGGCGGCATTACGGAAAATGCCGAGCGGGAGCTTCAGGTAATTGAACTTTTTTCAAAGTTATTCCATAAGTCCATAGCGTATCTTTTCGTAGATAATGCGGGCCGCCGCTTCCTCAAGCTGTTTCCGGGTGATACGCCCCTCCGCCAATGCCCGCAGGATGGCCCGGTGGACCCGCCCCAGGCTCCGGGGCCAGGTCATCACCATATCCACCCCGGCGTTCAGCGCCTCGACAACCGCCTCCTCTTCCGAAAGACCTGCGGCGCCGATGGCCCCCATGGAATAGTCATCCCCCAGAATGATGCCCTGAAAGCCCAGGTTCTCCCGGAGCCACCCTGATACTACCGCCCGGGAACGGCTGGCGTTCACCCCGGCATCCCAGGCGTTTACTATCACATGGGAAACCATGACGCCGGCGGGGCGCTCCTTCCAGATAACCCCCGCAAAGGGCTCAATTTTTTTCTCCAGGCTTTCCCGGGTTTCGGTAAGCGTCGAGGCCGTCTTGTGGGGGTCGGCGCCGGAATTGCCGGGGAAGTGTTTCACCACGCAGGCCACCTTGGCGGCGGCCATGCCCCGGATAAAGGCGGCGGCGGCGGCTTCCACAAAGGCGGCGTCCGGGCCGTAGGAGCGGTCCTCCAGAAAGGCTTCGTTTTCCGCGTTGAGGGTTTCCGCAACCGGGGCGAGGTTCAGGCTGATCCCCAGGGCGTGAATCTCCTTCCCGGAACGAAAGGCGTCCTCTTCAATAGCCCTGAGGGCGCTATCCTTGAACGCCATCGCCCAATAGGAAAGAGGCGGCTTAAGCTTTTCCACCCCGGCGTCGAAACGGTGGACTATACCACCCTCATGATCCACCGCCATAAAGGGGGGTATCCCCGGGGATGCCGCCGCCAGGTCCGATACAGTTTTGAGAAAAGCGGGGATACGCTCCTTGTCCATATTGAGGTTCATCCTGAAAAGCATGACCCCCCCGGGGGAAATATCCCGGAGCATAGACCGCATGGCATCGGGCAGGGTTCCGTTGCCGTCAAGCCCGGTAAGCAGCACCTGGCCCGCTAAAAGTTTTTCATCCATGACCGCCGCAATCCGCGCCGCCCGCACTCTTGTTTGATCCGCCTCCTCGGCGGAGGGGGTAAGGCATATCAGCAGGAGGAAAACAACGCAGGGTATTGATGGACGGGTCATGTTGTTACTATAACTATAAAAGAGTCGGAGAAGAAGGGGTGATGGTGCGGCTTGAACTGCCGCAGGGGGTGCATCTCCCGCCCCCCTTGCCCTTTCTATTCCCTTCTATGTAGTATAAGTACCATCTATGGCACCATTTAATCTGGCAAAACTGGTTTCCCTTAAGGACTTTATTCCCCGGACCTTTGAGCTTTTTTCCAAACAGGGTTCCCCCGTCAAGGCATACTCCCTCCAATCCCTTGGCAAGGATTGTATCGCAGGGGTCACCGTGGGTATCGTCGCCCTGCCCCTGGCCATGGCCTTCAGCATAGCCGCCGGGGGCAGTCCCGCCCAGGGGCTGTATACCGCCATCGCCGCGGGGTTCTTTATCAGCTTCCTTGGGGGGAGCAAGTACCAGATAGGAGGGCCCACCGGGGCCTTTGTGGTGATCATCTACGGGGTTATCACCCGGCACGGCATAGGGGGGCTCATTGTTGCCACCACCATGGCGGGGATTATCCTGGTCCTCATGGGGGTTTCCGGCCTGGGGCGCCTGATAAAGTATATCCCCTACCCGGTTACCACGGGGTTCACCACCGGTATCGGGGTGCTGATTTTTTGCCAGCAGATAAAGGACTTCTTCGGCCTGGCAATCGCCAAGACCTCCCCGGAGTTTTTTGCGTCCTGGGGCCAGTATATAGAAGCATTTTTCACTTTGACCCCCGTAACCCTGGGGGTCGGCTTGGGGACCATGGGGATTATCCTCCTGGTGCGGAAGCTGTATCCCCGGCTCCCCGCTGCGGTGGTGGGGGTTCTGGCCGCCACCCTGGTGTGTTACTTTTTCGGCCTGGACACGGAAACCATCGGCACCCGCTTTGGGGGCATACCCCAGGGGCTTCCGGCGCCGGTAATGCCCGCCCTCAACTGGGCACTGATCCGGGACCTCTTGCCGGACACCTTTACCATCGCCCTCTTGGCGGCCATCGAGTCCCTGCTTTCGGCGGTGGTGGCGGATACCATGACCGGCGATAGGCATAACGCCAACATGGAACTGGTGGCCCAGGGGGTGGGCAACATCGCCGCCGCCTTCATGGGGGGCATCCCCGCCACCGGGGCCATCGCCCGGACCGCCACGAATATCAAGTCCGGCGCGGTAAGCCCTGTTTCGGGGATAGTCCACTCCCTAACCCTGCTGCTCTTCATCCTCTTCCTGGCGCCGGTGGCCAGTGTCATTCCACTGGCCTGTCTTTCGGCAGTACTCATGGTGATGGCCTGGGACATGAGCAATTTTGCCCGGTTCATCCGCATCGTCCGCCGGGCCCCCAAAAGCGACACCATCGTGCTCCTCACCACCTTCGTCCTCACCATTGCGACGGACCTGACCTTTGCGGTGGAAGTGGGGATGATCATGGCGGTGGTCCTCTTCCTCAAGCGGATTATCGAAGTAACGGAGATACGGAACGGCGAAAAGATTGGCAGCCTTGAAGTAGGAATCGGAAACACCGGCTCTGCCGGAACCGCCCTGCCCGAACATCCCAAGGATGTTGAGATATACGAAATCACCGGGCCCTTCTTCTTTGGGGTGGCGGACATGCTCCAGCACATCCTGCGGAAGGTGGCGAAGAAGCCCAGCGCCTTTATCCTGCGTATGCGGGACGTCCCCGCCGTAGATTCCACGGGTATCACCGCCCTGGAATCCTTCCTTGCCCAGTGCCGGCAGGGCAAAATCAAGCTCATCATCAGCGAGGTCCGGGAGCAGCCCCGTCATGCCCTGGAAAAGGCAGGGTTCATCGCGGAACTGGGGGCAGAGAACGTGACCGCCACCCTGGAAGATGCGATACGACTGACCAAGCCGGTGGACTTCTTTGTGCCTGATTTTTGAGGCGTTATAACTGCGAGAAATTGGTTATTTTTACTTCACCATCGGGAAAACGCGCCGTAATTTCAAGCTCCCCACCCATAGCCTTAATATGGCTCCGCAGTGTGGATATATACATATCGGCGCGCCGCTCCATTTTTGCTATTGCCGGCTGTTGGATATGCAGCGCCTCGGCCAGCATTTCTTGCGACAAGCCCCTGGCTTGGCGAAGCTCATTGAGAGGCATTTCGGCCAGATCCTTTTTGACCTGTTCTGCAACCTCCAACCTTGCCTCAAGGGGCATTTTGTCCCGCAGTTCCGAAAATTTCCTTATCCTCATAATTTTTCACTCCTTATCTCTTTTAGATACTGATCATATATTCTGTCCGCAATAGGAACATATTCCTCGTAAAACCGCTCATTCCCTGTTTTTTTACCGCCGATAAGCAAAATTGCAGCCCGCCTAAAATCAAAGGCATAAAAGGTTCTCAAAGGCTCACCGCCGCATTGACTTCGTAATTCACGCATTTTGCTATGTTTGGAAGTCTGAATAGAACTACTTTGCGGATATGGCAGGGATGGCCCTAGATCCTCAAGCAAACCTACTAAGCGAGAAACCGATTTCTGCTCCTCCACACTGAGCGCATCCCACCACTCTTCAAATTCATCCGTATATTCAATCTCCCACATACCACATGCTATTCCATATATGGAATAATGTCAAGCTATTTTTCCAAAAACCACTTGCCAAACGAAAAATCTTTTAGTATAGTTGTTTATATACTCAACTGTTCAACTAAGGAGGACACGATGAGCCCATACATAGCGGAAATCGACAATTGCGACTGTAACACCATCCACGAGGACATTGTCGCCGATGTCCGTAAACATATGCCAAAGGAGGAGTCCCTGCTGGACCTGGCGGACCTCTTCAAGGTCTTTGGCGATTCGACCCGGGTCAAGATTGTCTGCGCCCTGCTCCATTCAGAGATGTGCGTCTGCGATATCGCGGTGCTTCTGGGGATGACCAAGTCCTCAATTTCCCACCAGCTGCGGGCTCTCAGGCAGACAAAGCTGGTTAAATGCCGCCGGGACGGAAAGGTGGTGTTTTATTCCCTGGACGACGAGCACGTGGGGGCCATCTTCGACGCCGGGCTCGTCCATGTGTGTGAGGGGAGGTAGTTATGGAAATGCAATTCAGCCTTGCGGGTCTTTGCTGCCCGGTTTGCGCTTCTAAAATCGAAGCGGGTATACAAAAAATTGCGGGGGTCCGGCACGCGGCGGTGGACTTTACCGCCCAAAAACTTTTTCTGGAAACCGGGGATGATGCCCATGACACAGCCCATGCCCTGGAAATTATCGTCAAGGCGGATTCAATCGTAAGACAGCACGAACCGGATATCGTCCTGACCAGGATTGATGCGGCGCATGGTGTGGTTCCTGCCAATGGAGCGGACATAGGTCCGACGGCGCCCGGCGCCAAAAAGATCCGCGATTATGCCCGCTTTGGCGTCGGGGTCCTTCTTTTTATCACCGGCATGATCCTTCACTTTTCCGGCCCCCTTGAACTGGCCTTCTTCCTTGCGGCGTATATGCTCATCGGTGGGGAGGTGTTGTTCCGGGCCGCAAAAAATATTACCCGCGGCCAGGTATTTGACGAAAACTTCCTCATGAGCCTTGCCACCATCGGGGCTTTTGCCATAGGGCAGTACCCCGAGGGTGTCGCCGTAATGCTGTTCTACCAGGTTGGGGAGGCATTCCAGGACCACGCGGTAAACCGTTCCCGGGCGAGTATCACCGCCCTGATGGATATACGGCCGGACTACGTCAACCTGAAACGGGGCGATACCATCGTCAGAGCAGCCCCGGATGAAGCTAAGGTGGGGGATATCATGGTAGTAAAGCCCGGAGAAAAGGTGCCCCTGGATGGCATCGTCATTGAGGGCCGTTCCGCCCTGGACACCTCCGCCCTCACCGGGGAATCCATGCCCCGGGATGTGGAAGCAGGCAGCGCGGTCCTTTCCGGTTCCATCAACACCAGCGGCCTCCTTTCGATAGAGGTTTCCAAGGTGTTCGGAGAATCCACGGTGTCAAAGATACTTGACCTGGTGCAGAACGCCGGGAGCAAGAAAGCGCCCATAGAAAACTTCATCACCAAATTTGCCCGGTACTACACCCCGGCGGTGGTGGCCATGGCCCTGATATTGGCAATAGTCCCGCCCCTCCTTATCCCCGGCGCGTCCTTTTCCGCCTGGATAAACCGAGCCTTGGTTTTCCTGGTGGTGTCCTGCCCCTGCGCCCTGGTTATCTCCATCCCCCTTAGCTTTTTCGGCGGCATCGGCGGCGCCTCCCGGCAGGGTATCCTTGTCAAGGGCGGTAATTACCTGGATGCCCTGAACAAGGTGGATACGGTGGTGTTTGACAAAACCGGCACCCTCACCCGGGGTGTCTTTACGGTAAGCCACATCGTACCGGCGGCGGCTTACACGGTGGAGGATCTGCTCTTCTATGCGGCCCACGCGGAGAGTAATTCTAACCACCCCATTGCCCTTTCCATACAGCGGGCCTACGGAAAAACCGTGGATGGGCAGCAGATACGGGACCTTGAGGAAATTGCCGGCAGGGGCATCCGGGTTACGGTTGACGGAAAAGCGGTACTGGCCGGAAACAGCCGCCTCTTAGACGCGGAACACATCCCCTATCCCGCTCAAGAGACCGGGACCGTCGTGTACCTGGCAATAGAGGGCGCCTATGCGGGATGCCTTATCATCAGCGACGAGCCGAAGAAGGACGCCGCCCAAACCATCCGCTCCTTAAAGGCGCGGGGGGTTAAGAACACCGTGATGCTCACCGGGGATACCAGGGCGGTGGGAGAGAAGATCGCCGGGGAACTGGGGCTGGACAGGGTCTATACGGAATTGCTGCCCCATCAAAAGGTTGAACAGTTGGAGCTGCTGGAAAAAGAAAAAACATCGGCGGGCAGCCTGGTCTTTGTGGGGGACGGCATCAACGACGCCCCGGTACTGGCCCGCAGCGACATCGGTATCGCCATGGGGGGCCTGGGGTCCGATGCGGCCATTGAGGCGGCGGACATGGTCATCATGACCGACGAGCCCTCCAAAATCATCACCGCCATAGACATAGCCAAACGGACCCGCAGTATCGTTAACCAAAACATCGTCTTTGCATTGGGGGTAAAAGGAATTATACTTATCCTTGGCGCTCTGGGCATAGCAACCATGTGGGCGGCGGTATTCGGGGATGTGGGGGTGGCGGTGATCGCTATCTGCAACGCTACACGGGCTTTGAAGGTAAAGTAAGAGGAAAAACCGCAGAGGACGTGGAGAGTGCCAGAGAGGGGAAAAACCTAAGTTTCTTCCCCTGTGCCCTCCGCGGTTAAATTCTTCACTCAGGTAGTATCTCGCCCTTAATCGAGAGGGTTACCGCCCGCCAGGGCAGCATCTTGCCGCAATTTTTCAGCGCGGTGATTACGGCGTTTTCTATCCCCTTGCAGCAGGGAACCTCCATCCGCACCACCGTTACCGATTTAATAGCGTTAGCAGAAAGAATCTCCGTAAGTTTTTCGCTGTAATCGCCCTGATCCAGCTTAGGGCAGCCAATAAGCGTAACCCTATTGTGCATAAACTCGGCATGAAAATTCCCATACGCATACGCAGAGCAATCCGCAGCAACCAGTATGTTGGCGTTTTCAAAATACGCTGCATTCACCGGCACCAATTTGATCTGTACCGGCCATTGCTGAAGCCGGCTTATAACACCGGAATGATGTACCGCCGCCGTTTCTGGTTTTGGTTTTATGCTCTGCACACTGCTTCCCGGACATCCGCAGGCAAGTGTTTTTTCCCCCTGTTTTTCCTGTTGATGCGCTTTAACCTTTTCTTCGTCATAAGCCGCCGCTTCCCGTTCCTCAAAGCCGATGGCCCCCTGGGGGCAGGCGGGAAGGCAATTACCCAGGCCGTCGCAGTAATCGTCCCGTAAAAGCTTCGCCTTTCCGTCAACTATTTCGATAGCCGATTCATGGCAGGCATCGGCGCAGAGGCCGCAGCCGTTACATTTTTCTTCATCGATCTTTATAATTTTCCGTATCATGCAATTCCCCTTGTTGTCTATAGCAACGTTATTTCCCCAAAATATCAGCAAGGTCCTTTTTCGCAGCGATGACAGGCCTAATGTTAAAATGTTCAACAAGATATTTCAACACATTGCGAGACACAAATGCCGGAAGACTGGGACCAAGCCTGATGTTTTTGATACCAAGATGGAGCAGCGTCAAAAGAATGGCAACCGCTTTTTGTTCATACCAGGAAAGAATAAGTGAAAGCGGGAGTTCATTTACACCGCACTTAAACGCATCCGCCAGGGCGAGGGCAACCTTGATAGCAGAATAGGCGTCATTGCATTGTCCCATATCCATAATTCGCGGGAATGGGCCGATACTGCCAATGTCAAGATCATTAAAACGGTATTTCCCGCAGGCAAGCGTCAGAACAACCGTATCCTTGGGAGTCGCCTTCACAAAATCGGTGTAGTAATTCCGCCCCGGTTGCGCGCCGTCACACCCGCCGACAAGAAAGAAATGTTTTATAACTCCTGCTTTTACCGCCTCAATAATAGTGTCGGCATTTTCAAGGATAACGTCGTGTGCGTAGCCCGTGGTTACTGTTTTGCCGCCATTGATGCCGGTCATGCTCGTATCCGTTTTGTAACCGCCCAATTCCAGGGCTTTGTTGATTACCGCGGTAAAATCTTTTTTTTCATCAATGTGGACAAGCCCGGGAAAGCCCACTTCGGCGGTGGTGAATACACGGTCGCGGTAACTATCCTTTGGCGGCTGGATGCAGTTTGTGGTAAAGAGTACCGCGCCGGGGATGCCGTCAAACTCTTTCTGCTGATTCTGCCATGCCGTACCAAAGTTACCTTTTAACTGAGGGTACGCTTTAAGCGCGGGATACCCGTGGGCGGGAAGCATCTCGCCGTGGGTATAAATGTTCACGCCCCAGCCTTTTGACTGTTCCAAAAGCAGTTTAAGGTCCCGCAAGTCGTGGCCGGAAATAACAATAAACGGCCCCTTTTCGATGGTGAGCGGAACCGTGACCGGCGTAGGTTTCCCGTAGGTTTCGGTGTTCGCCTTGTCCAGAAGTTCCATACAAAGGAGATTTACTTTTCCGGTTTCCATGACAAGCGGCAAAAGTTCATCCATGGTGATTTCCGTATTTGCGACCGCTTCAAGGGCCTTACAGAAAAACCCATCCATTTCAGCATTGGTAAAGCCCAGGACCGCCGCGTGACAGGCATACGCCGCTATTCCGCGGATCCCAAAAAGAATGAGCGACTTGAGGGAGCGGGCATCCTCGTCGGCTTCCCAGACTTTGTTCATATCAAAATCATCGCAGGTAGCGGAGGCCGCAAACAACGCTATCCGTTCCTTATGGGCCTCATCGATACAGCTTTTAATAACCGCATCATCAAAATTAACATTTGTTCCGGTAATATAAAGCCCCTCCCGGATAATCCGGCGGCTGTTTTCCGTAGGGGGATGGCGATTTGAAACCTTCGCCAGCATGACAAGCGCACCGGTAAACTTGTCCTGTATCTCCGCGGTGGTATCCCTCTTCCCGCATACGCCGCTCTTCGTACAAGCCGTTCCCCGGGCTGTCTGTTCACATTGAAAACAAAACATAATAATCCTCCATAAGGGCAGTATAGACCGAAGTTTACGGCCTTCGCCGTGAGAATTCTCACGTTTCGTTAAAAAAAGCGCATCTATTCAGCCGATTTTTTGCTAATTCCTTACAGAATAATGAATTACATGAACCAATTTATACCAATACGGCCCAGATGGAATTGCAAAGAGAGCCCGAAGGTCCCTTGCTACCCCTTATACCGCCTTAAAGCCGTATTCTTTGACTAAATCAAGATCGATTTCCCGTTCTGATATAGCTCTTTTTTGTCGCCGTACCCGAACAGCAACCTTTTTATATAAGCATTCATCCTGACCTACCGGCTCCAATTCCTCCTCTATTCTTGCGGCAAGGTCGCAGATGTTTGACTTGGCTCTTTTCCAGTAAAGATCATTGTCTTGTTCCCGGTGTAGTTGGTAGAACTGTTTTCGGGTTATTTCTTCCACAGAAAGAACAGCGTCCCGGTGGTGGTGTTTCACTCCCCCCCTATTCCGGGCGATAGCGGCGGCCTCCTTTGCATTTTCCGCACAGATTGGATAATTGATGGGGATATATTTCCCCTTCCCGACGTGTCCGCATTTACAACAAACCGAATAATATTTTTGCATAAAGCACTCCTATAGGTAGCGCAAAAGTGCCTGGCACCATTTTTATGGCAGTATAGACCGGGGTTTGCGGCCTTCGCCGTGAGAATTCTCACGTTTCGTTAAAATAACTTACTTTTTTAGTAAAAAATGCTAGGGAGCGTCCCGACACATACATCGTGCCGCCGGAATATTCCTGGGGTACGGATGGGTCATCCACGGGTGCGGATGAGTCATCCATAGGTGCGCTTTTTTTAACGAAACGTGAGAATTCTCACGGCGAAGGCCGTAAACTTCGGTCTATACTGCCCTTATGGAGGATTATTATGTTTTGTTTTCAATGTGAACAGACAGCCCGGGAAAGCCCACTTCGGCGGTGGTGAATACACGGTCGCGGTAACTATCCTTTGGCGGCTGGATGCAGTTTGTGGTAAAGAGTACCGCGCCGGGGATGCCGTCAAACTCTTTCTGCTGATTCTGCCATGCCGTACCAAAGTTACCTTTTAACTGAGGGTACGCTTTAAGCGCGGGATACCCGTGGGCGGGAATCATCTCGCCGTGGGTATAAATGTTCACGCCCCAGCCTTTTGACTGTTCCAAAAGCAGTTTAAGGTCCCGCAAGTCGTGGCCGGAAATAACAATAAACGGCCCCTTTTCGATGGTGAGCGGAACCGTGACCGGCGTAGGTTTCCCGTAGGTTTCGGTGTTCGCCTTGTCCAGAAGTTCCATACAAAGGAGATTTACTTTTCCGGTTTCCATGACAAGCGGCAAAAGTTCATCCATGGTGATTTCCGTATTTGCGACCGCTTCAAGGGCCTTACAGAAAAACCCATCCATTTCAGCATTGGTAAAGCCCAGGACCGCCGCGTGACAGGCATACGCCGCTATTCCGCGGATCCCAAAAAGAATGAGCGACTTGAGGGAGCGGGCATCCTCGTCGGCTTCCCAGACTTTGTTCATATCAAAATCATCGCAGGTAGCGGAGGCCGCAAACAACGCTATCCGTTCCTTATGGGCCTCATCGATACAGCTTTTAATAACCGCATCATCAAAATTAACATTTGTTCCGGTAATATAAAGCCCCTCCCGGATAATCCGGCGGCTGTTTTCCGTAGGGGGATGGCGATTTGAAACC
Organism: Spirochaetia bacterium; assembly: GCA_025997675.1. GTDB lineage: Bacteria > Spirochaetota > Spirochaetia > Treponematales > Breznakiellaceae > Termitinema. The sequence continues at coordinate 827 of BNUX01000034.1, read as the reverse complement.
TTCGCCAGCATGACAAGCGCACCGGTAAACTTGTCCTGTATCTCCGCGGTGGTATCCCTCTTCCCGCATACGCCGCTCTTCGTACAAGCCGTTCCCCGGGCTGTCTGTTCACATTGAAAACAAAACATAATAATCCTCCATAAGGGCAGTATAGACCGAAGTTTACGGCCTTCGCCGTGAGAATTCTCACGTTTCGTTAAAAAAAGCGCATCTATTCAGCCGATTTTTTGCTAATTCCTTACAGAATAATGAATTACATGAACCAATTTATACCAATACGGCCCAGATGGAATTGCAAAGAGAGCCCGAAGGTCCCTTGCTACCCCTTATACCGCCTTAAAGCCGTATTCTTTGACTAAATCAAGATCGATTTCCCGTTCTGATATAGCTCTTTTTTGTCGCCGTACCCGAACAGCAACCTTTTTATATAAGCATTCATCCTGACCTACCGGCTCCAATTCCTCCTCTATTCTTGCGGCAAGGTCGCAGATGTTTGACTTGGCTCTTTTCCAGTAAAGATCATTGTCTTGTTCCCGGTGTAGTTGGTAGAACTGTTTTCGGGTTATTTCTTCCACAGAAAGAACAGCGTCCCGGTGGTGGTGTTTCACTCCCCCCCCTATTCCGGGCGATAGCGGCGGCCTCCTTTGCATTTTCCGCACAGATTGGATAATTGATGGGGATATATTTCCCCTTCCCGACGTGTCCCATTTACAACTGACCGTATTTAGGCTATCTTTATCGTATAAGGTAGTATGATGGATGTTTTTAATAAAAGGTTTGCTTATTTAGCCGGGGTTCTGGAAGCCGATCAGGACCGGGCGCTTTTT
>BNUX01000033.1 GCA_025997675.1 Spirochaetia bacterium | reverse complement strand
TAAGCCGCGCCCTCCTGGGGGACCCCGCCCTGATTGTGGCGGACGAACCCCTTTCCGCCCTGGATGTTTCCATACAGGCCCAATTGTTGAACCTCCTTTCGGATCTGCGTACCAACCGTGTTCTATCCATGCTGTTTATTTCCCACGACATGACCGTGGTGGAGTACCTCTGTGACCGCGTGGCGGTGATGTACCTGGGGCAGATAGTGGAACTGGCAGCCACAGAAGAACTGTTCCGCTTCCCCCTGCACCCCTACACCCAGGCCCTCATCGCGGCGGTACCCAGGATGGATGGCGCCAGGGAAACAACGGGTGCGGTGTTGAAGGGTGAAACCCCGAACCCCGCCGACCCCATTACCGGATGTGCCTTTGCCTCCCGCTGCCCCGAGGTGTCGGAACGTTGCCGTGTTGAAGAGCCGTGCCTCCGGGAGGCGGGGGAGGGGCATTGGGTGAGCTGCCACCGCCTCCCTTAGCGGATAAGCCTAGACCCGTTTAAAAAACGCCGTAAACGCCCTATGCGCCATATACACATCCGCCTTTGCCGTCGCCTCAAAGGGCGAGTGCATCGACAGTACCGGTACTCCCAGGTCCACCGTGGGAATATCCAGACTGGTGATGAACTGTGAGAGGGTGCCGCAGCCTCCTGCATCAACCCTGCCGCCTTCTCCGGTCTGCCACAGTACCCCTGCATCGTCCAGGATTTTCCGCAGCGCCGCAATGGTCTCCGCAGAGGCCTCGTTGGTATTGTCCTTGCCGCCCCTTCCCCAGTACCGGAACAGGACCACCCCGTGGTTTAACCGTGCATCGCCCCGGGGGTCGAACACATCCGCGTAGAGGTGGTAAAAGGCGGTGTTCACGTCCGCGGAGATACAGAGGGAATGGTGCAGAGCCGCAGGCGTTTTTTCGCGCGCAATATCCCTGATAAAGTTTTCGAAGAAGCATGACTGCATACCGGTGACTCCCAGGGAAGAGGCTTCTTCCTCATCCGCCAGCACCACACAGGCGGTGTATTCCGGGGGCTCCTCTAAGGAGAACAGGGCGGTCAGCGCAGGATAGGCGCAAACCTTATCGTCCTGGCCGTAGCCCCCCACCATACTCGAATCCAGCCCCAGGTCCCGGGCCGGAAAGGCGGGGACCACCGAAAGCTCCGCCGATATAAGGTCCCCTTCGGTGACGCCGTATTTTTCGTAGAGGAGCCGCAGGATGTTGAGCTTCACCGCCCCGGCGCCTGATTCCCCGGGACAGAAACGCAGCCCCGCGATTACATCAAGGTCTTCGGCCTTAACCATGTCCTTGGCGGGACCTTCCATCTGTTTCTTTGCCAGGTGGGGCAGCAGGTCCGCAATGAGCAGCACCGGGTCCCCCCGTTCCTCACCGATACAAATGTTCAGCCCCTGTCCATTTTTGAGAACAACGTACCCATGCAGGGCCAGGGGTATACCGGTCCACTGGTAGGCCTTGACCATGCCGTAATAGTGGGTGTCAAAAAAGGCCACCCCGGCCTCCTCGTAAAGGGGCCGCTGCTTCAGGTCGAGCCGGGGGGAATCCACATGGGCCGCCGCGATGGAGAGCCCCTCCCCCAGGGGCCGTTTCCCCGCCACGCAAAGGATAAGCGCCTTCCCGCGGTGGTTCAGGTATACCTTGTCCCCGGGGGCAAACCCTGCGCCGCTCTGCCGGGGGACAAAGCCATGTTTTTCCGCCATGATGACGGCCTCCCGAACCGCTTCCCGTTCGGTTTTAACAGCGTTGAGAAAGTCGATATATCCCCGGCAATAGGTATCCGCTGCTTTTGTTTCGGCATCCTCCATCACGGCGGAGGCATTCTTCCATTGAAAGAGCAGTTTGTTTTTAAGCGTATCATCCATAGGTTTAGTATAGGTTGAGCTTACTTCCCATTCAAGGGCGGAGCGTTAAGCAGCGGGAAGAGCGTAATTGACCACGGCGATTTCGGTAGATGCCAGCGCATTACATGAGGCAATTTTAACGGTCTCCACAATTTTCTCCAGTTGCCGGGCAACTTCGTTGCTATAGGACACTTCCCCGCACTGTGCGCAAACCTGGGAAGGCACATTTTTTACAATTACAATATAGGAATCCAGCTCCGTCATAAAGGCAGATACCTTGTCTTCCAGCGTTCCTTTACACATAAAGCATTCCATGGTCTAGTTCCCCCTTGGGTTGTGCGGCACCCGCGTCCTGAAATTATCCGTCCATTCGTCCGGATTTGGGTAATACGCGGTAATCAGCCACAGTTCAAAACCGTTTGTACCGCATACGATATGCAAATATTTCCTCGCCATGGTAACTCCCAATACCAAACAGCTTGGGTATGGGTAATCGGTGGGGTAGTGTTCTATAATTTCCCCATGCATCAACGCATGTTCTACCTCATCGACCGTAATGTTACGCTGGGTGATCCGTATAAAGATATGGTTAGTCCAGCGTAAAGCCCCATTACCGCATAATTGCCGTATAATGTCCATGGTCATTATTTAATAGTATAGCGTCCGTCTACTTAATGACAAGGGAGGCTGCTTACATGCCTTGAGCTTACTTCTCATTCAAGGTATACTCTATAAAAAGGAGGAACTAATGAAGAAAATTGGCTATCTTATTATAGCGCTTACCCTGGCGGCGTTTGTGTCCTGCGGCGGTGGCAAGTCAAAGGGCGTCACCTTCACCGTAGCCTTGAGCGAGGATATCCGGGCGGTGGACCCCGGTTTGGCCTGGAACTATGTGACCAACCAGGTGACAAACCAGATTACCGAGGGCCTCTTGACCCTGGATATGAACAACAATATCGTTCCGGAGCTGGCAAAAAGCTGGCGGCAGGCCGATGACCTGACCTACATCTACGAGGTACGGGAGGATATCGTCTTTTCCGACGGGACAGCGATGACCATGGATGATGTGATCTTTTCCTTTGAACGGTACCGGGACCCCGAGGGCGGCACCTATTTTGCCGACTTCTATGCGGATGTGGAAAGCATCAGCGCCGTCGGCTGGCAGCTTACGATTAAACTGAGCAAACCTTCGGCGGTGTTCAAGTATATCCCCGCTATCGGCGCGGGGCGGATCATCAGCAAGGCCTACTACGAAAAGCACCGTGATGATTTCGGTACCGCCCAGGGCGGCATCCTTGCCTCAGGCCCCTTTGTGTACCAAAGCTGGACCAGCGGCCAGGAGATTGTGCTTAAGAAAAACACCAACTACTGGGATAAGGCAAAGCTGGCGGCTAATCGCATTGATACCCTGGTCTACAAGGTTATCCCCGAGGATACTACCCGGGTAATCGCCCTCCAAACCGGCAGCGTTGATTTTAGCGCTAATGTGCCCCTTGATATGCTGGACCAACTGGAGCAGGATAAAAACACCACCCTTACCAGTGTTGATTCCTACAGCCTTAACTACCTGGCTTTTAACACCCAGCGCCCCCCCTTCAACGATGTGAATGTGCGCCGGGCGGTTTCCCACGCACTGAATCTGCCGGAGTTCAACGCGAGCATCGTTAAATCCGCAGGAACCCTGGGGACCGTACTGCCCTTCGGCCCCGCCCTGTACGGCGAAAACGCCGCCCAATGGGAGCAGTACCTCGCAAGGACCGCCCCCTACGATTACGACTTAGCGAAGGCAAAGCAGTTCCTCGCCCGGTCCGCCTATCCCAACGGTTTCAGCGCCAAGGTTATTGTGGGAGACACCTCCCTATATAACCAGCGGGGGCTCTTCCTCCAGGAGCAGCTGAAGGCCCTGAACATCAATGTGGAAATCATGCGGACAGACGGGGATTTGCAAGATACCTACCAGATGGGGGGCGTCCTGGACAGTAATGGTAAGCGGGACTACGATATGCTCTTCGGCGGCTGGGAAGCAGACTACCCGGACCTGGACGGCACCATTGGGATCATGTACGTCTCAAGCCAGGCGGGGCAGGACGGCTACAATGCCGCCGCCTACTCGAACCCCCGTATTGACAGCCTTATTGAGGCCCAGCGGAGCGAAGTGGATTCCGCCAAACGTTTTGAGCTGCAGTCCCAGTTTATGAATATTGTAGTAAATGATGTGCCCTATATTGTTTTTGACTACGGGAGGCGCCACAGCGTTCTGAACAAAAAGTATACCGGTCTGGCGGTCAGTCCGGCGTGGCTGTGGGTACTACCCATGCAAAACGTACGGTCAGCACAGTAACACAGCGGCATTACCGGCGTGAAACCGCGATTTCTTCGCTACACATCCTCGGGACATATCCTGATACGTCCCGGGGATGACCTGGATAGTATCGTTGACGCTATGCTTGCGACGGACTACGACGAGGAATTCTGTCTGGCCCTGGACTTTAATCCGGTCTTTATCGCCGCACTCATGAATGCGGGGTTCCTGGTCATGTCCGTCGCCTTTGATGACGACGATGCGGAAGAAGAGTACATACTGCTCCCCAAGCTCCATCTGGTCCGTTCAGTACTGCTGTTTCCGGAACTCCACATTAAAAGATCCCTCCGTCCGCATCTGTCCCGGTATGAACTGCGGGTGGATTCGGACTTTGATTACATCCTGGAGCGCTGTGTGGAGGTCCATGACGACGCCTGGCTTACCGCGCCTCTGCGCCAAGCTATCCGGGAAATCCGCGCCCTGCCCTGGCTCCCGGTGCGGCCCCTTTCCTTTGGGGTATACCGGGACGGGATACTGCGGGCCGGGGAGTTCGGCATCCTTGCGGGGAGGGTGTATACCAGCTATTCCGGGTATTACGACGAGGACAACGCCGGGTCGGTTCAGATGGTCCTTACTGCGAAATACCTGGAAAGCCTTGGCATGCCCTTCTGGGACCTGGGTATGCCCCTGGATTACAAGGATGATCTGGGGGCGGCAAATATCACCCCCCTTCAGTTTGTCGAGCTATTCCGAGAGGGGCAATTATGATATACATCTACCATGGGATTTGGAACTATTAAGGCAGAAATAGGGAAGGCCCTTCCTTTGGGCGCAACATTGACCGGGACCGGGGTAAACTTTTCGCTCTTTTCCCGGAACGCCACGGCGGTAACCCTGATCATCTTTGAGTCCTCTGCCCCGGATAGCCCCTACGAAGAGATCCTCCTGGATAAGCGGAAAAACCGCACCGGCGATATCTGGCACTGCCATCTCCGAGGGTTCGGCGCGGGAACCCAGTACTTGTACCGGGTGGATGGCCCCTATATGCCCGAAAAGGGGTTCCGCTTCAACCATAATAAGACCCTGATGGACCCCTATGCCAAGGCATTGACGGATCTCTCCCACTGGGACATGACTGCCGGCGCGGGCTACAACCCCGGCGGCCTTTCCAACGACCTGTCCTTCTCTTATAAGGATGATATCCGCGCCAAGCCCCGGTGTATCGTTATTGACGACGCCTTTGACTGGCAGGGCGATATCCCCCTGAACTACCCCCTGCGGTTCAGCGTCCTCTACGAAACCCATGTCCGGGGCCTGACCATACACCCCAATTCGGGGGTACAACACCCGGGGACCTACCGGGGGGTCATCGAGAAAATCCCCTTCTTCAAGGAGCTGGGGATAACCAGCCTGGAATTGCTGCCCATCCATGAATTTTACGAGGGAGAACTTACCCGGAAAAATCCCCGCACCGGCAAGCCCCTGGTGAATTACTGGGGCTATTCCACCGCAGCCTTCTTCGCCCCCAAGGGTTCCTATGCCTGGGATAAAACACCCGGCGGCCAGGTAAGGGAATTCAAGGAAATGGTCCGGGAACTCCACAAAGCGGGGATCGAGGTAATCCTGGACATCGTGTTCAACCATACGGCGGAGGGCAACGAGTGGGGCCCCACCTTTTCTTTCCGGGGTCTGGACAATACCGTTTATTACATGCTGGATGAGAACAAGCGGTATTACAAAAACTATTCCGGCTGCGGTAATACGGTAAACTGTAACCACCCGGTGGTGCGCACCTTCATCCTCAGTTGCCTCCAGTACTGGGTTACGGAGATGCACGTGGACGGTTTCCGCTTCGACCTGGGCTCCATCCTGGGCCGGGATCAGCAGGGCCGGCTCATGGAGAACCCCCCGATCCTGGAACGTATTGCCGAGGAGCCGGTACTGAGCAGTACCAAGATCATCGCCGAAGCATGGGATGCGGGCGGGGCCTACCAGGTAGGCTGGTTCCCCGGCGGCCGCTGGGCGGAGTGGAATGACCGCTACCGGGACGAGGTACGCCGCTACTGGCGGGGGGACCCTCATCATGTGCGGCACCTGGCCACCCGGCTTTCCGGCAGTTCCGACTTGTACTTAAGGGACGGCAGGAAACCCTTCCATTCGATAAACTTCCTCACCAGCCACGACGGCTTTACCCTGCGGGACCTGGTGTGCTACAACGGCAAACACAATGAGGATAACGGCGAGGATAACCGGGACGGCGGGGACAACAACTCCAGCTGTAACTACGGTGTCGAAGGTCCCGCCAATGATGCTAACGTAGAAAAACTGCGGGAACGGCAGGTAAAGAACTTTATCACTACCCTGATGATCTCCATTGGAACCCCCATGCTCTTAGGGGGTGACGAATTCGCCCGGACCCAGGGGGGAAACAACAACGCCTACTGCCAGGACAACGAAATCTCCTGGTACGACTGGACCCTGCTGGAAAAAAACCGCAGCCTCTTCCGTTTTGTAAAGGAGATGATCGCCTTCCGTCTGCGCCACCACGGTTTTATGCGCCCGGAATTCTACACCGGCCGGGACGGCAACTACAATGGGATCCCGGACATCCTCTGGTTTGATGAAAAGGGGGAAACGCCGGATTGGGAAAAAACCGATCCCTGCCTGGCCCTGCGTATGGACGGCAGCCGTGCGGACATCCTGGCCGACCGGGACGACAACGACTTTTTTATCATATTCAATGCCGGGGCCAAACAGGTCAAGTGCAAGGTTTGTGAACCCCTGGCCGGTAAAAAATGGTATCTGGCGGTGGATACCAGCCTGCCCAGCCCGGAGGATATCCTCCTCCCCGGCCAGGAACGGCTTCTGCCGGATCAGGATGAATACTTCATGCAGGGCCGCAGCATGGCGATCCTTCTTTCCAAGGTATTATAATGGACGAAAGCAGCTTTATTATCGGGGTGGACCTTGACGGGGTGGTAGGGGATTTCTACGGCGCCATGCGTCGTATCGCTGCGGAGTGGCTCGACAAGCCCATTGAATCCCTCACTGAGGAAGTAGGCTACGGCCTTGAGCAGTGGGGCATTGCTGAATCAGGCGGTTACGAGCGGCTCCACCGGTTCGCCGTAACCCAGCGCGACATCTTCCGGGACATGGCCCCCATCAAGGACGCCCCGGCGGTACTGCGGAAACTCTCCATGCACGGCATCCGCATCCGCATCATCACCCACCGGCTTTTCCTCAAGTACTTCCACAAGACCTCCATCACCCAGACCGTGGACTGGCTGGATTCCTACGACATCCCCTACTGGGATATCTGTTTCATGGCCGACAAGGGCGCGGTGGGGGCTCACATCTACATCGACGACGCCCCGGATAACGTGGCCCGTCTCCGCGACCAGGGTTGCCGCACCATCGTCTTTACCAACTCCACCAACAGGACCCTCGCCGGCCCCCGGGCCGACAACTGGCAGGACGTGGAGCGCCTGGTGATGGATGCCAAGGAAGAATGGACCACCGGCACCCTGGACCTTTTTGGCGCCGCGGGGTTTCGGTCACGGTAACGCATTGTCCGACATAATCCTCGCCACCATCAACGCCAAGTGGATACACCCCTCCCTGGCGCTGCGCCTTCTCAAAGCCAATCTGGGAGACCTTGAGCCCCGCTCTGAAATCCTGGAATTTGCCCTACGCCAGCCCCTTGCGGAAAAAACCGGCCCCATTCTTGCGGTCCATCCCCGCATTTTGGCCCTCTCCGTCTCTATCTGGAATCACACCGCCACGGTGGAACTGTTGGAAGCCCTGGACCCTTTGTGGGATAGCTCCCGTCCGGTCATTGTCCTGGGCGGCCCCGAAGCGTCCTTCCTGCGGCCGGACGCGGCGCTCTTCCGTTACGCGGATTACGTGATCCGGGGCGAGGGCGAAACCGCCTTCCGGGAACTCTGCAAACGGATATTAGATTCGAAAACGGTGACCGATACCGTTTTCATCGACGCTTCGCCGGTGGACCTCCCGGCCATCACCCCGGCGTACCGTCTCTACACGGCGGAAGACCTGGGGCGGAAGCTCACCTATGTAGAGGCATCCCGGGGCTGTCCCTACGGCTGTGAGTTCTGCCTGAGCAGTGCTACCCCTGGGGTGCGGGAATTTTCCCTGGACCAATTCCTTGCGGAAATGGAAACCCTCATCATCCGGGGGGCACGGAGCTTCAAGTTTCTGGACCGGACCTTTAACCTGGACATAACACGGGCAAGGACCATCCTGGAGTTCTTTCTGGAACGTTTACAGCCCTCCATGTATGTCCACCTCGAGATGGTCCCCTCAAGGTTTCCCCCGGATTTGCGGGAACTACTCACCCGGTTTCCCCCGCTTAGCCTTCGGTTGGAACTGGGTATACAGACCTTGAACCCTCAAACCGCCCTTCTGATTGGAAGGCCCGGGGATCCCGAAAGGGAACTGGAAACCCTGGACTTTTTGCGCCGGGAAACCAATGCCATTGTTCACGCCGATCTTATCGCGGGGCTTCCCGGTGAGGACATGCAATCCTTTGCCCAAGGCTTCGACCGGCTTTGGAAGGTCCGGCCTGCGGAAATCCAGCTTGGCATACTGAAATGCCTGAGTGGAACCGCCATAAACCGGCATATCGAACCCTATGGGATGCGTTTTAACCCGAAACCACCCTATGAAGTCCTGGAAACCGCCGCTATACCCGAACGCGATATGGAGCGGATCAAAAATTTCGCCCGCTTTTGGGAACTTATCGTCAATCGTGGTACATTTGAAACGATAATAGACCAATTTTTTCCTCCCCAAGCCCCTGTTTTTGACCTCTTTATGGCCCTATCGGATCGTCTTTTCAAACGTTTTGGCCGGAATTGGGGTATAGACCGCCGGGAACTCCGGAGGGCGATTCCGGAAGAAATGAGTTGACGGGGATATTTGCGCTTATATTTTTTCAAAAATTGAGATATATTGGTAGTAATGAAAAAAATAGCCGCTATAGTACTGTTCTTCTCCGCCCTATCCCTCCGGGCTCAGGATAGCCCCCGTCGTCTTGTTGAATTGGGCTTTGACTTGGGCATCCCCTATACCGGCAGCTATCGGGGGGCATTGGATGTCTTCAAGGATGTTGTCACCCCGGATTGGTCCGACATGGTTTTTGACCTTGATAATAGATTAGGGGCGTTTTTTAATATCCACGAAAGCGCTTACCTTAATTTTAACCTGGGGGTGAACTTCAAGATTGGTCTGTTTACCGGCATAAATTCTATTGGACAGTTTAAAATACCCCCTTCTGTTGACCTTGATCATGGCTCTGCATCTTTTCTGGAAGCCGGGCTTTGGTTTTCCACAAGGATCAGGCGGTGGACCCTTACGGTTCGCCCATCCTATTTTTTGCCCCTGGTATACGTGAACGAAACCGAAATATATACCCCCCTTCCCCTTGCTCCTTCCGGCGATACGGACCTCTTAAGTATGCTCCGGAAGGGTGGGCTGGATCTGTCCCTGCGGGGGGAGTATCCCCTGTTTCGCAACCTCCTTATCGGGGGTACCATAACCCATATTCCGCTTTTAACGGCGGAGCTTAAGGATACCTATTCCCGGGGTGTTTCAGGTACCGGCAATAAGGTGCTGTTCCGTCCCTTTAAGCTCGGCGTTAATGCGGTCTACCGGCCTTTTTATAAATGGCTTTTTACCCTTAAACCGGAAGTAGCCCTGGTTTTCAATACCATCTACGATACCCCGGTTTCGGTCTATGGGGATTTCGCTTTGACCGGAGAGTTTAATCTGAGGGAGGTTGTAATACTGGACCTTGGTACCCATTATGAAGACCTGACTTGGAAACAGCGGGCGGCCCTGACCCTGAACTTCCGGGCCCTTGAGCTCACTATTGGAATATCAACCCAATCCCCGCAGTTTATCGAAACGTTTCAAGGGGTAGGTTTTGGGATAGACCTGGGTGTCCGGGTGGGTTACTAACCAAGAGGGTCAAGCCGCAGTTCCGCCCGAAATGCTGCGTTCCCATTGCCGGTGCTTGCGGTGCGCCGTCCCTCAATGGACACGCCGTTCTCCCCGGAGGGGCTCCGGAGTGGGGCGGTCCACAGCTCTATGGTTTCCCCCAATTTAACCTCGCTCAGGTAGTTGATATCCAACCGCATGGTTTTTGCCGCTATCAGAGAATCCCGGTCGCTGATATCCTGAATCCACTCCACATACCGGGCATTGTTCACGTGCCCGTTGAAGTCTATATCCGAATAAGCCGCTCTTCGTGACCCGGCTTTCAGAGCCTCCGGCCAGGTGTCCAGGCCGCTCCCGCCGCCGGGCAGACTATCCAGGCCCGGATTCAGGGGAAGCTTCTCCATAGTTGCCTGGGGCCGCAGGGGCCGCCGCTTTTCCATATCCACGATAAGCCAGCAGCTTCTGGCCCGCACAATAGGGGTGTCCGCCCCATCCCGTATATCAAAATCCCGGATGGCAAACAACTTCTCCCCGCCACGGGGCCAGGTCCTGACCGTGATCCGCTCCTCCTGCCGGGGCCGCCGCTCCATGAGCACCGACATTCGGGACAGTACCCAGCCCTGCCCAATTTCCGCCATAGGCGCCCTGCCGACCCCCAGCGCCTCCGCATGCCGAATAGCCGTCTCCTGAAAATAGTCAAAGGCCGCCGCCATGGTCAAACACCCGGATTCATCAATCGCAGTAAACCCCACGGGGCAGACCTCTGTATAAATATCCATGTGAAAATCCTGCCGGAAAACCTCGAAAAAAGCAATCGGCGGCAAAGGATGGTCCCGTTTTTTGTTGTCAATTCCCGTTAAATTGAGTAAATTTTATGTATTACAAGCAGGGAGGTTTGTCTATGAGTAGTGAAGCAGCGATAACCAAGGATAATTTTGACGCCGAGGTGGTACGTTCCCCAATCCCGGTTTTGATTGATTTTTGGGCCGTCTGGTGCGGCCCCTGTAAGATGATAGCTCCTATGCTGGAGGACATCGCCGTCGAATACGAAGGCCGCTTGAAAATTGTCAAGGTAAACGTCGATGAGCAGCCGGAACTGGCGGAACAGCATCACGTGATGACCGTCCCGACCCTGGTTCTCTACAAGGATGGCGAAGTCCGGGATCAACGGTCCGGTACCGTACCCAAGCAGGGGATCATCAAATTCTTCAAAGACCTTCTATAGTTCAGGCGCGTACCGTTCGGCGCTATTCGGCTTTCCCGGACTGGCCTGGCTGCGGCCGGTGATGTACCAGTCGGCGGCGCTATTCGTATCGGCGGTGGTCTCGTCCCGGCAGATAGTCCTGGTGGCGGTGGTCCCCTTGGTGGGGACCGCAGGGCTTAGCCATGCCTCCCGGGCAGTCAGCTGAGCCGCCGCCTGGTTCATGGCTTCCTTCCAAGGGGTATCGGGGTTTTCGCTGAGCAATACCCCGTCCAATACCGCACCGTCCTGATCCAGCAGCAAAACCGCGTCGGTTTTCCGCAGCCGTTTAAGCGCCCCGGGAACCCAGAAGTCCCGGGTATCCGGAAACGCCTCGGTCCCCGGAGAAAGCGCCAGATTAACGCCGGTTTCGTTCACGCTGGCAGGATCCAGGGTCCGCAGGTGTAGTACCAGGTACTGCCCGGCGGCTACCTCCACCGGGGGGAACTCGAAGACCGGCTCGGTCATGCTCGTCCCGGCGGTAAAGAGCCGGATCGCCCCCAGGTTTCCCGCGCTAAGGGTCTTAATCTCCACAAATTCCACCTTGGGTTTGGCGTATTCCGTACGGAGTTCCGTGATTAAGAGCCCCGGCATCCGCTCATTCCGGGAACGGAAGGAAATCAGCACCCCCAGGGTATTTCCCCGTTCATCCTCCACCAGCAGGTCCGCCACGAACCTCTCGCCCTCACCCAGGGCCTCTGTCAGATTCACCGCTACCGCTGCTCCCTCCTGTGTGAAGCTATCTTCGATGGACCGGATCTCCAGGGGCGGATCAAAATTGATGGACGATACCTTGACGGGGTTGGAGAAATCAAACCGGATAACCCGGGCGGAAAGTGCCTTGACCCCCAGGAATACCGGGGTTTCCGTGCCGGTCCCCAGAACCTTCTGTATGGCCTGTTCGGTGGAACAGGTACAGGCAGCGAAGGCCAGAATTAGTAAGACTCCCCAAAAAATCGACTTCGTAATCTTTGACATAGATGCCTCCGCCCGGATTATGCCGGAGGAGGATTCTTTGCTTTAGTCAAAAATATTTTCTAGTCCGGTTTTATGGCTTCCACCATGTAGCGAATGTCAAAGCCCCCATCATTGGGTTTCCGTATCTCTATTACGAAGATAAGCGAATCATCCTTTGGGGCGCGTATCACTTTCCGGACACCATAGGATGTGATAAGCGGCCGTTTTAACCGAGGGGTACCTACGATATAGGACTTCCTGGTCCCCCCCGGACCGGTTTTCTCAAGATTAATATGGAAGGATGATACCAATGTACTTCCGCTGCCCTCGATCTGCTGCGTTAGGGAGGCCCGGTAGGAGGCGCCGGTCTGGAAATCCCGAAATTCGATGGGGGTCTGCTCTGCCCTTTCCGGAGCAATATAGAGGGGATACCCCTGCTGAAGAAAATTGATCTCAAACTTGGCTGTCAGGGCGTTGTTCTGGGAAAGAAGCTGGTGCAGGACTCCGGAACCATCCTGCCCCGGGCTAATGGGCTGAGTGTGGGTAAGGGAAACCCTGCCGCCGGGCATAAAATCGTTCATGGACACATCAACCACCGCTAAATCCGCCCAGGGTAAGAGGGTAATCGCTTTTACCCCATACTGGCCGAACACATACACCTTCCCGTTCGGAGAAAATCCAAGATCCACAAAGGATGCGGTATCCCCCGCCCAAAGATGCAAAGCGCCAAAAACAAAAACGGCAACGACAAGGGAGAACGATTTTCTCTGCACCATAGGAGACTCCTCATCACTACTATCGGAAAAAGTCCCCGGAGTCTTAAGTACGAGAATTGCCTCTTTACATTATTTTTATTTTCCGATATACTTCTACCTTCAAGGAAGGTTTATATGTCCCGTACCTGCGATATTTGTGGAAAACACACCATCACCGGCAACAAGGTGAGCCACGCCAAGAATCATACCCGCCGCACCTGGAAGCCGAATTTACATAAGGTAAAGACCGAGCTTCAGGGTACCACGGTCACCCTGAAGATATGCGCCCGGTGCCTTAAAAGTGACTTTATCACCAAAAAGGTCTGAGAGCTAAAGCGAAAACGCGCCTGTCCAGGAAGCTTTCCGTCCTTTTAATACCAATTCTCCTCGTCTTCGTGTCCTGTGGGCGGTCGAAGCCGCTGGAGACCGCCGAAGCGGACCTGGTTTTGGAACTCTATTCCTGCTGGGGTTTTGAGGCCGAAGATTCCGGTGGGGAAGACTTTACGGTGGTAGCCCGGACCTACCTGGTTCCCCGCGTTGATGCCCCGGCGGAAGGCAGGAGGGAGACCACCCTTGCGGCCTGCTTGGCGGGGGAGGAGACCCTGGTGCCCCTGCGGGAACTGGCTGCCCCGGGGATAGCCCTCCGGGTGGACGGCCTTTCGGTGGGGGATGAAGGATACCCTCTGGTTTGGGAAACCAGGGTGCGGTTCCCAACGGCGCGGCTGGGTTCGGCGCCGAATCCGTTGCTGGAGACCGCCCCGGAACTCTTCTGGCTTGCCGCCGCCGGTGACCTGATGCTGGGCCGGGGGGCCGGCGACATCCTCCTCCGGGAAGGGCCGGGGGGAATCTTCGGGGAAACCGCCGGGCTGCTTGCTGCAGCGGACCTTGCCGTCGTGAACCTGGAGGGGGCCCTGAGCGACCGGGGGAGCAGGGTGGAGAAAACCTACAACTTCCGCTTCCCCCCGGTAATGGCCGGGGCTTTGAGGGACGCCGGAATTGACGCGGTACTCCTGGCCAATAACCACAGCTACGATTTCGGCCCCGACGCCTTCCTGGACACCTTGATCCATCTGGAAACCGCCGGTATCGGCACACTCGGCGCGGGACGGGACCTCTTAGCCGCCGCCGCGCCCTTTGTGTTTACCAGGGATAAGGTCCCACCGGTTCACGTCTTTGGCATAGCCTCCTTTCCCCGTGAAGCAAGCGGCTGGGACGGCCTATCCATAGCCGCAGGGGAAAACACGCCGGGGATACTCCACGCCGGAAGGGGAGGGGCAGCCTTGCTGGGTGAGCAGTTTTCCGCGGAGGCCCTGGATGTGGTGTTCTTCCACGGCGGTAATGAGTGGACCACCGCGCCGGATGCCCGGACCCGGGCCTTATATACGGACCTGATAAAAGCCGGGGCGGACATCATCATTGGCTCCCATCCCCACATCGTCCAGGGTTTTGAGTGGATTGAAGGGAAGCCTATCTTCTGGTCCCTGGGGAATTTTGTCTTTGCGGGAATGGAAAACACCGGCGGCGGGGACGAGGGACTCTTTGTACGGCTGGGGTTTTTAGGCACGGAGCTTATCTACATCGAACCCTATGCTTTAGCGCTGTCCGGGCCGAGAATTACCGCCCTTCAAACAGCTCCGTTGCCTGCTCCCTGACCTGATCCGCCAACGCCTGGTAGTTCCCCTTGAGGGCATTCATGTTCTGGTTGTAATAGGCCAGGAATTCCGGGTCCTGGAGGGGATCAATCTTCACCGCCCTGCCATAGCGCCGGGTCAGTTCCTCTTCCTTTTGGCGCAGCTTAGGGGCGTACTGCCGGCGTATAGCCTCATCGTAGTGGGCCATCTCGCCCAGGTATTGGGAAACGGCCTGGAGGAACTGCTTGTAGAGCATCCCGAACTGGGGGCCGGGTATCACCGCCTGAAGGCCCTTCCCGGCGACCTCGATCCGCTTCTCGTCGTCCTTCGTAAACGGAAGGGTAACCTGGGCGATGAGTACGTCGAATATGCCCTGTTTCAAGGCGCCTAACTCTTCCTTGGGGGTCTTTTTCAATTCCCCCTCCAGCCCGTCCTTAGGGTTCTCCAGAAAAGCGTTGGCCAGCTTTTTCCCCCGCTGTTTTGCCTCAAACTGATCGATGCTGCCCTTATCGCTCTTTACGGACTCGGTCCTTTCCAGGGCCAATTCCAGGGCGCTTTTTATCCGTCCCATGCTGTTCCGCCTTTTGTGTATACTTCACCTTATAGTATAACAAAAAGACCGGCGCCGGTACAGATGGCATCCATCGGTTTATCCCAGGGCTCGGTCGGCACCCGGGCGATTACCTGTTGCTCCAGGCAGAGGGCCACCCGGACGTAGGGAACCGCCAATTCGTCCAGCCGGGCGAAGAAGCGGTCGTAGTAGCCCTTGCCGTGGCCCATGCGGTTGCCCTGCCGGTCGAAGGCCATGCCGGGCACCACCATAAGGGCCGGAGGATCCCCCGGTTTCACCGAGTCCCCGGCCAGAGAGGGGAATTCCTCGGGCAGGACCGGACCCTCCAGCAGGGGTTCCCGGATGTCGAAGGCGCCGGTTTGCCAGGGGCCCAGGGCGGACGTGATGTGCCAAAACCGGGCGATTTCCCCCTCACACTTGGGAAGAAAGACCTTTTTCCCCTGCGTAAAGGCCAGGTTCAAAAGGGGCGCCGTGTCGATTTCACCGGGGGCGTCAAGGAAGAGCAGCACCGTTTTGGCGTTGCGCCATGCCGGAAAGGCGGCCATGTGGCCCGTCGCCCGGATTCCTTCCTCCTTGTACACTGCGGGCTCCAGGGCCGCAAGCTGTTTCCGGAGGGTTTTACGAAGTTCTTGTTTAGGAGTTGCCATAGGAAGAGTATAGCATGGGTTGGCGGAAAAGCCAAGGAAAAAAATCTTATATCCTAGTGCAATAGACGGTTTGGCGTCGGTCGGCGCAGCCTCCACGGCGGTCGCCGCAGCTTCCACCGTGGGTCAACAATGCTAGAAAATCGCCACCACGCTCCCGTCATTCCAGGTCTTGGTAATATAGTCCTTAACCTTCGGTGAGCGTAGCGCCGCTTTCAATGCCACAATCCGGGGATCGGTTTCGTTACCCTTCTTCACCACCACGATATTCACGTAGGGGGATTCGGCGCCCTCGATGATGATGGAATCCCGGGAGGGGTTGAGCCCCGCTTCCAGGGCGTAGTTGCCGTTGATGGTCGCGGCGTCCACGTCATCCAGGGACCGGGGAAGCTGGGCGGCCTCAAGCTCCCGGAACTTGAGGTTCTTGGGGTTGGCGGTGATGTCCTGGATGGTGGCGGTGATCCCGACCCCGTCCTTGAGGGTGATGATCCCGTTGGCCGCCAAGAGCAGCAAGGCCCGCCCGCCGTTACTGGGATCGTTGGGGATAGCAATGGTGGCACCGTCCTTCAACTCCGCAAGGCTCTTAATGGACCGGGAATAGAGGCCGAAGGGTTCAATGTGAACGCCAAAGGCGGCGGTCAGCGCGGCGACCCATTCGGGATTAGTCTCCAGGAAGGGAATGTGCTGGTGGAAGTTGGCGTCCAGGTCCCCGGCGATAAGCGCCGTGTTGGGGGTCACGTAGTCGGTGAAGTCCACCACCCTGAGGGTGATTCCCTGGGCGGCAAGGTCACCCTTTACCAGGTTGAGCAGTTCCGCGTGGGGAACCGGGGTGGCTCCCACGGTCAGGGTCACGCTTCCGGCGTCCTTTTTGCCGCCCGCATACACCGGCAGGCTCAGGCCGAGAACCAGGGCGCCCGCAACGAGCAGGCTTACAATCGTCTTCTTCATCTTAATTCCTCCTATAGAATTAATAAAAATATATAACAATGACCCCCCGTAGGAAGTTCACCGTTTCGATAGTAAACTGCGGCTGATTGCCGTTCCGGTAAGCTGCACCGCCTCCACCAAGATAAGGATGATGATCACCGCCGCGATGGTCACGTCGGTCCTGAACCGGTAATAGCCGTAGTTTATGGCCAGCGCCCCCAGCCCGCCGCCGCCGATAGCCCCCGCCATGGCTGAATAGCCAATGAGGTTGATGATGGTCAGGGCAAGGCCGGAAACCAGGGCCGGCAAAGCCTCGGGGATCAGCACCTTCCGGATGATCTGCATATTGGTGGACCCCATGGCCTTTGCCGCAACCAGCACCCCGCTGTCCACTTCCGACAGGGCAGCCTCGGCGATCCGGGCTACGAAGGGGGCGGCGGCAATGGACAGGGGGATGATCACCGCCGTGGGGCCGATGCTGGTGCCGATGATGAACCGGGACAGGGGGATGAGAAGGATCATCAGGATGATAAATGGAAGGGAACGGAAAAGATTCACGATCCGGGAGAGTACATTATACAGGATGCCCCGTGGGGTGAGGCCCGCAGGGGAGGTGCTGTAGAGGAATGCGCCAAGGGGGAAGCCCAGGATGCAGGCGAAGAGGGCGGAGGCCAGGGTCATGTAGACCGTTTCCGTCGTGGCCTGGGGGAGGAAGGCGAGAAGGGCCATGAACTTATCCCTATCCATGGATCATCTCCTTTGCCGCCGTGGTTTGAGGAGCCTCAAACACCGCCTCCACGCTGCCTGTTTCCACGATGCGCCCCGCCTCCATCACCGCCACTTCCTGACACACCGCCCGGATAACTTCCATTTGATGGGTGATGAGGACCACCGTAAGCCCAAGCTTGCCGTGCAGGTCCCGGATCAGGGCCAGAATGGACCGGGTGGTCTGGGGGTCCAGGGCGCTGGTTGCCTCGTCGCAGAACAGCACCTCCGGTTTCGCCGCCAGGGCACGGGCTATGGCCACCCGCTGTTTCTGCCCGCCGGAAAGCTCCCGGAGCCGCGCCCGGCGCTTGTCCCGGATATCCACCAGTTCCAGGAGCTCATCAACCCGCTCGTGTATCTGCTTTTTAGTAACCCCGGCGATTTCCAGGGGATAGGCGATATTCCCCGTCACATTCCGGGACCCCAGGAGGTTAAAGTTCTGAAAAATCATACCCATCCGCCGCCGTCTTTGCAAAAGCTCATTCCCTTGAAGGATATCCACCCGTTCATCCCCATAAAAAACCTCGCCGCTATCCGGGGCCTCCAAAAGGCTCATCACCCGGAGCAGGGTCGATTTACCGGCCCCGCTTCTTCCGATAATCCCGAAAATACTGCCGCTTGGTATGGTCAGGTCAACCTTTTCAACCGCAGATACGGCGGCAAACCCGGCGAAGTATCGTTTGGATACCCCTTTGAGTACAATCATCTTCCTCTCCATCTGTATAAGGAAACCGTATCTTAAAACCGCCGGGACTTCAATTACCTTATATATCATATAAATCCTATCGGAATTACTATAAAATAATCCGGGACAGGAGAAATGTCAATAGGATTCCTTGTCCTTTCAGCAATTCCAATGAACATTGAGTCATTGCCAAGTGGCATTGAGCCATTGCCAAGTGGCATTGAGTCATTGCCAAGTGGCATTGAGCCATTGCCACCTGGCATTGAGTCATTGCCAAGTGGCATTGAGCCATTGCCGAGTGGCATTGAGCCATTGCCAAGTGGCATTGAGTCATTGCCGAGTGGCATTGAGCCAGGTAGATTACCTTTTCCTAATGTGGTACGATTATCCGCCTTTTGGGCGGTTTTTTTTTGCTTATTTGAGGAGGGGATATGCGTTCAGAGAGAACGGCGCTTACCGGGCGTCATCTGGTGGAACCCGGCGATTTCAGCCTGGAGGAAATGGACGGGCTCTTTACCTTGGCGGAACGGCTGGAGGCGGAGCCTGAGTATTTGCGGGAAAGCTGCCGGGGGAAGCTGCTGGCGACCCTGTTTTTCGAGCCCAGCACCCGGACCCGCTTAAGTTTTGAGGCGGCCATGCTGCGGCTTGGGGGCAGCTGTCTGGGGTTCGCCGAGCCGGGCTCCAGTTCCGCCGCCAAGGGGGAGAGCCTGGCGGATACCATAAAGACCGTATCCTGCTACGCCGACGCCATTGTGATGCGGAACCCCAAGGAGGGCGCCGCCATCGTGGCTTCCCGCTACGCCGGTGTGCCGGTGGTGAACGGCGGCGACGGGGGTCATCACCACCCCACCCAGACCCTGACGGACCTCCTGACCATCCGGCGCTTGCGGGGGCGCTTTGACGGGCTCACCGTGGGCTTCTGCGGGGACCTCAAGTTTGGCCGCACCGTTCATTCCCTAGCCAAGGCCCTGTCCCGCTACCGGGGGATACGGATGCTTTTCATCTCCCCGCCGGAACTCAAGGTTCCCGGCTACATTACCCAGGGGGTCCTGGAAAAGGCCGGGGTGGAATACCGGGAGACGGATCGCCTGGAAAAGGTGATGGGGGAACTGGACGTACTCTACATGACCCGGGTTCAGCGGGAGCGATTTTTCAACGAGGAGGACTATATCCGCCTCAAGGACAGTTACATCCTTACCCGGGAAAAGATGGCCGCCGCCCGTGATGATATGATTGTCCTCCACCCCCTGCCCCGGGTCAACGAGATTGCCCTGGAGGTGGACGCCGACGGGCGGGCGGCCTATTTTAAGCAGGCCAAGTACGGCATGTACGTGCGGATGGCCCTGTTATCATCAATACTAGGAGTGGTGTGAAATGCTGAACATAGCAAAAATAAAAAATGGCATCGTTATTGATCACATTAAGGCCGGCCAGGGCATCCGTATCTTCAACTGGCTGGGCCTGGGCAAGGCGCCCTATAACGTAGCGTTTGTGGTGAACGCCAATTCCCGGAACATGGGCAAGAAGGATATTATCAAGATTGACAACACCATTGCTATCAACTACGAACTGCTGGGGCTTATCGATCCGGATATCACCGTTAATATTATTGAGAACCAGATAATCACCGAAAAGATAAAGCTCCAGCTGCCGGCGCGGGTGGAGGATATCCTCATCTGCAAAAACCCCCGGTGCGTCACCTCCACCGAAGCCTACGTACCCCACATCTTCCACCTGGAGGACCCTGCCCTGGGGACCTACCGCTGTGAGTACTGCGACGAGATACGGTCCACGGCGGACTTCCGGTGAACATGGCGGGGGAAAACTGTCTGATCGTATCCTGTTTCCAGGGCCCGCCGGTTCTCCGCCTTGTTACGCGGAACGATGGCTTCCACCGCAGCAATGCCCTTTTCCAGGGGTATCCGGTCCAGTTTCCGCAGAATTACCCCCAGCATGATGATGTTGGCGTAGATGCCGGCTCCCAGCTTTTCGGCGGCCAGAGCCCGGGCGGGGATTGCAAGCGGGGGAAATGCCGCCCCGGCATCGGGTTTGACAAAGTCCGGGTCGTAGAGGATGACGCCGGTTTTCGCCAGATGAAAGAAGCGGGTATAGGAGGCCTGGGAAAGGGCGCAGAAAATATCCGGGTTTTCTACGACGGGGCTGTCGATGTCCCCGTCTGCGATAACCACCTGGCTGCGGACATACCCGCCCCGGGTTTCCGTACCGTGGCTTATCAGCATTGAAGCCCGCAAACCCTCCAGCACGGCTGCGTATCCCAATATGCGGCCCGTTAGTACCACCCCCTGTCCCCCAAAACCGCTGATGAGTATCTCGCTCCGTGTATCAGCCATGCTGCGCTTCCTCCTGCCGTTCTTTGGTCCAGGCTTTCAGTGCGGCGGCGAATTCCGGGCGGCTGTTGGTTCCGTCATGGTAGACGCCGCTTTTGAAATAGAGACCGGCGTTCTCTTTGAAAAGACCCTCGAACCAGCGGAAGATCTCCTTCTTGTCCCTGCTTTTAAGGGATACGGCGCCAAAATGGGTAACGCAGGGGTAGATGATATGCACCAGGGAGAAGCCCCGGTTTTCAATTGCCTTTCTAATGCTGTCCACCGCCGCAGGCCCTTCGAGACTGGAATGACGGGCCAGAAAGGTGGCCCCCGCTTCTTTGAGTATCCCCAGGATATCGATCCCCTTTTGCAGCCAGCCGCCTTCGTGGTTGCCGTAGGGGCTGGAATCGGTAACATAGCCGTCGGGGGTGGTGTAACCGTACTGGCCGCCGGTGGACTGGTAGCCGAAGTTATCCGCCACGATTACCGTCAAATCCAGGTTGCGGCGGGCGCAGTGCATCAGGTGGGAGAACCCGATGCCAAAGGCGTCCCCGTCTCCGGCAAAAAGGATGATCCGCTTGTCTTCCGGCAGAGCTACCCGCAGGCCTGCGGCAATGGCATAAACCCTGCCGTGGGTTCCCGCAAAGTTATCCCCCTTCCAGATGTTAAAGCTCTGTCTTCCCGCACAGCCTATGCCGGTTCCCCATACCACTTCCTCCGGGGCCAGGTCCAGTTGTTCAATCGCCAGGAGAACCTTTTTCTGCACCTGCCCCAGGCCGCAGCCGCTGCAGGCGGTGCTGGGTATCTTCCGGGGCCGTAAATATTTTTCCGCCAGTCTGTCCATTAGTTCCCCTTTTCCCTGAGAATCCTATCCACGGCCTCCGCCAGTTCCGCCGCCGTGGGGAGTTCCCCGCATTTTCCGATAAAATGGGCCTTATGCCCCGCCGCCCGTTCCACTTCCCGAACCAGTTGCCCGTCGATGTTGAGTTCCACCACCAGGTATTCCGCCTGCCGGGAAAATAGGGCGTCCTGGAAGGGCCAGAGGGAGCGCAGCCGGATGTACCCAACCGGAAGCCCCCGCTCGCGGGCCTTTTTCACCGCGCTTTGTACCACCCGTGAAGGGCTGCCGTAGCTTACCAGGATCAATGCGGGGTCGTCTTCCAGGCCGTATACCTCGCTGCGGTCGATAAGTTCCCGGTGGTTCAGAATCTTGTGTATCAAGCGGTAGGCGTGCTTCATCTGGGAATCGATTTCCTCGGTATCGTAGCCTTCCTCGGTGGGGGTCCAGTCCGAGCAGGCCCCGCCGGTACCGGCTCCCAACACCACCGGGGGCAGGTCTATTTCGTCGGTACCGGGGAAAAAAACCGGTCCCCGGTTTATGCGGCGGGGTATCACTTCCAGGCCCAGGCTGCGCAGTTCTTCTTCGGTCTCCGGGGTTTCAAAGGATTCCCAGCCGTCGGTTACCAACTGATCCGCCAGGATGGTTACCGGGGTACGGAAGCGTTCCGCCAGGGCAAAGGCCTCCACGGTCATGGAGAAGGCTTCCTGCACCCCCGCCGGGGCAAGTACGATGGTCTCGAAATTGCCGCCGTGGGTGGGGTAGCGGCTCAGGTAGAATTCCCCCTGGCCCGGCGCGCCGGTGATC
The DNA here is from genome assembly GCA_025997675.1 of Spirochaetia bacterium. Classification (GTDB taxonomy): domain Bacteria; phylum Spirochaetota; class Spirochaetia; order Treponematales; family Breznakiellaceae; genus Termitinema. Next base: position 6,876 of record BNUX01000033.1, on the reverse strand, counting down.
CCGCTGACCGGTCCCACCCGCTGGGCGTTGACAATGACCACCGGTACTTCGCTGCCGATGGCCCAGCCGTAGGGGTCCGCAAAGAGTACGTATCCGGGGCCGCTGGTGGCGGTCATGGCCTTGAGTCCCCCCAATGCGCCGCCTATGCCCATGTGCAGGGCGGCGGTCTCGTCCTCCGCCTGGAGGTAGTAACCCCCTACCATTGGAAGCCTGCGGGACATGTTCTCCGCAATTTCCGTGGCGGGGGTGATGGGATATCCGGCAAAGAGCCGGCACCCCGCAATGATGGCCCCTTCGGTGATGGCCGCGTTGCCGGTGTTAAACCACTTTTTCATGGGTCTCCTTCGGGATCACGTCAAGGCAGAAATCCGGGCATACGTAAAAACAGCGCATGCAGCCCAGGCAGGCCGAAGGGTTGGCGGCGTAAAAAAACTGATAGCCCCGCCGGTTAAGGTCTTTTCCCTGTTGGTAGACCTCTTGGGGGCATACAAGACTGCAATACCCGCAGGCTTTGCAGCCCGAACTGTCCAACTGAATCGTATATTCTCCTGCCATGTTTGTATCCTACCGTTTCCTTTCTTCCGGTTTCAATGCCTGAAAGCGGTCAACCAGCTTAAGCCGCTGGATTTTACCGCTGGGCCCTTTGGGGAAGTCGTCGGTATAATAAATACGCCTGGGTACCTTAAAGGCGCTGAGCCGTTCCGCAAGGAACGCGCGTATACTTTCTTCGCTGAGGGTAGAGGGGGAAAGGTCCCCCCGGAGTTTTATAAAAGCCACGATCTCCTCCCCGTAGAGGGGATGGGGAACCCCCACCGCCGCCGCCAGTTCTATCCCGGGGATCCGGTAGAGCAGTTCGTCGATCTCCCGGGGGCTTATCATTTCTCCCGCCCGGTTGATCAGTTCCTTCCGGCGTCCCTGCAAATAGAGATAGCCATCCGTGTCGAAATACCCCAGATCCCCCGTCAGGAACCAGCCGTCCCGGAAGCTCTCCCGGGTAGCCTCCTCGTTTTTGTAGTAGGCGCAGGCGATGTTCTTCCCCCGAACCGCCACCTCCCCGATGGTCCCCAAAGGGGCCTCACCGCCCTCCTCCCGGATTATCCGTATCTCGTCCCCAAAGGGCAGCCCCACCGAACCGGGTTTGCGCGCCCCAGGCGGAAGGGGGTTACTGGTGATCTGGCTTCCTCCTTCGGTAATGCCGTAGGATTCAATAAGGGGGACCCCGGTCTGTTCCTCAAATGCTGCCAGTACCGCCTCCGGCAGGGCTGAGGAGGCGGAACGCATAAAGCGCAGCTTGGGATAAGCGGCGGGGGAGGGTATTTCCCGGCTCAGGAGTATGGAGTAAATGGTGGGTACCGCACTGAACCAGGTAACCGCTTCGTTCTGCACCCAGGACCAAAAATGGCCGGCGCTGAATTTGGGGGGCATCACCACCGGGAAACCCGTGTAGAGGGGGGTGAGCAGGGTTACCACCAGGCCGTTGATGTGATTCAGCGGGAGGAGGCAGAGCGCCTTGTCTTCCCTGGTCAAGTTGTGGGCCAGGCGTATGTTGTTACATTCCGCGAGGAGGTTGGCGTGGGTAAGCATGACCCCCTTAGGGATCCCGGTAGTTCCCGAGGTGTAAAGGAGCAGGGCCAGATCTGCGGGGATCCTCTCCCCGTTTTTTTCCCCGGCGTTTTCTATGCGGTACAGTCCCAGCCCCGGCTCCGGTTCTTCCAGAAAATGGGCCCCTGATTTTTGTTCAATATCCCCGTCCGTTTCCGCCAGGAGCCATGCGGCCCCCGAATGTTCCAGCAGAAAGGCAAGTTCCCGTGGGGCGCTCCGGGGGCTCACCGGAACCGCCACGCCCCCCGCCGCAGTAACCGCAAGAAAGGCTGCGGAGCCCCGGATTCCGTTCCGGACCATACAGGCCGCCCGGTCCCCCTTTTTAAAACCCCAGGCGGCAAGACGGGAACCCAGTGCCCGGACCTTTTCCTCAAGCCCGCCGAAACTCAGGGTTTCCCCTGAGTCCGGTTCGACGAGAAAGGTTCTGTCCCCGTCTTTCCCGGCCCGCAGGCGTATCAGGCCGCCCAGGTCCCGAACGCCGTTCATATCGCAAAGTCCTCCACCACGCTTTGGTCCTCGAAGAACTCCTGCAATATGGATTTACGGATCCTGATGAAGCCTTCGGAACTCCGGTTGCGGGGCCGGGGAAGATCCACCGCAATTTCCCGTTTGATGGTTCCGGGCCGGGCGGACATGATGATCACCCGGTCGCCCAGATAGATAGCCTCGTCAATATCGTGGGTAACCAGGAGCATGGTCATCCGTTTGTGTTCCCATATACGCAAAACTTCATGCTGCATATGTATCCTGGTCAGGGCATCCAGTGCGCCGAAGGGTTCGTCAAGCAGGAGAATCTCCGGCTCCTCAATCAGTGCCCGTACGATGGAAACCCGCTGCTGCATACCCCCTGAAAGCTGGTAGGGATAGGCCTTTGCAAACTGTTCCAGTCCTACAAGTTCCAGGTATTGCCGCACCAGTTCCTGTTTTTCCTTTTTGGAGAGCCGCTTCTGGTTTTCCTTACCGATACCGAAGGCCACATTGTCCTCAACAACAAGCCAGGGGAACAGCCGGGACTCCTGAAAGATCATTCCCCGGTCATACCCGGGGGCGTGGATTTCCTTTCCATCGTTCAGTATCAATCCGTCCTCGTAGGTTTCAAGCCCCGCAATGATACGGAGCAGGGTACTTTTTCCGCATCCGCTGATGCCCACGATGCTTACAAATTCCTGTTGCTTTACGCAGAGGCTAATATCCTGAAGGACCTGCAGCGGCCCCTCCTTGAGTTCAAATGTTTTGTTCAGATGGCTAATTTCCAGATTTTGCTGTCCCATGATTACCCCTGCCTGATATTGACGTTCCATTTAAGGATATGGCGTTCCGCCAATTGGATCAGGCGGTTGATGACCCACCCGATGATACCGATGGTGAGTACCCCCACCAGCATTGGCGCGGGCTGGGCCAGTTCCCGGGAAAAGGAAATAAGAAAACCCAGCCCCGAAGAGGCGGCGATAAGTTCCGCGCCGATAACGCTCAGCCAGGCCGCCCCGATGCCTATCCTCAGGCCCGTAAAGATGCTCGGCGTGGCGGCGGGAAGTACCACCTTACGGATCACCGCAATCCGGGACTTCATGAACAGGGTGGAAACTTCGAGATATTTTTTGTCCACATGCCTGATGCCGTCGATGACGTTGAGGAGCACCGACCAAAAGGTTCCGATGGCGATGACGATGATCTTGGATCGTTCCCCAATTCCGGACCAGAGGATCAACACCGGCACCCAGGCCACGATGGGGATGGGCCGCATGATCTCGATAAGGAAACGCATTGCCCGCTCAAAGAGGCGGAACAGTCCCATCAGGGTTCCGATGGCTATGCCCAAGACCCCGCCCAGGGCATAGCCGAAAAGCACCCTTCGCAGGCTGACGAAGATATGCTTTTGCAGCGTACCTTTACTCACCTGTTTTAAAAAAGATTCCCAGATCCCCTCGGGGGAGGGGACGATATTGACCCGGATCAGCCCTTTGTCGGCGGCAAGCTGCCAGAGGAGTACCAGTATCGCCGGGACGATGAGGCTGAAGAAAAAATAGTCGGAAAATCTTTTTTTCGTTTTAGTTTTACTCATTTTACAATCCCTCCGCGTAATGCGCCTGCTTTTCTGCGGCAAAATGACCGGCATATACCGCCGCTCCCAATGCGCCGGCGAAGGTGGTGTCAAAGGGGGCGTCCGCCAACTGGGTTTCCAGCACATCCTCCAGGGCCTTGCGCATTCCCTGGTTATTGGTAACCCCGCCGGTAAAGAGGATGGAAGGCTCCAGGCCAATCTTGCGGAGCAGCGTCTTAACCCGTCGGGCTGTGGCCAGATGTATCCCCGCAGCAATATCCTCCCGGCTTACCCCCCGGGCCTTGAGGGATATCACCTCCGATTCCGCAAAGACCACGCACTGGCTGCTGATCTCCGCAGGGTTCACCGCCTGCAAAGCACATTCTCCCAGTTCCTCCAGGGTCAGGTTCAACAGTTGCGCTACTTTTTCAAGAAACCTTCCCGTCCCGGCGGCGCATTTATCGTTCATGATAAATTCAATAACCTTACCGTTCGAGTTATCCACCTTGATGGCCTTTGAGTCCTGCCCCCCAATATCGATCACCGTCTTGGTCCCGGGGTTGAGCACATAGGCCCCCATGGCGTGACAGGATATTTCCGTTAACACCTGGGAGTGGATGTCCCCGATCTCCAGGGCGATACGTCCGTAGCCGGTTCCCACCAGATACTCCACATCGGTCTTTTGAATATTTCCCGCACGGAGCAGTATGTCCAGCACCCGGTTGGCGGTCTCCTTGGAAGAGACCCCGCTGGGAACCAAAGCGGCTTTAATTTTGCCCTCCGCAAGAAGCACTCCCTTGGTCGCCCGGGAACCTATATCAAGCCCTACGGCGGGGATTTCCCCAAAGGTACTTTTCTGGGTTTCGTTTAAGGTATATTCCGTAATGTTCATATCCCTTCCTTATTATTCCGGATTTTTTTACGAGAGCATTTCCACAAACGCCTTGACCCGGGTGATAAGCTGCCCCGTGGGGGGGCCCACCTGAAAGGTCCCGTCGATGGCGATGGAAGGGATGTCCCGCTTCTTAAAGTGGTTCCGCTTCATCTCAATATCAATACTGCCGAAGGAGCAGCCCACGTAGCCATACAGGATAAGCCCCTTGGCGTCGGATTTCTTAACCTGGTTTTCGATGACCAGACATGCCTGGCTGGTAGTACCGCTGTTCTTTCCGCCGATTTGAAATTCCACCAGGGCGTCCAGGGGTGTTTTAGTTTCGTCAAAGCCCCGCTCAAAGGTGTTGGGGATGCACCAGCCCAGAACGCTGCCCCCGGCCTCGTCAATAGCCTCGTAGACCCCAAACTCCTGGCCCCGGGCGCCGCTCCATACCAGGGGGACCACCGTATCGTTGTACTCCCCCGGCTCCAGGGCGCTCAGTTCCTCGATGATAAGATCAATGGCCTCTTCGTATTCCTGTGGTTTGCCAAAATAATGGCTGGACCCCAGGAGGATGAACATGGCCGGCAGACTGCGGATATAGGTGGGATGCTGTTTCCGCAGATTCATGATGGTCCGGGCTTTACGGATGGCTCGGTTGTACCGCTTGAGTTCCTCCCCGAGCTTTTCCTCGTCCAGAGGTTTTCCGCCGGATATCCAGGCCGCCGCCTGCCGAAGCTGGGCCTTGTAATACTTCAGCAGAATTTCGTATCGCTCCGGGCTTATGTCGTCGGGCTTGACCCCCACATCATCGACGTGGATATCAAAGCCAAACTGCTGCCGTACCAGCTCAAAGGCTATGTTGTAGGGCTCGCAGGTACGGCTGCTGTAGAAAAGCCTCCGGGCGGTGGACTTTTGGCGCAGATACAATTCCCCCAGGATTACCTTGACCATGGAACAGGTTTCCCGGGGGAGCTGGAAAATATCTTCGGAAATCGAAATCGCTTCGGTGCTCCCCAGGCGTCCCATTTCGGTAAAGGCCAGGGGTATGGCGCCGCAGGCATAAAACAGGGGACATTCCGCAAGTCCCGCCGTCCAGATCACGTTCTTTCCCCCGGCGGCGGCCTTCTCCGCGTCAAAGACATAGGTTACCGCCAAGTCCAGGATTTTTCCCACCCCCGGGGAGTGTTTGTGCACCACATCTTTACTGTGGCGTATATGTTCCAACTGGGCTTCTATCCCCTTTTTCTTTTCCTCAGACACGGGTCAGCCTCCTTTCTTCAAGTACCTCGATAAATGCTTCCAGCCTGGTTTTAAGCTGCCCCTCGTCTCCGGTGGAATAGTCTCCGGGAATTTCCAGGACCAGGATGCCCATCTCCTGGAAGCGATGGACAAAATCATTTTTTGAAATTCCATAACAGGGACAGAATTTCATAAAAAAGAAAATGACCCCGTCCACATCGTACTCCTCTGCCAGTTTTGCGGAGAAATCAACCCGGTCCGAAAGGGGCTTCATCCGGGCGCAGGGGGCCTGGTTCAGGTATCCTGCGGCCAAGTCCTGCAAGACATCCCCCCCGGTGTCGGGGACATCCTTGGCAAAGGGACTGTAGCCGGCGCAGTTATCTTCTATTACCACTCGCACCCCCGGACTGCCTTCTTCAATAAGTTTCGTAAGCTTGTTGTCCCCATCGGCGATGATACCCCCGGCCAGCATGAGCCGGAGGGGACGCTCTCCGGCTTCCGGGGCTTTGTAGGCCCTGAGCTGTTCCAATATCTCTTCCAGCCGGGGGAGCAGGTCCTCCACCGGGAGGTAGTAAAAACTCCGGGCTATGACCTGAAACTGGGAACTGGAAATGGCCGGCAGGGATTGTTTCCGGTACCCTGCGATTTCCCGTATCAGCCTCCTGGCCTTATTGTAGAGGGCTATGTTTTCCCGAATCTTGTTTCTATCTACCTTTTCCTTGGTAAGTTTTTCCAGGTCCTTCACAAAGCCGTCCAACTCCGTGACCAGATAGTTTTCCGAATCCTTGTTGCCTAATAGCCGGGGCATATTAAAGATACTGGTGGGAATAAAATTGTTCCCCAGGGCTTCCGCAGTTTTTCGCATACAATCACAGGTGTAGAAGGTGTATACCTTGTCCAGGCTTGAATAGAGGGGATAGTTTTCCTGCATACTCCCCAGGATACTCTTGGTAAAATCACAGAAGATACTTTGGGTAATGGTTTCCCCGGAGTTAACCTCCTTCTGATTTCCTGCGTGGAGCATACGGATGTGGGAAACATCGGCGGCGCTCAGTATCTCCAGGGGGGTATAGGTGCACAGATATGCTACGTTTTTCTTTTTTCCCGCAGCCCGTTC